>NZ_CP099490.1:3142756-3457032 GCF_023923205.1 Ornithinimicrobium cryptoxanthini | reverse complement strand
AGCGTTCCGCATCGCGCGGAGCAAGAGCGACTGGGTCAAGACCGACAGGGTCTACCAGGGGCTCGCAAAGGGGTCTGCTCCCCGCGCTGCGGGACGAGCACACCCACCGTCCACGTCAGGGTCGCTGGCGACGTCAGCAGCAGAACCGGCAACATTCACCAGATAAGGAGAATCATGAGCAGTGCAAGAGTTCGTTCGACCACTAGACGTCTCGCCCTCGCCGGGACCGCAGGGGGCGCCGCGACCATCCTCGCGGCGACGGCTGCGATGGGAGCGCCGTTTGCCACCCAGGCCAGTGCGACAGCACTGCACCTGAGCGTCCTCAACCCCGCGGTCGTCGTGGACACCACGACGGAGACGGCCGAGAACGACGGCAGCACTGAGACCGTCACTGCGTCTGAGCAGCCGCTGATCTCGCTGCTGAACGGTCAGGACGTCCTGACCGCCGGGGCACTGGGTGAGGTGGCCGTGGCTAACAACGACGGCACGAGCGCCGCCTGCTCCGGTGTCACCGGTGAGGGCGGACTCGTTGATGTCGGCGACGCGGCCAACTGCACGACTCCCGGAACGGCCCCGGTCGTGCTCAACCTTGTGGACGTCCTCGGCCTGGTCAGCGCACGGATCGAGGCCGACGCCATCACGGCGACCTGCGAGACGCAGGCCGACGGCACGAGCTCTGGCCAAGCCAACTTGGTCGGTGCCCGACTAGTCGTCGACCAGCCGCTGCTGATTCCTGACGTGATCGTGGATCTGGACACCACCGTCGCGCCCAACACCGATCTCCTCAGCCTCGTGTCGCCAACTGTCTCGGCCCTGCTCTCCCCGCTAGTCAGCGTCACCCTCAACCAGCAGGTCCCGCTGGATCATCCGGAAGGCACTGACCCTGGCTACTACGGAGGTCTGTCGGTCACTGCCATCGACGTCGACGCCGTCGGCGACGCTCTGGCCAACGTCGAGCTGGCCAACGTGACCTGTGGACCCAGCGCCGACCTGGCGCTGGTCCCGGCCGTGCCGCTGGCCGGTCTGCCGATCGCCCTGGGCACGCTGGCCGTGGTCGGCACCGGAGTCGCGGTCGTGACGACCAAGCGCCGGCGAGCCACCAGCCACTGACACAGAACAAACATTGCCCGGTGACCGAGACCCCTCGGTCACCGGGCAATGTTGGGTCAGGGGCTCTGCGTCTCGATCGTCCCGTCGTTGAACGGCATGTGCGGAGCCACGACGGGGAAGACCCACTCGAACAGGACCCCCACCACGATGGCCACGAGCACTAGCGTGAGGAGGAGCTTCAGCCACGTGGGCCCCGGCAGAGTGCGCCAGATCCAGGCATACATCAGCTGTCCTCCGTGCGGTCGTCTGCCAACAGCTCAGGGGGCGCCCCCTGCGAGCGAGGGACCGACCGGTCGAGCACGGCATACCCCACGAGTCGTTCTGCGGCACTGAACTTCGGGTGGCAGGCGGTCAGGACCATCGAGGCACGTGAGGCCTCAGCCTCAGGTGCACCCGGGACGGGGGCGAGCACCTCCCAACGGCTGGGCTCGACCACCTCCAGCTTCTCGAAGGAGTAGACGTGGTAGCCGGCCGCCGTCTCGACGACGATCGGGTCGCCCGCCTTCATCTCGGCCAGGTCCCACAGCGGGCGTCCATAGGTCGTGCGGTGCCCGGCCAGCGCGAAGTTGCCCACCTGCCCGGGGGCGCCGGTGCCGGGGTAGTGCCCGAGGACACCCTGGTTGAGAACGTCGCGGTCCGTCCCTTCCTTGACGACCCGCTCCTGCCCGATCGTCGGCAGATAGATCACGGCGATGGGGTCGTTGATGGCGTAGCTCGTGGCGGGCGGCTCGACCACCTCGGTCGGCTCTGTGTCCCGGACTTCTGTGGCTGCGTCATCGGCGGGAGGTGCGATGAACTCGGCGCGAGCCTCGATGAGCAGCTCGTCGGATTTAGCATTGGCCTGGACGTCGGTCCACCACCCCTGCCACACCACGAAGAGCAACAGCACCGCTCCCAGCGTCAGGGTGAGGTCGCCGACGGCACGCAGCGCGAGTCGCACGATCACCTGGTGTCGTGCGCAGTGTCAACGAGGTCGCCGACCCTGGTTTGTGGTCGCCGTGGGATGAAGTCCTGGGGGCGGGGGCCGAGGCCGAGCCAGTGGCGCAGGGCAGCCACCGCGCGTGGTGCGGCCCTTCCGTCTCCATAGGGGTTGACCGCTTGCGACATCGCCTCACGAGCACTGGGGTCGGTGAGCAAGGACGTCACCTCCGCCACGATCCGAGCCTCGTCGACACCGACGAGGCGCACGGTCCCGAACTCCATGGCTTCGGGACGTTCTGTCGTCGAACGCATCACGAGCACGGGTTTGCCGAGCGCCGGTCCCTCCTCCTGGACGCCGCCACTGTCAGTGAGGATCACGCTGGCCCGCTGCAGCAGGCGACAGAAATCGCCATAGGCAGCGGAGTCGACGATGTGGACGTTAGGCAGGTGGCCCAG
Organism: Ornithinimicrobium cryptoxanthini; assembly: GCF_023923205.1. Lineage (NCBI taxonomy): Bacteria > Bacillati > Actinomycetota > Actinomycetes > Micrococcales > Ornithinimicrobiaceae > Ornithinimicrobium > Ornithinimicrobium cryptoxanthini. The sequence continues at coordinate 3,454,545 of NZ_CP099490.1, read as the reverse complement.
GTGCCGGACGAGAACTTCGCGCACTCGAGGGTTCGCGTGGGCGGGCAGGGCGACGTCGTGGCCGGGGTGCCGGACGGCGACCGTGGCGACTGCGCGGCCGATCGCCTCCATCGGCTCACCCCAGGACTCGCGGCGGTGCGCGGTGACGAGCACGAGCGGCCGGTCGGTGCTGGACAGCTCGCGCAGCTGCTCGTTCTCCCACGGGTGATCAGCGGCGACGGCGTGGTGCAGAGCATCGATCACCGAGTTTCCCGTCACGACGATCTTGGCCGGGTCGATGCCCTCACGCAGCAGGTTGTCACGGTTGCCCGCAGTGGGAGCGAGGTGCAGCGCAGCGATCCTGGTGAGCAGCGACCGGTTGCCCTCCTCGGGGAACGGGGCCGCCAGATCGCCGGTGCGCAGGCCTGCCTCCAGGTGGACGACGGGCACCTGTGCATAGAACGCGGCAAGCCCCGCCACAAAGGCGGAGGACGTGTCACCCTGGACCACCACGGCCGCTGGCCGATGGGCCGCCAGGTCGTCGGAGACTCCACGCAGTGTCCTGACGGCCACATCCGACAACGTCTGTCCCGTCTGGTGGATGTCCAGGTCGACGTCCGGCTCGATCCCGAACAGGGTGTTGACCTGGTCCAGCATCTCCCGGTGCTGGCCCGTGACGACAACGCGGACCTGGAAGTCTGGATCCTGCTGCAGCGCCAGCACCAAGGGAGCGCACTTGATCGCCTCGGGGCGCGTGCCATAGACGAAGGTCACGATCGGTCGATCGGCTGTCATGCCTGTGTCCATGGACTGCACCCCACTCTCTCGTCTCCGTGCCCCGCAGTCCATGACTCTATCTGGCCAACCAGTCGACACTCCCACCGTGGCAGACCTGAGGGTCACTGAGGTGTGCGGTGAAGCCCATGTGGTGAGCGGCATGGACAGACATCTGCCGAGATATCTGCCTTTCTTCCTCATATGGTGGATATATGCGCTCGACATCAAAGATCCAGACACCGACCGGTTGGTTCGGGAGCTCGCCAGGCTGACCGGTGAGACCATCACCCAAACCACTCGGCGCGCGGTGGAGGAACGGTTGCAACGCGAGCGGGCCCGCGCGGGTGCGGGCGATGTGAGCCACGAACTTCAGGACATCATTCGCCGCGGTCGCATCCGGCCGATCCTTGATGACCGCCCCCTCGATGAACTCCTCGGGTATGACGCCACGAGGCTCCCGGATGAGGCTGGCCCTCGACACGTAGGCGATCGCCGCGGTCGTCTATGGGGAGGCCGGCGCCGAGCAGTTGCTGGACACCGTGACTCGCGAGGTGGGTGGGCTAGCATCGCGATGAGCGTGCTCGGTGGGGGCAGGTGGCCGATCTGCAGCGCGCCGACCAGGTCATTGCTCAGCGCGGCCCGTGCAACAGTGCCTGGCGGTTGGCTTCGTATTTGCGCCGGCCGATCGCGCGCCAGACCAGGCGCACGGGTGGCGGGATGTTTTTATGCATGAACGCCGTGCCGCCGTCCGGCTGGGCCGCCAGAATGCCTCCTAGCATGGGGAACGCCTGGCCCTTCGGCGTCGCACGGCGTCCGTGATCGGCGGCCGCGTCGACCTCCGGCTGAGTGAGCACCTCCTCCATCAGCGGGACGATCTTTGTCTCCTCGTCTGGCAGGTGCTCGTCCAGCGCGCTGTTGATGCCGGCCAGCGCCGAGAGGACGGGTTGGGCAGCAGCACTCGAGCCGGACGCCCGCCAGGTCGGCAGAGCTGCGTCCAGCGCGTTGAGCTGCACGAGCATCGCGGCATGCTGGGACTGCATCCGGTCCACGTGGAGCGCGCAGGCTGGGGCCCGGTCCCGGAGCTTGCCCCAGAGATCCTGGTCCTCGAACTCGTGGTGGGTGTGGAGGGCGACGGAGAAGAGGTTGAGGTGCTTGGCGACCACCTCGGCGTGCGCAGCATCACCGTCGGCAACCCCCTCGACGAACGCGACCCCGTCCCGGAAAGCGGCCTTGAACGCGCGGTGGATCTCGGCCATCCCGCTGGCATCACACGGCATCGCAAGGCCTCTCTGTGGAGGGTGGGTCCTCACCCGATGGTGCGGGCGGGTCCCTTCGCTCGAAATGTACGCCCGTGCGTCGCAACGCCACAAGACTTTTCGGTGGCGGATTTGCTCCCTAGCTGGTCCCTCCCCCGTGGGGGCCGGAGACGCAGAACTCGTTGCCCTGCGGGTCGGCCAGCGTGACCCATCGGAAGTTTTCGTCGCCGCGCCGGGCCACGAGGGTCGCGCCGGCGCCGAGCAGCCGCTCGACCTCGTCGTCGAGGTCGCCGCTGGCGGTGAGATCCAGGTGCAGCCGGTTCTTGCCAGGCGTCACCCCATCGACCTTCTGGAAGGCCATCCAGACCGGCAGAGTCCCGCCGCGGACGATGACGAACCAGCCGTCGTTGGTCTCGGCGATCTGTGCTCCGGTCTGCTCGGCCCACCAGCCGGCCAGCGCCTCCGCGTCGGTGGTATCGGTGGTGATCATGCCAAGAGTGAGTGTCATGGTCGAACGCTAGCGCCGACAGCCGACAGCCGACAGCCGACACAAGCACTGCCTACGCCGGCAGGAAGATCACTACTGCGCGGTGGTCACCAGAAGGTCAGCGTCGGCATACTTCACGACGGACCCAGGACGGACCTGGACCCCGCGGCGCATCACGGTCTCCCCGTCGACGGTGACCTCACCGTTCTCGATGACCATGCGAGCCATGGCGCCGTCCTGCACGACACCGGCCAGCTTGAGCAGCTGGCCGAGGCGGATCGACTCGTCCCGGATCGGGACCTCCTGCGGCTGACTCATGCCTGAAGCCTACGCCCGGCGCACCCGTGGTGAGTGGCTCGCGGGGTCACCTCGAGCGGGCAACTGCACGTCAGAGCTTGCCAGCAGCATCGAGGAAGGACGCCACGTCGCCCCACTCATCAGGGAGCTCGACCGGCTGCTCTCCGTAGGCGCGCACGTCGGCCCGGTCGACCTCTGCCTCTCGGTGCTCACGGAGCAGTGCCTTCAGCGCGACCTCAAGCAACGATGCATACCGTCGACGCAGACCTCCTCGCCACTCGCGGACGAGGCTGTGGACATCCGGTCACCATGCCTCCTTAAGGACTGACCGGGACTCAGGCTCGCTCGAGGGATCAGTCGGCGTCTTCCCATCGACCCGCAACGGGCGGCGGGTTCAGCAGCCCGTTGCCCTCGCCGAGGCGCGGCACGATGCCGGGGTCGGCCGCCTCACCGTTGAAGAGCAGCGGCAGCCGAGGCAGGGCCGGATGGGTGCCGACTTCACGCACCAGGCGCTCGTCCTGCATCGGCACGAAGAGCCCGCGGTGCGCCAGCTGCGGGCATTCGCGGACGTCCGCGATCGTCTGCACCGCCCCGGCGGGCTGCCCGGCGCTGCGCAGCGACTCCACCGCCTCATGCTGGCTCATGCCTGCAGCCCACTCCTCGAGCGCGGGCAGCACCAGGTCCGGCATCCGCTCGGCCCGCTTCAGCACGGTGTCGAGCGCCGGGTCCTCGACCAGGTCAGGCCGGCCCATCGCGGCGCAGCAGCGCTGCCACATCTCGTCGGTGGGGATGACGATCGAGATCCAGCCGCCGTCGCCGGCCCGGAAAGCGCCGACGGGACTGAACCGGTCGATCCCGCGGGTCGGCACCTCACCGGTGAACTCGTGCAGGGTCAGGGGGCGCTCGAGGAACGCGGCACCGATGTCATACATCGCCGCGTCCACGTGCGTGCCCTCACCGGTCCGGCTGCGGTGCACGAGAGCGGTGAGGATGCCGAGGCAGGCATAGACCCCGGTGAGCAGGTCCATGGTCCCCATCGGCGCGAGCAGCGGTGGCTCCTCCGGGGCGGTGCCGAGCAGGCTGCTCAGCCCACTCATCGCCTGGATGACCGAGTCGAAGGCCGGCCACTCGGCATACGGCCCGCCGGAGACCCCGAACCCGGTGATCTCGCAGATCACCAACTGGGGGAAGCGCTCGCGCAGCTGCGGGACGCCCAGGCCCAGCCGCTCCAGCGACCCAGGCCGGTTGTTGCAGAGGAAGACGTCTGCCTCGGCGAGCAGACCGAGCAGCGACTCGCGGCCCTCCTCGGCGCTCAGGTCGATCTCGACGGACCGCTTGCCCCGGTTGTATGACGCGAAGCCGCCACTAACGTAGTCGTCCTCGTGCCCCAGGCGCGGTTGATAGGTCCGCCGCGGCTCGCCGGTGCCGGGACGCTCGACCTTGATGACCTCGGCGCCGGCGTCCGACAGCAGGGAGGAGCAGTAGGGGCCGGCGATGAACTGCTCCATCGAGACGACCCTGATCCCGGCCAGCATGCTCAACCCGCTCAGCTCAGCTCCTCCAGGACGGCGACCGCTTCTCGGCAAAGGCCGCCAGGCCTTCGGCCGCCTCGGGCGACTGACGGGCGGCGCTGTGCTCGGCCACCAGGTCGGTGAACTCGGTGTCATCCACAGCCGTCCAGGACAGGGCACGCGCGATCCGCTTGGTCGTGCGGACCGCACCCGGCCCGCTGGCCAGGATCGCCTCGACCACGGCGGCGCCCCGCTCCTCGAGTGCGTCGCGGGGCACGACGTCGTGCACGAGCCCGATCCGCTGCGCCTCGGCGGCGTCGAAGCGCTCGCCGGTGAGGGCATAGCGCCGCACCTGCCGCGCTCCGATCGCGTCAGCCAGCTGGGGCAGGATGATCGAGGCGTGCAGACCCCACCGGACCTCCGCGATGGAGAAGACGGAGTCCTCGCCGCACAGGACGACGTCCGCAGCGGCCAGGACACCGGTGCCCCCGCCGAAGCAGGCACCCTGCACGAGAGCGAGCACCGGCACGTCCAGTTGGCTGAGCCGGCGCACGGCGCTGCCCGTCAGCTCGGAGGCTGCGAAATTGTCCTCGGCTGCCGGTGCGCACCGCGTTGAGCCAGTGCAGGTCGGCACCTGCCTGGAAGTGCCGTCCGTTGCCACGGAGCACGACGCAGCGCACGGGGGAGTCTGTCGCCAGCGACGCCTCGGCCGCGTCGACAGCCGCGTGGACGCCGAGCAGCATCGCCTCGTCATAGGCGTTGTTGACCTCGGGCCGGTTCAGCGTGACCGTCGCGACGCCACGGTCGTCGACCTCGAGCAGGACCGCGTCAGCCAACGGTCGCGCCCGCCGTCGTCAGGGTGCTCGTCGCGCAGATCGCCCCGGCCTCGCTGCGGGACTCGGCGCCTCGCTCCAGGCCGTCCTGACCGGGCACGATGCTCAGCGTCTGCGTGCCGACCATGGGAGAGACCAGGCGATAGCCGAAGGTCTGCCCCACCAGGTCGACGCCTTCGCGGCGCATCAGGTCACCCATCAGCAGGGCCTGCAGCGGTCCGTGGATGACCAGGCCGTCATAGCCCTCGGTCGGCACATAGCCGAGGTCGTAGTGGATGCGGTGCGTGTTGTAGGTCAGCGCGCTGAAGCGGAACAGCAGCCGTTCGTCGACCGCCAGGCGCAGCGTCGGGCCGGCCGGTGGCGTGGGCGGCTCGGGGGCGGGTGGCAGGGCACCGGTGCCGGGAGCGCGATAGACGATGTCCTGCTCCTCGCGGATGACGAGCTGGTCGCGCTGGCTGATCTCCTGCAGGACCGTGACGAAGGTCAGCGGACCGGTGCGACCCTCCTTCTCGACGGTCTTGGCAATCGAGGTCACCTTGGTCGCGGGCTCGCCGATGACCAGCGGTGCGTATGTCGTCACGCGCCCTCCCGCAAACATCCTGCGTCTCCCCGGGCCGGGTGGGGCAGGGATGCCGCTGGTCGGGTGGCCGTCGGTGCCCAGGTCGGACTGGCGGCGGCGGTCGAGCAGATAGAGCCAGTGCCACAGCGGCGGGACGGGTGAGCCCGCCTCGAACGGCACGGGTGTCTCAAGGACAGCGGCGAGGGACTCGACCGGTTCGGCGGAGATCACCTCGGTGCGGGTGGCGCTCTCAGTCATCAGGATTCCCTCCGTCGCAACACGTCTTCGGCGCGCGCCACGACCGGCGCGTCGACCATGTCACCGTCGACGCGGACGGCACCGCCGGACGCTGCTGCCTCGATCACCCGCTGTGCCCAGGCGACGTCCTCCTCGGAGGGCCGGTGGGCCGCGTGGGTGGGCTCCACCTGCTTGGGGTGGATCAGCAGCTTGCCGGTCAGCCCGAGGTCGCGGGCATAGGCCAGGTCGTCGGTCAGCACCTCGGTCTCGTCCAGCGCTGTCGTCACGCCGTCGATCGGTCCGGGCAGTCCCGCAGCGCGAGAAGTCAGCACGAGGGTGGAGCGGGCGTGCAGCATCGGCTCACGGCCGTTGCCGCTGCCAAGGTCCACGGCATAGTCGAGGTGCCCGAAGGCGAGACGGGAAACGCCGGTCGCAGAAGCGATCTCGTGGGCGCGGACGAGGCCTAGCGCCGACTCCACCAGGGCGATGACGGGCACGCCGGTCTGGTTGGCCACACTGCTGGCGAGATCCGGGTCGTCGGCCTTCGGCAGCACGATCGCGACCAGCCCGGAGTCTGTTGCCGCAGTGGCGATCCCGGCCAGGGCCGCCACATCATCCTCGTGTTCGGGGCTGTCGGCGGCGTTGACCCGCACGGCCGCACGGCCTCCGCCGGCCAGCCAGGCCACCGTGGCGTCCCGGGCGGACGCCTTGGCCTCGGGTGCGACCGCGTCCTCCAGGTCGATGATGACCACGTCGGCGCCGCTGGCGATCGCCTTGTCGAACCGCTCGGGCCGGTCGCCCGGGACGAACAGGAACGAGCGCGCGGACTGGACTCCCGTCATACCGGGTCCACGTTCCCGCGCTTGACCAGCTGGCGTGCGATGACGTTCTTCTGGATCTCGTTGGTGCCCTCGCCGACGATCATGAGGGGCGCGTCGCGGAAGTAGCGCTCCACGTCGAACTCGGTGGAGTAGCCGTAGCCGCCGTGGATCCGGATCGCGTCCAGGGCGATCTCCATGCCGACCTCGGAGGCGAACAGCTTGGCCATGCCGGCCTCCATGTCGGCGCGCTGCCCGGCGTCGAACGCGCGTGCCGCGTGCAGCGTCAGCTGCCGGGCGGCGACGAGCTTGGTGGCCATCTCGGCCAGGTAGTTGCCGATCGACTGGTGCTTCCAGATCGGCACGCCGAAGGACTCACGCTCCTGGGAGTACTGCAACGAGTCCTCCAGGGCGGCCCGTCCGACGCCGAGCGCGCGGGAGGCGACCTGCAGGCGGCCGACCTCCAGGCCCTTCATCATCTGGGCGAAGCCGACGCCCTCGGTCTCGCCGAGCAGGGCCGTGCGCGGAACCCGCATGCCGTCGAAGGCGATCTCGCAGGACTCCACGCCCTTGTAGCCCAGCTTGGGCAGGTCGCGGGAGAGGTGGAAGCCGTCGAGGCCGTCCTCACCCTCCTTCTCCACCAGCAGGATCGAGACGCCCTTGTGTCGCGGCTCGGCCTCCGGGTCGGTCTTGACCATCAGCGCGATCAGCTCGGCCTTGCGGGCGTTGGTGATCCAGGTCTTGGAGCCGTTGACGACATAGTCGTCGCCGTCGACCTTGGCCGTGGTGCGCATCGCCTGCAGGTCCGAGCCGCCGCCGGGCTCGGTCAGCGCCATGGTGGCGCGCAGTTCACCGGTCGCCATCCGCGGCAGGTAGGTGTCCTTCTGCTCCTGCGTGCCATAGGCCAGGATCAGCTTGGCGACGACGGTGTGCCCGCCCATCGCGCCGGCCAGGGACATCCAGCCGCGGGCCAGCTCCTCGGTGACCAGGCAGTAGGCCGGCAGGCTGACCTGCGCCTCGCCCCACGGCTCCGGGATCGCCAGGCCGAAGATCCCCATCTGCTTCATCGCCTCGATGAGCTCCTCGGGGTAGGTGTTGGCGTGCTCGAGCTCGCTGGCGACGGGCTTGACCTGCTCGGTGACGAACTCCCGCACCAGGCGGACGATCTCGACCTCATCTTCGGACAGCATCTCGGTGCTCATCGGTTCCCACCCATTTCTGTAGGGGTTTCGCTGGTCTGCCAGCAGTTTTCGTAGTGGTTTCGCTGGTCGGCCCGCAATTTTCGTAGTGGTTTCGCTGGTCTTCCTGCACTTCTTGGGATGGTTTCGTCGGTCCTCCTGGGGCGTATGCCGAGTGGCCGGCTCAGACGCCGGGTGCGAGATGGGTGGAGAGCAGCCGCGCTGCGCGGGCCCAGGTGATGTCACTGGGGGCGATACCCTTGATGCCGCCCAGCTCCAGGCAGTCCAGCACCTTGGCCTCCATCTCGGCGTCGGTCGGCGGCTTGCCGGGGGAGCCCGGCGGCAGGTCCAGCGACCCGGCGACGGTGCGCCCGTCGGTCAGGTCCACCTCGACCTCCACCGCCCCCACCAGCAGACCGTCACCCGTCTCGTCGGTCAGGGTGACCTCGGTCAGCCCGATGAGTCGCTGCGCGTCGGCGCGCTGCACTGCCTCGTCGCCAAAGGCACGGAAGCCGGAGTGCGCGTCGAGGAGGGCGGTCGCGGCGGCATACTCCAGGCTGAACTTGCCTTCCAGGCCGGTCTGCGGCTGGTGGTGGACCAGCGGGGTGACCGTCCCACGCGGGGTGCTCAGCCGGATCGCGGCGACCTGGTCGGCCGCGATCGGCTCGCCCACGGTCTCGCGCAGGGCACCGATCGGTCGCTGGAGTGCATAGCAGGCGGGATAGACCTTGATCGCCAGCCCGTCGGGAATCATCGCGGGATCGGACCAGGGGTCGGTGACCAACGGGTGACCGGGGTCGCCGCCGAGCAGCTCCATCCAGGCCTCGACCGCACGGGGATCCGCGCTGGCCCCGGCCCCGGCGAGCTGCGCCGCCTGGATCCCCGCCTGCGCGGCCAGCCCGACCTGCAGGCTCTTGGCGTCCGTGCCGAAGGCCCGCTGGACGCCGCCCGAGGCGGGGACGGCCAGCGCGATGGCGTTGGTCAGCTGCTCCTGGTTCAACCCGTGCGCGACGCCGGCGACCACAGCCGCGGCGATCGCCCCAGAGGTGGTCGTCGCGTGCCAGCCTGCGGTGTAGTGCGACCAACCCAGGGCCGTGCCGAGTCGGGCCATGACCCCCGCGCCTGCGAGGTAGGCCCGGGCCGCGCGCTCGCCGTCGTGCCCGGCAGTGGCGAGGGCGACCGGGACGCAGACGGTCGAGATGTGGGTGGTCGAGGGCAGGTGTAGGTCGTCGAAGTCGATGACGTGAGCCAGCGCCGCCCAGCGCGCGGCTTGGGTGTCGAGGGCGTCGACAACCGGCCGGATCTCGTGGGTGCGAGCCGCCAGGGCGACCGCGACGGTGTCGAGCAGGCTCCGGTCGGCCAGGTCGAGGTCGGCCTGCGACGGCTGCGTCGTGCTCGCCCAGCGGGCGAGGGCCACGGCGATGGAAGGCGCGCCCGTGGCCGCTGCGGTGGAGGAGCCTTCCTCGGTGCTGATGGCGTCGACGGTCACGGGGTGCCTCCTGCGGCTGGGGCCAGACCGAGCTCGGTCAGGATCTGGTCGGTGTGCTCACCGACGGTGGGGATCGGGCCCATCACGGGTGAACTGCCCTGCAGCGTGGCCGGCGGGATGAGGGCGCGGAGCGGGCCGACGGGGGAGTCGTAGTCCACCCACCGGTCGCGGGCTGCCAGCTGCGGATGGGCGGCCAGCCCGGCCATGTCGCGCAGCAGCGCGTTGGCGATGCCGACCTCCTCCAGCTGCTCGGCCGCCTGCTCGGCGGTCTTGCCGGCGAAGGCCCGCTCGATCTCCGTGTTCAGCTCCGCGCTGTTCTCCACCCGCAGGCTGTTGCGCTCGAAGCGTGGGTCGGTGGCCAGGGCGGCGTTGCCGAGCACCTGCTCGCAGAAGGTCGCCCACTCACGCTCGTTCTGGATGCCGAGGAAGACCTGCTCACCGTCGCCGCAGTGGAACGGGCCATAGGGGGCGATCGCCGCATGACGGGCACCGCTGCGCCGAGGGGGCATGCCGCCATACATCGCGTAGTTCAGGGGGAAGCCCATCCACTCGGCCAGCGCCTCCAGCATCGACACCTCGAGCGTCGCTCCCTCACCCGTGCGCTCGCGCTGGAAGAGGGCGGTGAGGATGCCGGTGTAGGCATACATCCCCGCAGCGATGTCGGCCGCCGAGATGCCGACCTTGGAGGGCTCCTCCTCGGTCCCGGTGATCGAGACCAGTCCGGCCTCGCACTGCACGAGCAGGTCATAGGCCTTCTTGGTGGTGTAGGGGCCGCCGGGACCGTAGCCCGAGATCGACACGTGCACCAGGCGCGGGTTGACCGCGCGCAGAGCCTCGGCGCCCAGGCCGAGTCGCTCGGCGGCACCGGGGGCGAGGTTCTGCACGAAGACGTCCGCCTCGCGGACCAGGGCGGTGACCGCCTCCTTGCCCAGGGGACTCTTCAGGTCCAGCGCGACGGACTCCTTGGAACGGTTGAGCCACACAAAGTGGCTCGACATGCCCTTGACCGTCTCGTCATAGCCGCGGGCGAAGTCACCGGGGCCGGGCCGCTCCACCTTGATCACGCGGGCGCCGAGGTCGGCGAGCTGGCGAGTGGCGAACGGCGCGGCCACGGCCTGCTCGAGTGAGACGACGGTGATCCCGTCGAGGGGGTTCATGGGTCGATTCCTCCGAAGATGTGAGGCCATTGTTTCGAAGGGCCGCACATTTTGTCAATGAGAGATGGGCCGCGGTGGTTGATCGGGGCGGGACCGGGGCGGAGTATGCCGGGGGCCGGGCTGGGAGGCCAGCCCCCGGCATACTCCTGGGTCATCTGATGAGCGCCAGCGAGAGGATCGGCAGGTAGGTCACCAGGATGAGCGCGACCAGGAGCACAGCAGCGCTGGGGATGGCCGCCCTGGCCACCTGCAGCACGCTCATCCCGGACAACCCGGAGGCGACGAACAGGTTCAGCCCCAGCGGCGGGGTGATCATCCCGATCTCCAGGTTCATCACGATGATGATGCCCAGGTGGATCGGGTCCACGCCCATCTGCAGCGCGATCGGCAACAGGATGGGCGCCAGGATCAGGATCGCGCTGCTGGTCTCCATGAACATGCCGACGATCAGCAGCAGGATGTTGACCAGCGCCAGGAACTGCCAGGGCTCCAGGTCCATGTTGGCGATGCCTGTCGTGATCTGGTCGGGGATCCGCTCAGCCGCCAGCACGAAGGTGAACAGGATGCCGTTGGCAATGATGAACATGATCATCGCCGACGTCTTCGCCGAGGAGAGCAGCACCTTGCCGAGATCCTTGATGGTCAGCTCGCGATAGATCAGCAGCGCGACCACGAGGCTGTAGGCCACAGCCATCGCTGCGGCCTCGGTCGGGGTGAAGAACCCGCCATAGATGCCGCCCAGCACGATCACCGGCAGCAGCAGCGCCAGGATCGCGTCGCGGAGCGCTCGGCGTCGGGTGCCCTTGGGCATCGGCTCGCCGGTGTGCTCGCCATAGTTGCCTCGCCGGGAGACCCACACGGCCATGCCCAGCAGCATCAGACCGGCCAGGACGCCGGGGATGATGCCGGCCATGAACAGGTCACCGATGCTCTGCTCGGTGGCGATGCCATAGACGATCAGCGGGATCGAGGGCGGGATCAGGATGCCCAGTGATCCGGAGGTCGCGATGAGGCCGGTGGAGAACTTCTTGGGATAGCCGTGCCGGATCATCGCCGGGATCATCAGGGTGCCGACCGCGATCACGGTCGCCGGGCTGGAGCCCGACACCGCTGCGAAGAACATGCAGGCCAGCACGGCCGTCATCGCCATGCCGCCGCGGAACTGTCCCACGAGGGCGTTGCCGAACTCGGTGAGTCTGCGGCTGATGCCTCCGCGGGTCATCACGTTGGCGGCCAGGATGAAGAACGGGATCGCCATCAGCGGGAAGCTGTTGAGCGCGTTGAACAGGCGCTCCACGACCTGGGTGAGCGGGATGGTCGTGAAGTAGTAGAGATAGATGAAGGACGTCAGCCCCAGCGCCATCGCGATCGGCGTCGAGGTGAACAGCAGGGCGAACAGGATCACCAGCAGAGTGATGACTTCGGTGCTCATCGGCCGTCCTCCTTCGTCTCGTCGGGACCAGGTCGACTCTCGCCGTCCGGGTCAGCGGGCGCGGCAGCACCTGTGCCGGAGATGGCCGCGCTGGAGGCGCGGATCTCCTCAAGAGTCAGCCCGGTGGCCTCGGCCTCGGCGGCCAACATGTCCTCGCCGGTCGGCACGCCGTGCTTCCAGGTGCGCCAGAGCAACTCGATGGCCCGGAGCAGCATGAGGGTCATGCCGATCGGGACAGCGAGCTCCACCACCCACAGCGGCAGCTTGAGGACGGGGGTGACGGTGGTGCGTGAGAACGGCTCGGCCAGCAGCTGCCAGCCGAGGTAGCCCATGATCAGCAGATAGATGATCGTCACGACGCCGGCCACCAGGGCCAGCCACTTCTTGCCCCTGTCTTTGAAGAACACCCCGAGGATGTCCACGCTGACGTGCTCGTTGTGGCGCAGCGTGATGACGGCGCCGACGAACGTGGAGTAGATGATCAGATAGATGACGGCTTCCTCGGTCCAGAACCAGGACTCGCCGAACTGCCTCAGGAAGACGTTCACGATCGAGATCGCTGCTGCCAGGCCGAGGGTGCCGGCCGCGAAGACGTTCTCGATGGTCGTGAGCACTCTGTCTAGCTGTCTCACATCTCACACCCTTCTGCTGGGGTGGGGGTGCCGGGGCGGCTGGAGGCCGCCCCGGCAAGGTGGGGATGGGTCACTGGTTGGCCAGGAGCTCGTCGACGATGTCGTCACCGATCACGTCGCGGTACTGCTCGTAGATCGAGGGGACGACCACGTCCTTGAACGCCTGACGCTCCTCGTCGGTCCACACGTTGATCTCCGTGTTGCCGTCAGCCTCGATGATCTCCTTGGACTCCTGGTTGAGCCCCACCACGTTGTCGCGGTTGTAGGTCGAGGCGTCCTCGGCGGTCTCGATCAGGATCTCCTGCAGGTCCTCGGGCAGGCTGTCGAAGAAGTCGGTGTTGACCACGAGGATGTAGCCGATGTAGCCGTGGTTGGACTCGGCGATGTTGCTCTGCACCGTGTGCATCTTCTGCGACTCGATGTTGGAGTAGGTGTTCTCGCCGCCGTCGATGACGCCCTGCTGCAGCGCCGAGTAGACCTCGGCGAAGGCGATCGCCTCGGCCGAGCCGCCCCAGGCCTCGATCTGGCTCTTGAGCACGTCGGAGGGCTGGATGCGATATTTCTTGCCCTCCATGTCCGCCGGCTTCTGGGTCAGGTTGTTGGAGTGGATCTGCTTCATGCCCGAGTCCCACAGGCCCAGGACCTTCATGTTCTTGGCCGCGAGGTCGTCGTTGGCGTAGATCGCCTTGCCGACCTCGGTGTCCGGCGCCGCGACGCTGGGGATGTCGTCGGGGGTGTCGAACAGGAACGGCAGGTCGAGGACCTGCAGCGCCGGTGCGACCGTGGTGAACTTCGCGGAGGCGGGGGCCAGCATCTGGACCGAGTTCTGCTGGACGGCCTGCATCTCGTCCTTGTCGCCATACAACGAGGAGTTGGAGTAGACCTCCACGTCGATGCGACCGTCGGTGCGCTTCTCCAGCTCCTCCTCGAACCAGATCGCGGCCGTGCCCTTGGGGGTGCTGTCGGTGGTCACGTGCGAGAACTTCAGCGTGAAGGTCTCACCGTCACCGCCGGACGCGTCGCCGCCGTCGCCACCACCGCGGGCGCCGCCGCAGCCAGCCAGCGTCAGTGCCCCGACGGCAACGATGGCGAGAGTGCGCAGAGAGCGAGAGGTCATGAGGGTGTTCCTTTCCTGGTGGTCCGCTCCGCCGTGATCGACGAAGGGTTGCTGCGCCGGCGTCCAAGATGGATCCGGTGCGTGTAGTGCTCGGGCAGAAAGTCTGAGACGGCCCACTCGACGGGCTGTCCGCTGGGGTCGACATAGAGCCGTTCGACATGCAGCAGGGGGTGGCCGACGGCGCAGCCGAGTCGCTGCTGGTCCAGCTCAGTCGCGGCCCGCGCGGTCATCGACTGCTCGGCGCCGCTGAGCTGGACGTTGCGGGCGGTGAGGGCGCCGATCACAGTGATGGTGCTCGTGGCTCCGGTCTGGCTGAAGGCCTCCTCGCCGTCGAGCAGCCGGCCGATCTCTGGCGGCAGGAAGACCGAGGTGTGGCAGAAGACGGTCCCCTGGTGACGGCGCAGGAACTTCATGCCATACATCAGCCGGGACTCGAGCATGAGCTCGCTGGCGGCCTGGGGGTCGAAGGTGCCCTCGAGGGGTTGGACCACCTCGAGCTCGGTGTCGTCGGCCAGTCCGAGCAGGTCGTCCACAGTCTCGAACGGGCGCCGGTAGCGCAGGTGGGACGGGGTGATGAAGGTGCCGCTGCCGGGGACGCGATAGACCAGGCCCTCGTTGACCAGCTCGAGGTAGGCGCGGCGCACTGTCTGGCGGCTCACGCTGAACTCAGTGCCGAGCTCCCCGTCGGTGGGCAGTGCCTCGCCCTCGGCCCAGCGCTGCTCCTTGATCGCGTCGCGAAGGTGGCCGGCCAGGCGACGATAGCCCGGCTCCTCCACGCGACGCGCGCTGCTCGACATACGCTGGTCTCCGTTGACTGATGAGTGGCGCGACGGGTCTCCGGCGCGGGTGTCGACGACTACCATGGCAAAGGGCAGTACATTTCGTCAATGGCCTGTAGATAACGATTTGGTAAGGAGGTGGGGGGCCGGGTGGTGCACAGTCCTCGGCGGTCGCAGACCGCGATGGTGATGCTCGGGGCCAGCGCGCTGACCACGCTGGGCGCGATCCCTCCGTTCCTGGTCGGGGCGCAGGCCGTGCTGATGCAGCGCGACCTGGACTTCGGGCCGTCCGTGCTCGGCTTGGTCGTCAGCACCTTCTTTGCCGTCGCCGCGCTGGCCACCATCCTGGGTGGGAAGCTGCTGGAGAAGTGGACCCGGCGCCAGGGGCAGCTCGCCTCCGGCATCCTCGTCGCACTGGGCGGTTTTGGGCTCGCGTTCCTGGTGCACCGCTGGGAGGCGCTGATCGTCGTGATGGCGGTGCTCGGCCTGGCCAACGCCGCCTGTCAGGGCACCGCAAACCAGACGGTCGCCACCGTCCTGCCGGCCCACCGACGCGGCCTCGGCTTCGGCATCAAGCAGAGTGCGGTGCCAGCTGCCATCATGTTTGGTGGGTTGGCGGTGCCGACGATGACCGCGGTCTTCGGCTGGCGGAGCACCTTTGTCGTCACGGGCACCACGGGGCTTGTGGTGATCGTGCTGGCGCTGCTGCAACCGCGGGTGGGACGCACCGTGCCTCGCGGCGGTTTCGTCGGTGGCGCGGTGGATCGGGCACCGTGGGCCCCGCTGCTGATGTGCGGCATCGCGATCATGTTTGCCAGCGCTGCCGCGAACTTCCTCGGCGCCTATCTGGCGAGCTGGGCCTATGACGTGGGACTGACTGTCGGACAGGCGGGTCTGCTGATGGCGGCCGGGTCGGGTAGCTCCATCGCCATCCGCGTCTTTGCCGGGCACCGTGCCGACCGTCGCTATGGCGGGAACCTGGCCGTGGTCGCGGCCCAGATGGCCGCTGGCGCAGCGTGTCTGGCGCTCATCGGGCTCGCGGTGCCGTGGGTGGTCGTCGTCTTCGGGTTCCTGGCCTTTGGGCTGGGCTGGTCCTGGCCCGGCCTCTTCCTGTATGCCGTGGCGCGGGTCGGTCGGGACGCCCCGACGCGCGCCACCTCGGTCGTGCAGGCCGGGGCCTTCACGGGCGGGGCGGTGGGGCCGGTTCTGCTGGGTCTGGTCGTCTCCGGCGTGGGGTTCCAGGGTGCCTGGTGGGCTGCCGCCGGGTCGTTCGTGATCGCTGCGACGTTGACCATGGTGGCCCGCGCCGGCTTCCGCCGCGACCTCGTCCGGCGCCCCCCGTCCCGGCCGTTTGGCTATGGCGGGGGCGTGCGCGGCCCGCGCCACGTGACCGGCGGCGACCCGGGTGGCTCCCCTGCGTGATCGTCAGCGCACGCGGGGGAGCGTCTGGTCGTGGTGCAGCACGCCCTGGAACGGGTCCCCCACCTCATCCAGCCGGTCCAGGACGGTGCGGACCGTCCAGCGGTCCGGCCGCAGCTCGGGGTCGTCGAGCTCGTCCCAGGTGATTGGCACCGACACGGGCGCACCCGCCGACGGCCGCGGGCTGTAGGGCGCGACGAGCGTCTTGTTCACGGCGTTCTGCGTGTAGTCCAACCGCGCCAACCCCTTGCGCGACTTGACCTCCCAGCGCCAGCTGACCAGGTCGGGCACCATCGCGCCAATGCTGCGGGAGACCTTCTCGGCCCAGGCGCGGGTGTCGGCGAAGCTCGGTCCGCGCCGGATCGGCACCCACACCTGGAGCCCGCGCCGCCCGGTCACCTTGGGGTAGGCCCGCAGGTGCAGGGCCTCGAACGCGGTCCGGTGCAGCCGCGCCAGGTCCAGGGCCTCCTCCCAGGTCGTGCCCTCGCCAGGGTCGATGTCGAACATCACGTATGACGGGCAGTCAGGGGCGGTGGTCGGTGACGTCCACGGGTGCCACTCCAGGGCGCCGTAGTTGGCGGCCCAGACCAGCGCCGCGGCCTCGTCTACGACCAGGTAGGTCTGGGTCTCACCGGGGCCGGCGTCCGGGTTGTCCCACCGCGGCAGCCACTCCGGCGCGTGGTCGGGGACCTCCTTGTGCCAGAAACCCTTGGCCTGCGCCCCGTCGGGATGTCGGTGCAGGTTGACCGCCCGGCCCGCCAGATAGGGAAGGAGCACGGGGGCGATGCGCCCGGCATACTCGATGAACTCGCGCTTGGTGACCGGCTCATCACCTTGACGTGCCGGGAAGAGCACCTTGTCCAGGTTGGTCAGCCGCAGCTGCTGGCCAAAGACCTCCCAGGTCCCCGAGCTGCCCAGGTCCCGCAGGGCTGACAGCTCGTCCTCGGTGAGCGGGTCCGGCACGGCCACCCGCAGCGACTCCGCGGCCTGGCCGGCCGGCCGGTCGGAGTGCCAGAGCTGGTCCGGATCGGCCAGGACCTCCTCGTTGGTGCGGCCGCTGAGGACGGAGCGGGGGAAGTCCTCCGCGTCCCAGCCCTCGACCGTGTGCTCGTCGTGCTTGTGGAAGAGCAGCCACTGCTCCTTGTCGCCCTCCTGGCGCGCGGTGCGCACCAGCATGAACTCCCCGCGCAGCTTCTCGCCGTGCACGATGACGTGCAGCGTGCCGGCGCGGATCGCTGTCGCCGGATCCTCGTTGTTGCCGGGCTCCCAGGTGCCGGTGTCCCACACGATGACGTCGCCCCCGCCATACTCCTTGGCGGGGATCACGCCCTCGAAGTGGAGATACTCCATCGGGTGGTCCTCCACGTGGATGGCCAGCCGGCGCACCTCGGGGTCCAGACTGGGGCCCTTGGGCACCGCCCAACTGGCAAGCACCCCGTCGACCTCGAGGCGGAAGTCATAATGTCGCGCCGTCGCGCGGTGGCGCTGCACCACGAAGACCCGGTCCCCACCCTCCAGCCCCGCGGGCGGCGCGCCGCTGGGCTCCGGGGTGCGGGAGAAGTCGCGCATCCGCCGGTACTTCGCCAGCGGTTCCTGAGAGTCCCCGGTGGCGGGGGAGCGGCCCTGTTCGCGCGGCATACGGCCCACGGTCCCATCGGCGTGCTGCTGGTGCACCCCGGACGCACTGACCGCCGGGACAGCGATCGCGAGGGTTGCTCGCACGCGGCGCCCGCCGCATGCTGACCGCTCAGCAGGACAGGCCGAAGCGTTCCGCCAAGTCCTCGGCCATGCTGTCGATGCTTCGGGTGCCGTCGACGTGGAGGACGCTCACGCCAGTGCGCTCAGCCTCGCGGGAGAGCCAGTTGGTGAAAATCCGGTCCCGCTCCAGCAGGTTGGCCAGTGCGCGCTCGGGATGGCGGGTGTTCAGCCAGAACGCATCCGCGAGGCCGCGCTTGGCAAACGAGGCCTCGCGGAACGCCGGAGTCGGCAGCAGCCACACGGCCCATCGTGGATCCGAGAGATGCGGCAAGACTGATCGCGGGAGCAGTCGGAAGCCCTCGACGATGATCAAGCGGTCGCTCGGCAGACGCCGGAGATCGTCGACCACCAGGTCGAAGCCCTCACCCTGGAACCACGGGAAGGTCTGAAACATCGTCGTCGGATCGCGCTGCACCCAGCGCTCGTCCATGTCCAGCTGCCGAAACCGCTCCAGCAAAGGGGCGGCATCGGGGCTGAGCCGGTCGGCGTGGACACCCATCATCGCGTCGGTGCTGTAGAGCCGAGCTCCGAAGCGGTCCGCCAGCGCCTGAGCCACGGTGCTCTTCCCGGCGCCGCTCCCACCGCCCAGCCACCGCACATGGTCAAGTGACGACACGGGCACAGTATGCCAACGGGTCGAGCCCTGGGCTCGAGTCGAGCACGGAGTGGGGATGCTCACCGACCGGACCTCGGGGTGGCCCACTGTCACATAGACGAGACCACTGCCATGCCTTGTCGAGGACAACAGGTAGGTGGTCCTCCTTGGGTCGGACGCGCCCGGAAAAGGGACGGCGTAGCATCGGCCGGTGTCGCCTCGCACGCTGCTCGCCCTCAACGTCTCGACGCCCACCCCGGGCCGTGCCCGCGGCTTGCTGGAGCTGCTCTGGCCGGCCGATGACGACGTGTGGGTGCTCACCGAGACCTCAGGCGGGGACGGCACCCGGCTGATAGCGCAGGTATGCCGTGCCGCAGGGCACGGCGTCCACGTCACCGACCTCACCGGCGCCGGTGGGCGCGGCGTCATGGTCGTTGTGCGACGTCCCGACCTACGCGCCGAGGTGGAGGAGCTGGCCGGCCCGACGGTGCTGCCGGGGCGCGTGCTGCCCCTGCAGGTGGTGGCGGGCGAGCGGCGGCTGCGGCTCCTGGGCGTCTATGGCGCGGCCAGCGACCCGGTGCGCTACTCCTCCTCTGCTCAGCGCCGGCGCAAGCGGGAGTGGCTAGCGTCGCTGGGCGAGTGGCTCAAGGTCTGGCGCGCCACTGGCCCCGATCTGCCCGCGGTGCTCCTTGGCGACCTCAACCTCGTCGACCCGCTGCACGACGACGAGCTCCCGTACGTCCTGCCCGAGGAGACAGCCATGCTCGAGGCGCTGAGCGGTGCTCACGGCCTGACCGACGCCTTCCGGCGCCTGCACCCGACGTCGACGCAGGTCAGTTGGATGGACCACAGTGGGGTCGGCTGCCGTTACGACCACGCGTTCGTGACCGCCGACCTCGTGCCCAGCGTGCGGGCGTGCGAGCTCGTGCAGTCGCCGCGCGAGGCCGGGCTGACCGACCACGCGGCGCTGCGGCTGCAACTGGGGGAGCCCTGAGTCCCTGGCCCTGGGCGCGTGTTGGGCTCATGGGGGTCAGGCGGAGCGGGACAGTTCGTGCTCGACGGCCCGGCGGATCCAGGCCGAGGCTGAGCGGTCGTCAGCTTCTGCTGCGCGCTTGACCTCTTCGAGCAGGTCAGCCGGAAAGCGCACCGGCACAGGTGTGCTCAGCGGAGAACAGCAGCGAACGCAGTGCGCGGACGGGCAAGGCGGCGACCCAAATCAGAGATTGGTCAGGAGAGGCAAGCCGCGGTCGGCACGTGCGAGATTCACGATCTCGCGGACGAATCCGGTCTTGGCTGCCGTGTAGTCGGCGCCCCAGAGGCCGCGACCAACCAAGTCGATCTTGAGTCGAGCGTAGCGGTCCCGCTCGACGGGATGCTCGCGGAGCCAGCGAGCGAAGAGCCGCACGTGGGCCTTGTCCCACTGATCGGCAGTGAAGATGTGACCGATCCCTGTCCGCACGCCGTCGCCGAGCAGGAACGTGGCCCAGTGATCGCCGACAGAGACCGGTGTCGTCCAACCCGCCCACCCGAAGGCTTCTTTGGCCTGCCCCAAGGACTGGCTGGCTGGGATGCGCAAGGCCAGGTCGACGACCGGCTTGGCTACGAGGCCGGGGACGGAGGTGCGGTACCTGCTTGGCCAGTCCACGTCATACGCGACCAACCGCTCGGCGGGGTAGTGACTGTCGGTCTGCACCCGCCCACCGTCCCACGGCGCGGTAACAAAGTCTGCGGACCGGCTCCCGCTCAGTTCAGCGCAGCGCGTCGCACGCGCTGGTGCAGGTCGTCTGCCATAGTTCGGGATCGGTGGTCCAGAAGTCGTGGGGCACGTCGGCCACCACCTCGAAAGACCCTCCGGGGACCAGCGCGGCGAGCTGCTGCAGCGGCCAGTTCGGCCGGATGTCGCCGCCGGCTGCGATGAAGCGCATAGGGGCAGCGCTGTCGGCGAGATCCCGCCACAACGCGGGTTCGCGGATCCAGCCCTTGAAGGAGCTCCAGAGCGAGGCATGCACCTCACGGACCCACGGGACGTCGATCTGCGGCGCTGCCGCCTTGCCGGCCTCGTAGGCCGCGGACCACTCGCGGTCGCGGTGCAACCCGTGACCGGCGATGCCGACCACGCCTCTCACCCGGTCAGGGTGGTCGAGGGCGTAGCGCACGGCGAGATCTGACCCCCAGGAGTGGCCGAGCACGATCCATGACTCGATGCCATAGGCCTGACGCACTGCCTCCAGATCCTCGATTGCGCGAGTCACATCGTGCGCACCACCGCCGGAGGGCGAAACTCCTCTCGGGACAGGGAAACAGCATCGGAAGCCGGCGGGTGCCAGTGGCTCCTCCGCGAGATAGTGCACCATCCCCGGGCCGCCGGACAGGACGACGACATCAGGCCCCGCGCCGCACGACAGGACATGGAGGTATACCCCGTCGTCGGCAGTGACGCGTCGTGAGTCCACGACCGGCATTCTGACAGGACGCCCTCTGCGCTGGGGCAGGATGGTGCGAATGAGGCCCGGGAACCACTTCGAGTCGATGGCCGCGTCGTACGGGACGGCACGGCCCCCCTACCCCAGCGTTCTCTACGACACCCTTGTCGAGCAAGGCGTGCTCGGGCCCGGTCGTCGGATCCTGGAGATCGGGGCCGGCAGTGGTGAGGCCACCGGCGAGCTCGTCCGTCGCGGAAGTGCGGTGGTCGCGGTCGAGCCCGGCCGGGAGCTAGCCGCCCGGTTGCGGCGGTCGTGCCCCGAGGCCAGTGTCTTCGCCTCCCGGATCGAAGACGTCGACCTGCCGGCGCGCCGATTCACCTCGGTGGTGGCAGCCACGTCGATGCACTGGGTCGACCTGCCGAGGATGCTCCCAAGGCTCGGCCAGGCGTTGGAGCCAGGTGGGCTGCTGGCGGTATGGCGCACGGTCTTCGGCGATCCGCGGGTGTGGACGCCGTTCCGGCGGGAAGTGCACGAGATCGTCGCCCATCGCCGCCTGAGCGCCCCACCCCACGACCCGCTGGACCCTCGACCGACCGTGGAGGAGCTGGAGGTGGGGGGAAGTTTCCGCTTGGTCCGGAGCTGGCGGTGGACGTGGCAGATCGGTCTGGACGCGCACCAGTTGCGCGCTCTGTTCGCAACCTTCAGCGACTGGCAGGATCCAGGAGAGCTCGATGCGATCCAGGCCGCTGCTGCAGCGCAACCGGACCAGGTGACCGAGCACTACGTCACCGTCCTGCACCTGCTCCGCAGCACAACTTGGATGTAGGTTCTCGCCCGGCCTGTCGGGGGAGTGGTTCGCTGACCTGCGGGGCGACAAGTTGGTGAGACGGGAGTTGTCTCACCAACGTGTCGGAATCCTCAGCATCCCGCTTTCGTTTCGTTCCGATGAAGGGTCGCTTCTCGGGACCGGTCTGGCTCCGGGACGTTAGCCTTCGAGGGCACCTGCGTGGTGACGCCGGGAGTGCACAACCCGGACGACGAGCAGGTCGCCAGCCGGGGTCTCCTGGTAGAAGATTCCGTAGGGGAACCGCCGCATCCGGGCTCTGCGGAGCTTGTCGAACCCTTCAACCGGCGGTGCTCCTCTGAGGAACATCACGATCCGCTCGATGGCTGCGTCGACGTCGTCGGCGAAGCGCGTGCTGAGCTTCGGGTCGATGCCGGCGTAGTAGTCACAGGCCTCTTCCACATCGCACACCGCGTGCGGGGTGAGGACGATCCTCAACGTCGACCAGGGAGCGTCTTGCGGATGTCGGACCACTCGTGCAGCGACTCGGGGTCCGCCTGGGCGGCATCCAGTGCTGCAACGAGGGCTGCGCGTTCCTCTTCGGTCGGCCGGTAGGTGGGCTCGCCGAAATGAGTGCGCAATGCCTCCTGGATGACTTCCGAACGGCTCCGGTGCTCTATCGCGCGGGCCTGTTCCACCATCTTGTACAACTCCTCGGTGAGCGTCACTGCCACCTTGCGCACCGCCATACCCACCTCCTCAGTATGACGTGATCATACCAGCGGGGGAGAAGGTGCGTGTGATCTCGCCCGAGGCGACACCGACCGTTTCCCTCACCACCGTCGTTCTCTCCGTCACAGTTCAGGGGCCGACGACCTGATAGTCGACGCCCAGCAGGTCGTAGGTCCGACGGGCACGCAGGTCCCGCGTGAGTAGGCGTCGCTCGTTGGTGCGGGCCGCCTCACCGACGAGTGCGTCGTAGACCGCACCACCGACGATGCCCGTCGTCGCCAGTCGAGGGCGCAGTGCGCCGCTGGCATGCGTCGACAGCCACACCGTCTCGGGAAAGACGCGATCGATCAGCGTTGCGGCATCCGTGGCATCGACGGCCAGCTGCCCGGGAAGCCGGGTCAGGACGGCGAAGAGCTCGAATGCCGCGTGGCCGGCAAGGGAGGGGCGATGCTCACGGACGGCCGCCAGACACGGAACGTGTGCCGCGTGACCAGCGTCCAGCGCGGCGACCGCGACGCTGGTGTCGACCGCCCAGTGGTCAGCGCTGGCCATCGTCCCGCCAGCGCTGGACATCGGCGTCGGTCGTCGTCACGCCGCGCACGGCCTCGATGACCGGCCAGCCGTCGATCTCCACGATGCGCCGTGCCGATCTACGGAGGGGGGTGAGGAGCAGCCCGTCACCGGTCAGGGTCACCTCGAACTGGACTTCGGGTCCCAGTCCAAGCTGATCCCGGGCCTCCTTGGGGATGACCACGCGCCCCGCCTTGTCCAGCGATGCCAACATGCCATCCATCGTACCATCGTCAAGCGGGCGTGAGGCAGGCAGGCCGTCGTCGCCGGTCCCATCCTCATGGGAGCAACCCCGGGAACAATCCGACTGTCACGCAGGTTGAGCCTGACATACTCAACTTCACTGAGTCTCGGTTTGACAATGACCGGGTCGAGGGCGCAAGTTGGGGTCTGAAGACCAGGCCGGGGGTGAGACGCTCGGCCAGCCACACGACATACAGGAGAGTCATCGCATGGGACGTGCAGTCGGTATCGACCTGGGCACCACCAACTCGGCAGTCGCCGTCCTCGAGGGCGGGGAGCCGGTCATCATCGCCAACGCCGAGGGTGGGCGCACCACCCCGTCGGTCGTCAGCTTCACCAAGGGCGGGGAGGTCCTCGTCGGTGAGATCGCCAAGCGTCAGGCGGTCACCAACGTCGACCGCACCATCCGCTCCGTCAAGCGCCACATGGGCACCGACTGGAGCCAGCAGATCGACGACAAGACCTACACCGCGCAGGAGATCAGCGCTCGCACGCTGATGAAGCTCAAGCGCGACGCCGAGTCCTACCTGGGCGAGGACGTGACGGACGCGGTCATCACCGTGCCGGCCTACTTCGACGACGCGGAGCGTCAGGCGACCAAGGAGGCCGGTGAGATCGCGGGCCTCAACGTGCTGCGCATCGTCAACGAGCCGACCGCGGCGGCGCTGGCCTACGGCCTCGACAAGGGCAAGGAGGACGAGCTCATCCTCGTCTTCGACCTCGGTGGTGGCACCTTCGACGTGTCCCTGCTCGAGGTGGGCAAGGACGCCGAGGACGGCTTCGCGACCATCCAGGTCCGCGCCACCCACGGCGACAACAAGCTCGGCGGTGACGACTGGGACGAGCGCATCGTCAACCACCTGCTGACCACGGTCAAGAACACCACCGGTGTCGACCTGGCCAAGGACAAGATCGCCATGCAGCGGCTGCGGGACGCGGCCGAGCAGGCCAAGAAGGAGCTCTCGACCTCCACCAATACCAGCATCAACCTGCAGTTCCTGTCCATGAGTGAGAACGGCCCGATCCACCTGGACGAGTCGCTCACCCGCGCGCAGTTCGAGCAGATGACCAACGACCTGCTGGAGCGCACCAAGGCTCCCTTCGAGCAGGTCATCAAGGATGCGGGGATCGCGGTCAGCGAGATCGACCACGTCGTCCTGGTCGGTGGTTCGACGCGTATGCCGTCCGTCACCGAGACGGTCAAGCAGCTGACCGGTGGTCAGGAGCCCAACAAGGGCGTCAACCCGGACGAGGTCGTCGCCGTCGGCGCCGCGCTGCAGGCCGGTGTCCTCAAGGGCGAGCGCAAGGACGTGCTGCTGATCGACGTCACGCCGCTGAGCCTGGGCATCGAGACCCAGGGCGGCATCATGACCCGCCTGATCGAGCGCAACACCGCGATCCCCACCAAGCGCAGCGAGGTCTTCACCACGGCCAGCGACAACCAGCCGTCGGTGGGCATCCAGGTCTATCAGGGTGAGCGCGAGATCGCGCAGCACAACAAGCTGCTCGGCAACTTCGAGCTGACCGGCATCGCCCCGGCCCCCCGTGGTGTGCCGCAGATCGAGGTCACCTTCGACATCGACGCCAACGGCATCGTGCACGTCTCCGCCAAGGACCGCGGCACGGGCAAGGAGCAGTCGATGACGATCTCCGGTGGTTCCGCGCTGCCGAAGGAAGAGATCGAGCGCATGGTCAAGGACGCCGAGACGCACGCCGAGGAGGACAAGAAACGTCGCGAGGAGACCGAGACCCGCAACACTGCGGAGCAGCTGGTCTACTCCACCGAGAAGTTCCTGTCCGACTCCGGCGACAAGGTCCCCGAGGACCTGCGCGGCACCGTCGACACCGCACTCAACGACCTCAAGGAGGCGCTGAAGCCGGAGTCCGAGGCCAGCGTCGAGGACATCAAGGCCAAGATGGAGACCCTCTCC
This sequence comes from Ornithinimicrobium cryptoxanthini, assembly GCF_023923205.1. Lineage (NCBI taxonomy): Bacteria > Bacillati > Actinomycetota > Actinomycetes > Micrococcales > Ornithinimicrobiaceae > Ornithinimicrobium > Ornithinimicrobium cryptoxanthini. Next base: position 3,429,552 of record NZ_CP099490.1, on the reverse strand, counting down.
ACCGAGAGCCAGAAGATGGGCTCGGCGATCTATGCCGCCTCGCAGGCTGAGGGTGGCGAGGGCGCTCCCGGCGCCGGCTTCCCCGGTGGCGAGGGCTTCCCGGGTGGCGAGGGCTTCCCCGGTGGGGACACCGGCGGCCAGGACGCTGCGGCTGACGATGTCGTCGACGCAGAGGTCGTCGACGACGAGGAGACCAAGTGACCGACACCACCGGTGCCGGTGGCCCGCAGGACCACGAGTCCGACGGCCCCACCGGCCCGGTGATCCGGGACAAGCGGCGGATCGACCCTGAGACGGGTCAGGTCCGGGACGTGTCGGCGGAGCAGGTCCAGGAGACCGCAGCGGAGCAGGTCGCAGGTGGCGACAACGCCTTCGGCGGCGGCGTCGGTGACGCCCTGCCGGGCGGCGAGCAGGACCCGTCCGGTGCCCCCCAGGCCACGTCCGGCACCCCGGTGGACGGGGGCCGGTCGGCTGACGACCTGCACCCGGACACCGTCGTCGCGGCGGACCGGCTCGAGGACCTGCGCCGCCTGCAGGCGGAGTATGTCAACTACAAGCGCCGCGTCGACCGCGACCGGGTCCGGGACCGCGAGGCCGGGACCACCACCGTGGTCGAGGCCCTGCTGCCGGTCCTGGACGACCTGCACATGGCCAAGGAGCACGGCGAGCTGACCGAGGGCCCGCTGCTGGCGATCGCCGACAAGCTCGAGACCACGCTCGGCCGGTTCGGCGTCGAGCGGCTCGGGGCGGTCGGCGAGACCTTCGACCCGGCCGTCCACGAGGCGCTGATGCACCTGCCGGAGGCAGACCTGCCCGAGGGCGCGACCGAGACGACGATCGTCCAGGTCATGCAGCCCGGCTTCAAGGTCGGCGACCGGGTGGTCCGCGCCGCCCGCGTGGCGGTGGCAGACCCGGCATGATCGAGGCAGGCCGGGACGGCGTCACGCTGTCCCGGCCCGCCACGGCGGCGCAGCACACTGACCCAGGGAGGTGAGGACACATGGCCAGCCAGGACTGGTTTGAGAAGGACTTCTACGCGATCCTCGGCGTGCCCGCTGACGCGGACGCCAAGAAGGTCAAGAGCACCTATCGCAAGCTCGCCCGGCAGTGGCATCCGGACTCCAAACCTGGTGACGCCGCAGCAGAGAAGAAGTTCAAGGAGATCGGCGAGGCCTATGCCGTCCTCTCCGACCCCGAGCAGCGCAAGCAGTATGACGCGGTCCGGGCGATGTCCCGCGGCGGCGCCCGCTTCACGGCGGGTGGAGCTGGCGGTGCCGGCGGCGCTGGCTTCGAGGACGTGTTTGCCCAGATGTTCGGTGGCGCAGGTCCCGGAGCGGGGGGCCAGGGCGGCGGCACCCGCTTCAGCACGGCCGGTGGGCAGGGGATCAACATCGAGGACCTGCTCGGCGGCTTCGCCGGGGGCGGGCAGTATGCCGGCGGCTCCCCTTTCCAGAGCACCCGCGGCCCGCGACCGGGCCGCAACGTCGAGGCCCGGACCACGATCGACTTCACCTCGGCCGCCAGTGGTGACACGGTCACTCTGCAGACCCCGGAGGGTGGTCGGGTCACCACCCGCATCCCCGCCGGCGTCAAGGACGGTCAGAAGATCCGCCTGCGCGGCAAGGGTCTGGCCGGTGACCCCGGCGCCCCCCACGGCGACCTGATGCTGGTCGTCACGGTGCGGCCGCATCCCGTCTTCGGCCGGGAGGGCAACAACCTGACGCTCGACCTGCCGGTGACCTTCGCCGAGGCGGCGCTCGGTGCCACGGTCCCGGTGCCGACGCTCGACGGCGGCACGGTCAAGGTCAAGATCGCGGCGGGCACCCCGTCCGGTCGGGTGCTGCGCGTCAAGGGCCGCGGCATCAAGGCCTCGAGCGGCACCGGCGACCTGTTGGCCAAGGTCACGGTCGTCGTCCCGCAACGCCTCACCGACAAGGCCCGAGAGGCCGTCGAGGTGCTGGCGGCCGAGGAGGATGGCGCCGACCCGCGCGCCGACCTGATGCAGCGCGCACGGGAGTAAGCAGCACCCCACACACTGTCCCCACGGCATACGGCGAGGAGGAGACGATGGCACGGCACACCGGCAACGGTCCCGGCGAGGACACCCCTGTCTATGTCATCTCCATCGCTGCCGAGCTTGCGGGCATGCACGCCCAGACGCTGCGGCAGTATGACCGGCTCGGGCTGGTCACTCCGCAGCGCACGCGCGGGGGTGGCCGGCGCTACTCCGCCCGCGACGTCTCCCGGCTGCGTGAGGTGCAGCGGCTCTCCCAGGAGGAGGGCGTCAGCCTGGCTGGCATCCAACGGATCATGGAGCTGGAGCTGCGGGTCGAGGCGCTGCAGAGCCGCACCGCAGAGCTGCTCGAGCAGAACAGGGTGCTGCGCCAGGCGATCCAGGTGCGCACCCGCGTCTTTGCGGCCGGCCCGACCGGCGAGGCCGTGGTGCTGCGCCCCGGCACCCGCCCCCAGCAGGAGCCGGCCAGCACCGCTCTTGCCGTATGGCGTCCGCTCCCGTTCTGAGCCGTCCTTCCGGCACGGTAGTCGGTCGCCGCAGCGCTCAACCCCGCCACGCCATCGGCCGCCCGAGCTCAACCCCGCCCAGGCCATCGGCCGCCGCAGCTCAACCCGAGAAGGTGTCCCCTAGCCCGAGGTATTTCGTCAGGTTGAGGGACACCTTCTCGGGCTGAGCGGTGTGAGCCGCCGCGCAACCGGTCCCGTCCGCTACAACTCACGACCGCCGGGTCGGAGCAGTTGCTCCGACCCGGCGGCCGTGGTGTGTCTGAGCCGTGAGCTCAGCCGATCAGATCAGCGTCAGCCGATCCAGCCCGGGTAGAGCTCGTTGAGGCGGTCCTCGACGGACTGCGACACCGAGTTGGTGCCGCCGACGATGACGACGCGCTCAGGGGAGAGGCGGTTGAGCTCTGCCTCGATGACGCCCGGCAGCGTGCCCGGGTTGGTGATCAGGACCGGGACGTCCTCCGAGCCGGCCAGCGCGGAGCTGGCGAGCGCGTCGGGGTAGTCCTGGCCGTTGGCGATGTAGACCACCGGCACATCCGTCTCGTAGTTGCTCGAGACGTCGACGGCCGTCTCGAAGCGGTCGGCGCCGAAGAGGCGGTCGCTGGCGCCGACGGCGTCATAGACCGCGTCGCTGACCGACGCCGGGCCACCCAGGACCACGACGCTCTGCGGGTTGAGATCCGCCAGCGCGGCCGCGGTGGCCTCCGGGACGGAGCCCTTGCGGGTCAGCAGGACGGGCGCGTCGTTGGCGCCGGCCAGGGCCGAGCCGGTGAGGGCGTCGGGGTAGGCCGGGTTCTCGCCGGAGGCCAGGTAGACCACCGGCAGGTCGGCCGGGAACATGGCAGCCAGGTTGGCCGCCGTCTCATAACGGTTCGCACCGTCGACGCGGGTGACCTCGGCGGTCCAGCCGGCGTTGAGCTCGTCCTCGACGGACTGCGCGATGGTGCTGGTGCCACCGAGCACGACGATCTTGGCCGGGGTCAGCTCGTCGAGCGCGGCCACGGTCTCCGCCGCGAGGCTGCCCTTGCGGGTCAGCAGCACGGGGGCAGCGTCACCCTCGGGGGTCTCCATGACACCCGGGGTCAGGCCACGGGCCGCGGCCGGGGAGCCGGACATCGCGTCCGGGAAGCCCTCGCCCGAGGCGATGTAGACCGTGTCGGAACCCTCGGGGAAGTGCTCGGAGAGCTCCTGCGCGGTGCCATAGCGGTTCTCGCCCCAGACGCGCTCGACCTTGGCAGGGGGAGTCTCATCGGCGGGCGCTTGCTCGCCACGGGCGACCACCGGGATGGTGACGGCCGGCAGGCCCGCACCGGTCCAGGAGAGGGTCGCCTTCTGCCACACGTCGGTGGCGGCGTCGATGTTGCGCACCGAGATGGTGACCTCGGCGGTGCCGCCGGCCGGGACCGTAGTGGTCGCGGGCTCGACGATGACCTCGAGGCTCGCCGGGCCGTCGTATGCCGCGGTGTAGGTGACCTCGGCGTCCGTCACGTTGGTGACGGTCCGGGTGGTCGTGGTCGGGCCCTCGGCGCCGAGGGCGCCGATCTGCAGCGACGCGGTGTTGTAGTTGTAGCCGGCCGTGGTGTCCGCCTCGAAGGCGTCCCAGTCGGCGACACCGGAGTCGAACACCAGACCCGGGTTCAGGAAGACCTTGGGAGCCACGAAGCCGGTGCCACCCAGGAACGGGTCGTTGCTCTGGGCGGTCGTGTAGTCACGCGTCGTGGTCTGCATGGCGGACTTGACCGCCATCGGGGACCAGTCCGGGTGACCCTGCTGCAGCAGCGCAGCCAGGCCCGCGATGTGCGGGGAGGCCATCGAGGTGCCGTTCTTGTAGCCCCAGCCGGTCGCGCCGGTCTCGGGGTTGATAGCGGCGGCCAGCACCTGCACCCCGGGAGCGCCCAGGTCGGGCTTGAGCAGGTTCTGCTCGGCCGCCGGCACGTTGACCGGGCCGCGCGAGGAGAAGCCGGCGATGGTCGGTGCGGTCGCATCGCGGTGCGTCGCGGCGGCCACGGTCGTCACCCACGGGGCGTTGTTGGACACCGGCATGTTGACCGGGTTGCCCTCGGGGCCGGAGTTGCCGGCCGAGTTGGCGCTGAACACACCAGCGGCGGCAGCGTTCTTGAACGCCTCGTCGACCGGGCTGTTGTTGTAGCCGGGGTCGTCGGGGTTGCCGATGGAGAAGTTGAGCACGTCGACGCCGTCCTCGACGGCCTTCTCGACGGCCGCGGCGGAGTCGGTGTTCATGCAGGTCGCACCGGACTCGGTGCCGGCGACGTAGTCCCAGCAGACCTTGTAGACGGACAGGTGGGCGGCCGGAGCCATGCCCGCGATGTCGATCTCAGTCGTGCCGGCGGTCAAGGTCAGCGGGAAGCCCGCGGCCGTGCCGGCGACGTGGCTGCCGTGGCCGTTGATGTCGGTCGGGCTGACCTTCTCGTGAGCAGCGGCGTCGGCGCCGGCGGCGCGCAGGCCGTCGATGAAGTAGTTGGCGCCGATCACCTTGTCGGAGCAGGCGTTGGCCGGCCAGGAGCCGTCCTCGCCGGGCTCGCAGTCGCCGGCCCAGTCAGCCGGCGGGCTGGAGACGGTGCCGTCGGTGAACGAGGCGTTGGCATAGGCCAGGCCGGTGTCGATGATGCCGACGACCAGACCCTCACCCGCGACGTCGACGCCACCGAGCTGCTCCCACAGGCCGCCCTCGCCGCGCACGCCCAGGAAGTCCGGGCTCACGTCGGTGTCGGGGGTGGCCGAGCCGTCCGTGAAGGACAGGTCGGACTCGTGCAGCTCCAGGTGCTGCGCCGGGGTGACCGACTCGACGTCGCCACGGTTGGCCAGCTGAGCTGCCTCCTCGGCAGTCAGGCTGATCGCGAAGCCGTTGAGCACCGTGTCGTAGCGGTAGGTCGGCTCGGCCTCGACCGCGGACAGGACCGAGTCCTGCGCGGTGGCCAGCTGTGCGGCATACGTCTCCGCAGCGCTGGTGGTGACGTTGAGCTTGTCCCCTGGTGCGGGCGTCGTGCCCGAGTAGGTGGCCAGCGGAGCGTCCTTGAGCAGGACGATGTAGCTGCCGTCAGTGAAGTCCGCCGCAGTGACGGATGTGGCGGCGTTGTCCGCCGGCACCGGTGTTGCCGAGGCGGTGGCGACGGACAGCATGCTGCCCGCCATCCCCAACCCGACGACGGCCGCGAGGGTGCGCTGAGGCAGCCCTCGATGAGCTCTATGAGCCATTGTTTTTTCCCCTTGTGGTGTCCAGGACGCCCCCCACGGACGTCCTCCCGCAACCTAGGCGCGATGACCGCCCGAAGTCAATCCAGAGCGTGAACACGGGAGAGCTCGCGGTGAACTTCTGGGGTCGGCTCGAGGGCGCTGTGGCCGCGGGCCGTGCGCGCTGAGAGGGCGGTCAGCTGCGGCCGAGCTCACGCACCAGCGGCACTACGTCGGCGATCGAGTCGCAGACCCGCGTCGGGCGGAACGGGAAGCGTTCCACCTGGTCAGCGGCGGTCGACCCGGTTAGGACGAGCACCGTCCGCAGGCCCGCCTCGAGCCCGCTGACGATGTCGGTGTCCATCCGGTCCCCGATCATCACCGTGTGCTCGGAGTGGGCGTCGATGCGGTTCAGCGCGCTGCGCATCATCAGCGGGTTCGGCTTGCCGACAAAATAGGGGTCGACACCCGTCGCGCGGGTGATCAGGGCCGCCACGGACCCCGTCGCGGGCAGCGGCCCGTGCGCGGACGGGCCGGTCGGGTCCGGGTTGGTCGCGATGAAGCGGGCGCCGCCCTGGACCAGGCGGATCGCCCGGGTGATCGCCTCGAAGGAGTAGGTGCGGGTCTCGCCGAGCACGACATAGTCCGGCTCACGGTCGGTCATCACATAGCCGACGTTGTGCAGGGCGTTGGTCAGCCCTGCCTCGCCGATGACGTATGCCGAGCCACCAGCTCGCTGGTCGGCCAGGAACTGCGCGGTCGCCAGGGCCGAGGTCCAGATCGCCTCCTCCGGGACCTCGATGCCGCCCGTAGCCAGTCGCGCGCGCAGGTCACGCGGGGTGAAGATCGAGTTGTTGGTCAGCAGCTGGAACCGGGTGCCGGTGTCGAGGAGCTCGGCGATGAACTCCGCCGCACCCGGCAGCGCCCGCTCCTCGTGGACGAGCACGCCGTCCATGTCGGTGAGCCAGCAGTCGACGGGGAGCCTTTCGGTCATGCCTGATGATCCCAGGTGCCGGGCCGTCATGTCGTCCTGGTGAGATAGTGGCGCCATGCAGAGTCCCACGGAAGAGACGGCCCCCGCCGCCGGTGACGCGCGGGCGGGCGCTGAGCACCTGTTGGTCTTCCCGGAGCGGGCGGTGGCCGAGGAGGTCGCGGAGACGCTGACTGAGGAGGGGTTTGCCCACGTCTTCGTGGTGCAGACGGTTCCGTCGGGTGAGGTCGAGGGCGACGAGGGTAGCGAGGGCGACGAGGGGCCTCGGTGGGCGGTGCGCGTCCTCGATGACCGGCTGCCGGACACGTCCGGCGGCGGTGCCTATGAGGGGCTGCGCGAGCGGTTCGCCGCACTCGCAACCGAGCACGGTGGGTCCTATGACGAGCCCGGCGACCCCCGTCCGCCGGTGACGGCGCGCGACGGTGCTGCCGACGGACCAGCCGACGCAGCAGCGTCCAGCTGACCGGCGACGATGATCTGGGCGATCGTTGCCACGGCCCTGGCCGGTGCGGCAACCATCGCCGGTGGCGTCCTGGCGCTGCACCCCGGCATGCGACGGCGCGGCGCGCTGGCCGTCAGCCTCGCCTTCGCCGCGGGCGTGATGATCGTGCTGTCCGTCCTGGAGATCCTGCCGCTCAGCGTGACGACCCTGAGGGAGTCGGCCGTCCCCAGGCCACTGGTGTGGACGAGCGGTGCTTTCCTCGTCGGCGCGGTGCTGGTGCTGCTGATCGACAGGTTCCTGCCCGAGCGGATCGTGCGCGACGCGGCGCACTCTGCTGATGTCGCCACGGACTCCGAAGCTCGCTCCGACGCCGCCGAGCTCACCGGCAGCCACCGGCTGATGCGCAGCGGGTTGCTGATCGCCCTGGTCATCGGTGCCCACAACGCCCCCGAGGGCCTGATGACGTTCCTGGCCATGCTTGAGTCACCGGAGCTGGGGGTGCCGCTCGCCGTGGCCATTGCGATCCACAACGTGCCCGAGGGGATCGCGGTGGCCGCACCGATCTATGTCGCCACCGGGCGACGCCGGCCGGCCCTGGGCTGGGCCGCGGTGGCCGGGCTCGCCGAGCCGATCGGTGCGCTCGTCGGCTACTTCGCGCTGCGCGTCATACTGCCTCCCCAGCTCCTGGTGCTGACCCTGGCGCTGGTGGCCGGCATGATGATCGCGCTCAGCCTGCGCGAGCTGATCCCGGCCGCACGTCGCTATCAGACCCACCCCGCACAGTCGCTGGGCGGACTCGTCGCCGGGGCTGCCGTCGTGTGGTCGAGCCTGGCGCTGACCGGCGCCTGGTGACCCCCCATTTTCATAGCGGTTTTGTTGGTGCGCCCCGCATTTTCATAGCGGTTTCGTTGGTGCCCCCCGCATTTTTGTAGTGGTTTTGCACCAGCGGATCAGTCGAAGTTGAAGATCGACTGGTGCCGATAGAAGTGCAGGATGTAGGAGCACCGCTGGCACACCATCATCTGGATGCGGTGGCTGGTGAAGCCCCATCGTGTGTCCTGCCGGGCCTCGTGCCGGTCAAACTCGGTGCAGCCACAGAGGGGGCAGGCGAGCTGGCGGTTGCCGTCGGGCTGAGACATGGTCGCTCCCGTGGGTCCAGTCCGGCGCGGGTCGCCGGAGTCGGCTGTATGACGTGCACCCGGGTCGCCGCGTTCCGTGCCGGGCGTCGCCCGTGCCGGGCGTCTGGGTCTCGGGCGAGGGCGTCCAGCGGTGAGTGGGCAGCGCTGACCTCGACCTGAGCGCGTGGGAGAGTGATGCCACCATGTCCGCTTCCTCGCAGTCCCTCACTCTGCGCCGCCAGGTCAGACTCGTCCTGTTCGCGGTGATGGTGGCCGTGCTCGCGGCCTGCAGCTCGCCCGACGCGGAGCCGGAGATCAGCGCAGGATCTCCTGCGTCCGCACCAGTCAATGCGGGTGAGGGTCTCGGCGAGAGTGCCGAGGTCCGACAGGCGGACGGCGAGTCCGACGACGGCGAGGGTGCTGACACCGAGCCAGCCGATCAGGAGGACCTGGACGCGGGAGATGGTGACGCTGGGGGCGGTGCCGCCGCGGACCGTGACGCCGGGGACGATCAGCCTGCTGACGCAGATTCGCCGGCCGAGTGGGGGCCGCTCTACGACGTCCTGAGTGTTTATGACGGCGACACCATCGCGGTCTCGATCGATGGGACCAGGGAACGGGTCCGGATCATCGGCATCGATGCGCCAGAGCTGGCGCGCAACGGCCAGCCGGCGGGGTGTTTCGCCCAGGAGTCAGCCAGCGAGATGCAGAGCCTGGTCCAGAGCCAGCGGGTCCATCTCATCGCCGACCCGACTCAGGCTGATCGCGACCGCTACGACCGGCTCCTGCGCCACGTGGTCCGCGAGGGTGGCGGTCACGTCGCCCTGACGATGGTGCAGGGAGGCTACGCCGAGGAGGAGCAGTTCGCGGCGCCCTACCAGTACCAGTCTGACCTTGTCGCGGCCGAGCGGGACGCTCGTGCTGAGGGGCTGGGGCTGTGGTCGGCCTGCCTAGCTGATGCGGCTCCGGTGACTCCCGCCCCAGTGGCACCCGCGCCGGCTCAAGTGGCTCCCGCTCCGGTGGCGCCCGCGCCGGCTCCGGTGGCTCCCGTCCCGGTGGCGCCTGCCCCGGCTCCCACCGAGTGCGTCATCAAGGGCAACATCGCCAGCGACGGCGAGAAGATCTATCATGTGCCCGGTCAGCAGTACTACGACGTCACCAAGATCTCAGAGCACAAGGGTGAGCGTTGGTTCTGCACCGAGCAGGAGGCCCGCGACGCGGGCTGGCGCAAGGCCAAGGTCTGACGCGGCACAGCGCACAGGGGACAATGTGTCGGTGACACTGCACCGTGACGCACTGCGGACCCTGAAGGCCTGGCTGCCGCCCGATGCTGCGCAGGCCGCGCTCCGGGACCGGTTCGGCGCCCACCTCTACGACTGTCCGGACGGGATGGAGCGGTCCTGCTATCCGGACCACATCACGGCGAGCACCGTCGTCCTGTCGCGCGATCGCACGCGGGTGCTGCTGACGCTGCACAAGCGCGCCCAGAAGTGGTTCCAGTTCGGCGGGCACTGCGAGCCGACGGACGAGCGGCTGGTGGACGCTGCCCTGCGCGAGGCGACGGAGGAGTCGGGCATCGAGGGCCTGACCATCGACGAGGTGCCGGTCCACCTGGACGAGCACGCGGTGCCGTTCTGCGGCGACCGCGGCGGTGTCCACCACCTGGACGTCAGGTTTGTTGCGGTGGCCCCCGACGGTGCCGAGCACGGCGTGAGTGACGAGTCGATCGACGTGCGCTGGTGGCCGGTGGCGTCACTCGGACGGCCGGACGGGCCTCCCGACGTCAGCGACGAGCTGGTCGAGGCGGTGCGGCTCGCCCGCGAACGCCTCGCCTGAGCGGGTCCCGGGTCAGACGGGGCTGCTGGACAGGACCGTCGGACCGATGTAGCGGCCGCTGCCCATGTTGAGCCAGCCGGTGGAGGTCAGCGTGCCGGTGACCTTGGCACCTCGCGCCTCGCTGCCGACGATGCTGTATCCGTTGCCTGGGCCCGAGCGGACGTTGGCGGCGTAGTTTGCGCTGACATAGCGTGTGACCTCGCCAGGGGCGGGAGCCGGGGCACCGCCGTCGACGGGGGTGGACGAGAGCACGACGCCGCTGATGTAGCGGTCGGTGGCGATCTTGAGCCAGCCGTTGGAGGTGAGAGTGCCGGTGACCTCGGTGCCGCGCGCGGCGCTGCCGACCAGGCGATAGCTGGTGCTCGGGCCGGTGCGGATGCTCGCGGCGTTGCTGGCGCTGACATAGCGGGTGACCTCGCCCGGGGCGGGGGCGGTGCCTCCGCCGTCGACGGGGTTGGCGGAGAGCACGGTGCCGCTGATGTAGCGGTCGGTGGCGATCTTGAGCCAGCCGTTGGAGGTCAGGGTGCCGGTCACCTCGGTGCCGCGGACGGCGCTGTCGACGACGCGATAGCTGGTGCTCGGGCCGGACCGGATGTTCGCGGCGGTGCTCGCGCTGACATAGCGGGTGACCTCGCCCGGCGCCGGAGCCTGGCCCCCGTCGACCGGTGAGGACGACAGGATGGTGCCGCTGATGAATCGGCTGTTGCCCATGTCGAGCCAGCCGTTTGAGGTCATGGTGCCGGTGACCTCGGTGCCGCGCGGCACGGTGTCGACGACGTTGTAGCCGGTGCCGGGGCCAGAGCGGACGTTGGCGAACTCATTGGCGCTGACATAGCGCGTGACCGGGGCGGGAGCCTCGCCCGCGTCACCCGGCTGCGCGTTGGGGTCGGCGCCACCGTTGTCGCGGGTCAGGCCGGCGCGCACGGAGCAGACGGGCCAGGCGCCCGGGCCCTGGGTGTGCAGCACCCGCCGGCCGATGGCGATCTGCTCGGCCTTGCTCGCCTGGTGCGCGTAGCCCGCGAACTCCTGGCCGCCGAAGGCCTTCCACGTGGGGTGGTAGAACTGCAGGCCCCCGTAGTAGCCGTTGCCGGTGTTGATCTGCCAGTTGCCGCTGGACTCACACTGCGCCACCTCGTCCCACACCTCGGGGGTGTAGGCGGCGTGGGCTGCGCCCGCGCCCAGGCCCGCAACCACGACGGCGAGCGTCGTGGCACCAGCCAGCCGGGCACTCAGGCGGGCGGTGCGCTGGTTCGGGGCAGGGGAGGTCGTCCGGTGTAGGTGGGGCATCGCGTGTCTCCTTGACATCGGGGGCGGAGACAGGGTAACCACTTAGCGCTGGTCTGGCCAGTTTGCGCAGGGGAGGTCAGGGGACGCGGGCGGTCCACTCCTGCGTCCCGAACCGTGACTCGACCAGGCCCCTGGCCGTCTCCAGCTCCTCCTCGGTGTATGCCGAGGGCTGGGTTGCATAGCGTCCGCGGAAGTGCTCGAGGAAGGCCTCGATGATCGCGTCGCGGCTCATGCCGGTCTGCGACCGCATCGGGTCGACCCGCTTGTTGGCGCTGCGAGTTCCCTTGTCGGACAGCTTCTCCCCGCCCATCCGCAGCACCTCGCCCATCTTGGTGGCGTCGATGTCATAGGCCATGGTCACGTGGTGCAGCAGCACGCCGTTGGCGAACCGGCGCTGCGCGGCTCCACCGATCTTGCCCTGCTCGGAGGCGATGTCGTTGAGCGGCACATAACGCGCCTTGACCCCGACATCGCCCAGGGCACCGAGCACCCAGTCGTCGAGATAGGCGTAGGCCTGCTCGAAACTGAGGCCCTCCACCAGTGAGGTCGGCACGACCAGGGAGTAGGTGATGCAGTTGCCGGGCTCCATGAACATGGCGCCGCCGCCGGTGATGCGCCGGACCACGCCGATGCCGTGCCGCTGCGCACCCTCGGGGTTGATCTCGTTGCGCAGCGACTGGAACGACCCGATGACCACGAGCGGGGAGTCCCAGTCCCAGATGCGCAGGACCGGGTTCCGGCGACCGGCGGCGACCTCCTGCGAGATCACCTCGTCCAGCGCCACGTGCATGACCGGCGGCAGGACGACCGGCTCGATGACCTCCAGGGTCAGCTCGTCCCAGCTGGTCGCGTGCCCCAGTGCCCGACGCACCGCGATGGCGACGGCACCGGAGTCGAAGCCGATCAGCTCGACCGGCTCGGGCCGGGAGGCCAGCCGGTGGTCGATGGCGGCCGAGATCTCGGCGCCGGTGGCGTCGACCGACTGCCCGATGATCGCGGCATTGATGTCCTCGAGGGCGTCGTCGGGCTCCAGGAAGAAGTCGCCGAAGACGTGGGCCGAGGTGACGACCTCGCCATCGGACTCGACGTCGACGGAGACGAGCTTGCCTCCACGGACCTTGAACTCTCCGCGCACGGTGTGCTCCTTCCGGCTAACTGCGCCCGCGCGAGCGGGCCCGGCCACGCTCCATCTTCGCCTGCGGGGCACTGACACCGGTCATCGGGTCCACAACAGGTCGCTGCGGTGTGTGTCTGACTCCTGACGCCACGCGTGCGCGCCACCGCCGTCGGGGCGTGGCCGGCCCGCGCCGCCTCGCCGTGGTGCGGGCAGGACGACGAGGTGGCCGTCGAGGGTGTGGACCCGCAGGGGGTGTCCATAGATGCTGGACAGCAGCCCGGGCTCCAGCACCTCCTGCGGAGTGCCCTGCGCCATCAGCGCGCCGTGGTCGAGCAGCGCGAGCCGGTGGGAATAGCGGGCGGCCACGCTGAGGTCATGCATCGCGGCGACCACGGTCAGCCCGTCCTCGCGACGCAGCTCGTCCACCAGCTCCAGGACCTCCACCTGGTGGCCGAGGTCCAGAGCGCTGGTGGGTTCGTCCAGCAGGAGGACGGGGGCCTGCTGGGCCAGGGCCCGGGCGATCACGACCCGTTGCGCCTCACCGCCCGACAGCCGCAGCACGGTGCGCTCGGCGAACGAGGCCATGCCCAGCCGGCGAAGCACGCTGGTCGCGATCTGCCGGTCGGACCGTGACTCTGACTGGAGCCAGCCGAGGTGGGCGGTGCGGCCGAGGAGGACATACTCGATCACCGTCATGCCCGGTGGCAGCTCCGGTGTCTGCGGCATGAGTGACAGGTCGGTCGCCTGCGGCCTGCGCCCGTCCTGCAGCTCGACCGTGCCGGAGTGCCTGACCAGACCCGCCATCGACCGCAGCAGGGTGGACTTGCCCGAACCGTTCGGGCCGATCAGGCCGAGCCACTCCCCGGCGGGCAGGTCGAGGGTGACATCGCGCAGGACCTGCCTGCCGTCATACGCCACCCCCACGTCGTGCAGGCGCAGTGCGGGCGAGCTGCTCATCGGTCCCGCCTCCCGTGCCAGAGGACAAAGCAGAAGAAGGGGGCTCCGACGAGCGCCGTGATCACGCCCACGGGCAGCTCTGCGGGCGCGACCAGGGTGCGGGCGCCGACATCGGCCAGCGCGAGGAAAGCGCCGCCGACCAGAGCGGACAGCGGGATGAGCAGCCGATAGGAGTGGCCGACAAGCAGCCGGACCACGTGCGGGGTCACCAGGCCGACAAAACCGATGAGCCCGCTGACCGAGACCGCGGCGGCCGTGATCAGGGTCGCCGCGGCGACCACCACCAGCCGGGAACGGGCCGGACGAAGCCCGAGAGCACGGGCCTCGTCGTCGCCCAGCCGCAGCACATCCAGGTGCCGGGCGTGCACCAGCAGCACCGCCCCGGCCAGCACCGCATAGGGCAGCAGCAGGGAGACCGGCTGCCAACCCTGCGTGGCCAGCCGCCCGAAGAGCCAGGACAGCACCTCTCGGGTGCGGGACTGGTCGAGCTGCTGCAGGGCAAAGGTCTGCAGCGCGGCGAAGAGCGCCGCCATGGCCACGCCGGCCAGGAGCAGGGTGGCCGGATCGCGGAAGGAGCCCCGGGCCACCAGGACCGACCCGGTGACGGCCACCAGGGCGCCGATGAAGGCAGCCGCCGGCAGAGCGCCCACCGGCCCCCACGCGAGGTCGAGCCCGAAGCCGAGCGCGAGCACCGCGCCGAGCCCGGCCCCGGCCGACACACCGAGCAGATAGGGGTCCGCCAGAGGGTTGCGGAAGACGCCCTGATAGCCCGCGCCGGCCATCGCCAGCGAGGCGCCCACGAGGGCAGCCAGCGCCGTGCGGGGCAGCCGGATCTGCCAGAGCACTCCCTGCTGCTGCGGCGTCAAGGTCTGCGCCACGTCGACGCCGGGCAGTGCGCCGGCCAGGGAGCGGGCGACCCCCGACAGCGGCAGTCCGCCCGCGCCCTGCATGACCGAGAGCAGCACGACCAGCACGACGAGTGTCACGGCGCCCACCACCGCGGGCCACCGGATCCGGAAGGCCCGCTCGGCGGACTCTTCCAGAGCGTCGGCCGGTGGCGCCTGGGTGCTCATCATCATGACGGTATGCCGTGTGCTCGGGTCACGGGAGATCTCCGGTCAGCGACCGGCCGGGACGGCGATGTCGCTGAGCGCGCCGACCACCAGGTCGACCAGCTGCGGCAGGCGCGGTCCCCACCGCGAGGAGATGTCGGAGTCGACCACGATGATGTTGCCGTTCTTGACCGCCGACACCTGCGACCAGCCGGGGCGGGCCGCCACGTCCTCAGCGGTGTAGGCCGCCTGGCTCTGGATGAGGATCAGCTGTGGGTCGGCCGTGACGATGGCCTCCTCGGTGAGCTGGGGATAGCCGGTCTGGTCGGTGTCGGCCTCGTCGGCGATGTTGACCACGCCCATGGCGGCATACACCGAGCCGATGTAGCTGTGGCTGCTCGCGGAGAAGAACGTCTCGTCGAGCTCGTGATAGACCCGGATCTGCGCATCCTGGGGGGCGGCGGACAGCGCGTCCTCCATCGCCGCTCGCATCCCGCTGACGGCCGCCGCGGCCTCGTCGGCGTGCCCGGTGGCCAGTCCCAGGGCGGCCATCCCGTCATAGCCACTGTCGACATCGAGCGGCGCCGTGTTGATGATGACCGGGATGTCGAGCGCAGTCAGCGAGGCCTCGATCTCGTTGATGTCGTTGGCCAGGACCACCAGGTCGGGCTCGTAGCCCACGATCGCCTCGACGTTGGGTTCATAGCCGGACAGCTCGGTGGTGGGGGCGTTGGGCGGGTAGTTCGAGAACTCGTCGGCGGCGATGACCTGGTCCCCGGCGCCGATCGCAAAGAGGATCTCGGTCGCGGAGGGCGACAGGGAGATGATGCGCTCGGGGCGCTCCTCGATGACGACCTCACCGGTCGGGGTGTCGATGGTCACCGGGAAGGCGTCGAGGGCGGGCTGCGCATCTGCGGAGGCCGATGACTCGTCTGCGGGCGGTGTCGTCGCCGCGTCGGGTGCGGCCTGCTCCGGTGTCTCGTCCACGGGTGCCTCGTCGGCGCCGCAGGACGCGAGCAGCACGGCGGCGGCGAGTGCCGTCACGATGCGGAAGGTGGGGCGGGGTGGGGTCATGGCGGGTCCTCCTGTCGTCGAGGTTGGTGCTGCTCGAGCGACAGTCCACGGCTGGGTCCGCCGTCCGAACCGGCCCCTGGTCCTCGAGGGCTGATGGTGCGGATCATCGGGCAATTCGACCGGACTCGGCCTCGGCGACTGACAGTCTCAAGGCTCCACCGTTGCGGGACAGTGCCGGGTTCTCACCGGACTTCGTCTGCACGACAGGCTCACCATAGCGGCTCGCTGCCGGGCAGAGGTCCACGCCCACGGCCCAGCGCCCGCCGCGTGGGTGCCAGCAGTGGCCGATCCAGCTAGAGTTGAGCGGAATAGGCTCAACTTTGAGAAGGTTGACGTTTGTGACGAGTCACACCGCCCGACCGCGCGGGTGACGCCAGCCCGAATGCGACAACTGGGGAGCACACCACGATGGATCTGCAACTGACGACCAAGGCCCAGGAGGCACTGTCGACCGCCGTGCGCGAGGCGGCCGCCGCGGGACACCCGCAGGTCGAGCCCGCGCACCTGCTGCGGGCCCTGGCCCAGCAGACCGACACGACCACGGGTCCGCTGCTGGAGGCCTCCGGGTCCTCCGCCGCGAGCGCGGTGCAGGCGGCCGAGACGTCCCTGTCCGCGCTGCCCAGCGCCAGCGGGTCGTCCGTCGGCAACCCACAGCTGTCCCGGCAGGCGCTCGGCATACTCACCGCTGCGCAGCAGTCGATGAAGACGATGGGGGACACCTTCGTCTCCACCGACCACCTGCTCCTCGCGCTGGCCGAGAGCGGCCAGTTCGGCCTGGACGCCGGCGCGATCCAGGAGCGCATCCCTGCCCTGCGCGGTGGGGCGAAGGTCGACAGCCAGGACCCCGAGGCGACCTATGACGCGCTCGAAAAATATGGCACCGACCTGACGGCCATCGCCCGCGAGGGCAAGCTCGACCCGGTGATCGGTCGGGACAGCGAGATCCGCCGCGTCGTGCAGGTGCTCTCGCGACGCACCAAGAACAACCCGGTCCTGATCGGTGACCCCGGCGTCGGCAAGACGGCCGTGGTCGAGGGGCTGGCCCAGCGCATCGTGGCCGGTGACGTGCCCGAGTCGTTGCGCGACAAGCGGCTTATCGCCCTGGACCTGGGCTCGATGGTGGCCGGGGCGAAGTATCGCGGTGAGTTCGAGGAGCGGCTCAAGGCCGTGCTTGCCGAGATCCGGGCCAGCAACGGGCAGATCGTCACCTTCATCGACGAGCTGCACACGGTGGTGGGCGCTGGTGCGGCCGAGGGCTCGATGGATGCCAGCAACATGCTCAAGCCGCTGCTGGCCCGAGGTGAGCTGCGCCTGGTCGGCGCCACCACGCTGGACGAGTTCCGCGAGCACATCGAGAAGGACGCGGCACTGGAGCGTCGCTTCCAGCAGGTGTATGTCGGCGAGCCCAGTGTCGAGGACACGATCGCCATCCTGCGTGGGCTCAAGGAGCGTTATGAGGCGCACCACAAGGTCGCCATCTCGGACACGGCGCTCGTCGCCGCGGCGGCCCTGTCGGACCGCTACATCACCGGGCGGCAGCTGCCGGACAAGGCGATCGACCTGGTCGACGAGGCCGCCTCGCGGCTGCGGATGGAGATCGACTCCAGCCCGGTCGAGATCGACGAGCTGCAGCGTGCCGTCGACCGGCTGACGATGGAGGAGCTGCACCTGGCCCGGGCAGCCGAGTCTGACGAGGGCTCGGCCGAGCTGCTTGAGCGGCTGCGCGCCGACCTGGCCGACAAGCAGGAGGAGCTGGCCGCCCTCACCGCCCGCTGGGAGTCGGAGAAGTCCGGCCTCAACCAGGTCGGTGAGCTCAAGGCGCGCCTGGACGAGCTGCGCACGCAGGCCGACCGGCTGCAGCGGGAGGGCGACTATGAGGCTGCCTCGCGGGTGCTCTATGGCGAGATCCCGGAGGCCGAGCAGCAGCTGACGGCTGCGCAGGAGGCGGAGGCCTCGGCCTCGACCGCCGGCGTCACCGGTGAGGCCCCGATGGTCAAGGACGAGGTCGGCGCCGACGACATCGCCGACGTGATCTCGATGTGGACCGGCATCCCGGCCGGGCGGCTGCTCGAGGGCGAGACCGAGAAGCTGCTGCGCATGGAGGACGTGATCGGTCAGCGGTTGATCGGTCAGCGGCCGGCGGTCCGCGCGGTCTCCGACGCGGTGCGCCGCTCCCGGGCCGGCATCGCCGACCCGGACCGGCCGACCGGCTCGTTCCTCTTCCTGGGCCCCACCGGTGTGGGCAAGACCGAGCTGGCCAAGGCGCTGGCCGACTTCCTCTTCGACGACGAGCGGGCGATGGTCCGCATCGACATGAGCGAGTACTCCGAGCGGCACGCGGTCGCCCGCCTGGTCGGGGCACCCCCCGGCTATGTCGGCTACGAGGAGGGTGGGCAGCTGACCGAGGCGGTCCGCCGTCGGCCCTACTCGGTCGTGCTGCTCGACGAGGTGGAGAAGGCCCACCCGGAGACGTTCGACATCCTGCTGCAGGTGCTCGACGACGGCCGGCTGACCGACGGTCAGGGTCGCACGGTCGACTTCCGCAACGTGATCCTGGTGATGACCTCCAACCTGGGCAGCCAGTTCCTGGTCGACCCGACGACCGACCAGGACACCAAGCACGAGCAGGTCATGGCGACGGTGCGCACGGCGTTCAAGCCGGAGTTCCTCAACCGGCTGGACGAGGTCGTCATCTTTGACCCGCTGGCCCGCGAGGAGCTGGCCACGATCGTCGGCCTGTAGGTCGAGCAGTTGGCCGCCCGGCTCGCGGACCGCCGGATCACCCTGTCGGTGACCGACGCGGCGAGTGCCTGGCTGGCCGAGCGCGGCTATGACCCGGCCTACGGTGCCCGTCCGCTGCGCCGCCTGATCCAGACCGAGATCGGCGACCGTCTCGCCCGCGACCTGCTCGCCGGCGAGGTCACCGACGGCCAGCAGGTCGTCGTCGACGTCGCCGAGGACCGCACCGGGATCGTCCTGCAGCACTGAGCAGGAGTCTTGGTCCGTCTTACAGCCCGTTCGGTGTCTTCGAGCCGGTTGCAGCAGGCTCCAAGACACCGCACGTGCTCCAAGACGTGCGCGGTGCGCGCGGTTCGCCGACGCGCTTGGCCCGGCTGGCGGCATACTGGCCTGCATGACGTCAGCCACGGGAGGGGACCGATGAGGACCAACGGACGAGCCAGGCGGGCGCACCTCCCGGTCGCGCTGCTGGCGGTGGGTGCTCTGGCCCTGACTGCCTGCAGCGGCGACGGCGACGGTGAGAGCGTCGACGACGAGGTGACGACGACGGCGCCGACCCCGCAGGACCGGTTGGCGCAGGCGCACGAGGCGCTCGCCGGCGCGGGCAGCGTCCATCTCGTGCTTGAGGGCGTCGACCTGCCCGACAGCGCCATCATCCTCAAGGCCGAGGGCTCCGGGACGATGGAGCCGCCTGCCTTTGAGGGGACCATCACGGCCAAGGTCGGGGGCGTGCAGGCCGACGTCCCGACGGTCGCGGTGGACGACACGCTCTATGTGAAGCTGCCGTTCGCTCCCGGCTTCATCAACACCGCGCCCGAGGACCTCGGCGTCCCCGACCCCGCCAAGCTCTTCGCCATCGAGGACGGACTGGCTGCGCTGCTGACCAAGACCGAGTCGCCCGCCTTTGGTGAGCAGACGCGCGTCGGGTCGGAGATCACCCAGCAGATCACCGGCACGCTGCCCGGCGACGACGTCGCCGACCTGCTCTTCGTCGGCGACCGGACGCAGGACTTCACCGTCGAGTACGGTCTGCTGGAAGAGAGCTGGCAGGTGCGCACGGTGACGATCACGGGTCCGTTCTATCCGCCGGACACCGCGACCTACAAGGTCACCCTCGACAAGTATGGCGAGCCGGTCACCATCACCGCCCCCTGACGTGGGGGCGACGTCCGAGGTGACCACTGGGCGCGGCGGTGCGGGGGGGCTCCCGCCGCCCGACGGCGCAGGCCAACCGCGCGGGGCCCGGCCACTGCTGACCGTCGCCTCCCTCGCAGTCGCGCTCGCCGCCGCTGACACGTATGTCGTGGTGCTGGCCCTGACCGACATGATGGCCGGCGCGGGGCTGGGCATCGAGTCCCTGCAGAAAGGGACGCCGATCATCTCGGGCTTCCTGCTCGGCTATATCGCCGTGCTGCCGCTGATCGGCCGGTTGGCGGACCTGGTCTCGCGCCGCAAGATCCTGCTGGCCTGCCTGATGGTCTTTGTCGTCGGCTCTCTCATCACCGGC
The DNA here is from genome assembly GCF_023923205.1 of Ornithinimicrobium cryptoxanthini. NCBI lineage: Bacteria > Bacillati > Actinomycetota > Actinomycetes > Micrococcales > Ornithinimicrobiaceae > Ornithinimicrobium > Ornithinimicrobium cryptoxanthini. Next base: position 3,409,723 of record NZ_CP099490.1, on the reverse strand, counting down.
ATCGCCGTCGAGCTCCCGGTGATGATCGGCGGTCGCTTCCTGCAGGGGTTGGGCGGCGGCGGGCTGGTCCCGGCGACGCTGGCCATCGTGGCCGACCTGTGGCCGCCGGGACGCCGTGGCATGCCGCTCGGCATCGTGGGTGCTGTGCAGGAGCTCGGCTCGGTGCTCGGGCCAATGCTGGGAGCGGGGATCCTGCTGGTCAGCGACTGGCGGGGGATCTTCTGGGTCAACGCGATCCTGGGGATGGTCTTTGCCCTCGGCGTGTGGGTGATCCGACCCGATGCTCCCGCGGGCGCGGGCGACGTTGGCGTGCGGCCGGTCACCTCGGCCCGCAGCCAGGTGTTGACGGCCATGGCCTGGCTCTCGGCCCTGGTCGCGGCGGTCGCGGGGTCGCTCGCGCTGATCGCCCCAGAGTCTCTGACCAGCTCCGTCGCGTATGGCGAGCCGTTCGTCCCCTTTGGTGAGTCGTCCTCGCGGGTGTGGACGCCGGTTGGGTTGGTCGCGATCGTGGCGCTCGTGCTGCTGGTCGCGCTGACCGTGCGCCGGTGGCTGCCCACCCTGCTGCTGGCCGACGTGCTCGGCGCCATCTTCGTGGCCATCATGCTCGGCAGCCTCGTGCTGACCTTCTCCTCGGCCGACCCGGCCAAGGAGGTGCTCGGCCCCTGGGGGCTGTGGCTGCTCCCGCTCGGCGCCCTGGCGCTGATCGCCTTCCTGGTCCGGCAGCGCACGGCCGTCAACCCGCTGATCCAGCGCGGGGTGGTGCGCGGCAGGGTCGTGCCTGCCCTCGTCGTGAGCCTGCTCGTCGGTGCCGCCATCGTGGCGATCGTCGTGGACGTGCCGCTCCTGGCCCGCCTCACCGAGGGCACCAGCGAGACCGCGGCAGCGATCGTCCTGGTCCAGTTCCTGGTGGCCGTCCCGGTCGGGGCCGTCCTCGGTGGCTTGCTCCTCAAGCGACTCGGGCCCGGCGTGGTCGCTGCGCCGGGCCTCGCGGTGACTGCCGCGGCGCTGTGGGGGATGTCGGGATGGACGCGGGGCGCCCTGGACGAGCCGGGCCTGAGCAGCGTGCTCCTTGTCCTGGCCGGCTTCGGCATCGGGCTGGCGATCGCGCCGGTCAATGACGCCGCGCTCGCCGACTCGACACACAGCACGCACGGCACGGTCTCCTCACTCGTGGTCGTCGCCCGCATGGTCGGCATGGTGGTCGGCCTGGCGCTGCTCACGGCGGTGGGGCTGCGCCGGTTCCAGGAGGAGGTCGCGAAACTGGCCGACCCCACGGACTCCGAGGCCATGCTCGATGCGGCAGTAGTCCAGGTGCAGACCGTGTTTGCCGGCGCGGCCCTGGCGGCGCTCGCCGCCGCGGTGATCGCGATCTGGTTGGGCTGGCACCGCGTGCGTCACATGACCCCGTCCTGACGCGAGGCGACTCCCGCCGGGGTGCGCCCGAGCGCGTGAGCGCTGGGATGCAGCACCGGCACGAAGCCGTGGGCCAGAGTCCCGACTGAGGTCGGTGTGGTCAGCACGATGACGGGACCGTCAGGCACTGGCACGGCGGCGCCCCAACCATCCAGGGAGAACGGCCGCAGCGTCTCGCCGACCAGCAGACTCGGCCGGCCAGCCGCGTCCAGGACCACCGTCGCATCCGGGAGCCGGTCGATCGGTGCACGCCACAGGATCCGGTCGGCCGCCCTGCTGAGCCCGCGGCCATGACGGAGTCGCTCGTCGGCCAGCAGACGGTTCAGCTCCGCGGCCCTCAACGGGGGACCGCTTCAGGTCGCAGCGGTCACGCCGTCGCGATAGGCGAGGTAGTCCGTGTGGCGGCACTCGCCACAGGGCCGATGACCCGCCGCCAGCGCCACCGCGTCGTCGAGGAAGAACAGTGGGGTCCACCGGTTCGGCCTCGCCAGCTCCACGCGCCGGCCGCGGAACTCGAGCCGACAGGTGATCCACAGCAGGTTGTTCCCGTGGTGGCGCACGACCCGCCCGCGGTCATCGACCACGCAGCCACGGTTGCCGGTGAACATCCCGCGAGCCGGGTGTGCGACCAGGTCTCCCCACGGATCAACTCGGTTGCGGCGTGGCACCACGTCAGCATGGCACCTCCCCTGGACGGCCCTGGGCTGTCGCGGATCCCACCCGACTAGCGAAGTCGCTATGAAAATGCGGGTGGAATCAGCGAAGTCACTACAAAAATGCGGGTGGGATCAGCGAAGTCACTACAAAAATGCGGGTGGGACCAGCGAAGTCACTACAAAAATGCGGGGGGGACCAGCGAAGTCACTACAAAAATGTGGGGGTGAGGGATGATCGGGGCATGAGACGTGAACTGCACCTGGCCGGCGATCCCGAGGCGGATGCCGTGCTCGCCCAGAACCCGTTCGCGCTCCTGGTCGGCATGCTGCTGGACCAGCAGATCCCGATGGAGGTCGCGTTTGCCGGGCCCAAGAAGCTCGTCGACCGCCTCGGTGACTGCGACGCCGCGCAGATCGCCGCGATGGACCCCGACCAGTTCATCGCCGTCTGCGCGACGCCACCCGCCGTGCACCGCTTCCCCAAGTCGATGGGGCAGCGCATCCACGACCTGGCCACCACGATCGTGACCGACTATGGCGGGGACACCGGGTCGATCTGGGCCATCGGACACCCTGACGGCGCGACGGTGCTGAAACGGCTCAAGGCGCTACCCGGCTTCGGTGACCAGAAGGCCCGCATCTTCCTGGCCCTGCTCGGCAAGCAGCGCGGCCTGGCCGCCAAGGACTGGCGCGAGGCGGCGGGGGACTACGGCGACCCCGACGCCAGGATGTCGATCGCCGACGTGGTCGACGACCAGAGCCTGGCGCAGGTGCGGGCCTACAAGAAGGAGCAGAAGGCCGCGGCGAAGGCTGCCAAAGCCTCGTCATGACGCTGACCACCCGCCAGGACGTCGCGGCGTTGGCCGCCGCGCACCCGCAGTGGTTCGACGACGGCCGGGGCGTGCCGAGCGACCCGTCGCCCGAAGCGGCCCTGATCGGCAGAGGCGAGTCGTATGCCGCGTGGCTGGTCATCTCCCGCGCGCTCGCCGACGTCCGTGACCCGGCCGGACCGCGCAGGATCGTGGTCCGGGTGCCGCACCGGCTCGACGAGCTGCCCCGCCCGATGGCCGAGGAGTTCGCGGCGCTGGCGGCCGCGCCCGAGGGGCTGGGCCCACGCCCGATCCACCTCGATCCGGGCGACGGGACCCGGGGCACGGGATACCAGGTGCAGGAGTTCGTCCCCGGCCAGGTGCGCCCGGCGACCGGGTGGACCGACGAGCTGCTCGCGGCCCATGCTCGGCAGCTGGCGCGGCTGCACGAGCGGTCTTATGAGGGCCACGGCGCCCTCACCGCCGCGCAACTGGAGCCCAGGATCAGCATGGTCGAGCAGGGTGAGTCGGGGCTGGCGTGGTGGGGCGAGAACTACCCGGAGCTGACCGCCGCGGCAGATGTGGCGCGGCTCTGGCCGCGGGTGCGCCGGCTCTTCGAGGACACCGAGCCGGAGTTTGAGCGGCTCGCCCGGTTTGCGCTGACCCATGGCGACGCTGCGGTGCCCAACATCCTGGTCTCCGGCGGGGTGCCGCGCTATGTCGACTGGGAGTGGGCGATGATCGGCGACCCCGCGCGCGACCTCGCCTTCATCGGCGGTGACGTCTGGCTGGAGCCGTGGTATCTCGAGCTGGGCCGCGACCGTCTCGAGCGCTATCTGGGCGCCTATGTGGAAGCGGCCGGGGTCGGCGATCCGGCGTCGTTGGCGACCCGCGCGAGGGCGTGGCTGGTCCACGAGGTCTTCTTTGTCGCCCTGCACTTCCGGCGGCAGGTCCAGCGTGGGGCGGGCGCGGAGTATGCCGGTCGCGCCGACACCCTGCTGGCCCGCCTGGACGTGGCCCTGGACCGGTTCAGTCGGTGAGGTCCAGCACGACGGGGGCGTGGTCGGAGGCGCCCTTGCCCTTGCGCTCCTCGCGGTCGATGAAGGCACCGGTGACCCGGGCCGCGACGGCGGGGGAGCCCAGCGCGAAGTCGATGCGCATGCCCTGCCGCTTGGGGAAGCGCAGCCGGGTGTAGTCCCAGTAGGTGTAGACGCCGGGCCCAGGCGTGTGCTCCCGGGTCAGGTCGCTCAGCCCGGCATCCAGCACGGCCTGGAAGGCGGCGCGCTCCGGCGGTGAGACGTGGGTGTGGCCGATGAAGAACTCTGGCGACCAGACGTCCTCGTCCAGCGGTGCGACATTCCAGTCGCCCATCAGCACCGCCTGCTCGTGGGGGTCTGCGGCCAGGCGCTCCCGCACGCTCTCGCTGAGCCGGGCCAGCCAGTCGAGCTTGTAGAGCATGTGCGGGTCGTCCACCGAGCGCCCGTTGGGCACATAGAGCGAGACGATCCGCACCTCACGACACCGCGCGGAGATCACCCGGGCCTCGGCGTCGAGCGGGTCGCCCCAACCGGGCATCCCGTCGAAGCCGACCTGCACGTCTTCCAGGCCCACCCTGGAGACGACGGCGACGCCGTTCCACTGGTTCAGCCCGACGTGCGCGACGTCATAACCGGCCGCCTCAAACGGCAGGTGTGGGAACTGGTCGTCACGGCACTTGGTCTCCTGGATCGCCAGGACGTCGACATCGTGCCGCTCGAGGAAGGCGATCACCCGGTCGAGGCGGGCCCGGATGCTGTTGACGTTCCACGTTGCGATGCGCACGGGGCCACCCTAGGCGCCGGTCGTGGACCCGCGGCGGGCGCACGGTCGGAGCCTGCGGGTCAGGGCGCGGTGGTCCGTCGTCGCTGGGCCAGCTGGGTCGACACGCGGCGGGTGAGGCCACGCGGCACCACGCGCAGGGCGGCGGCCACCGCCTTGTAGGTCGCCGAGGGCACCGACACCGCGGCCCCGGCGTCGACCGCGCGCAGCGCCTCGAGGACGACCTGGTCGGTCTCCAGCCACAGTTGGTCGGGCAGGGCAGACATGTTCATCTTTGCCCGGTCGTGGAACTCGGTGCGCACGAAGCCCGGACACACCGCCGTGACCGTGACGCCGGTCCCGGCCAGCTCGACCGACAGCGCCTCGCTGAAGACGGTCACCCACGACTTGATGGCGGAGTAGGTCCCCATCACGGCGAAGGAGGCCATCGAGGAAACATTGAGTATGGCGCCGCGCCCGCGGGCGCGCATCGTCCCGGAGGCCGCGTGGCTGAGCACGAGGACGGCCCGCACCATGACGGCGAGGGCATGCTCCTCATCGGCGAGGTCGCCCTTGGAGAAGCTGCGCCTGAGTCCGAAACCCGCGTTGTTGACCAGGAGGTCCACGGGGCGCTCGAGGTCCCGCAACCGCTCGGCGACCCGTTCGGTCTGGTCCCGGTCGGCCAGGTCAGCTGTCAGGATCTCGGTCGTCACGGCATACTCCCGCTGCAGCTCGGTGGAGAGCTCCTCGAGCCGGGAGCGGTTCCTGGCCACCAGGACGAGGTCATGCCCGCGGCTGGCGAGCTCGGTGGCGAAGGCGCGGCCGAGCCCTGCTGAGGCGCCGGTGACGAGTGCAGTTCCCATGGTGGCCACTGTAGGCGTGCCCCCCGACAGGTCGGGTCGGTAGGCTGCGATCTCGTGACTGACGCACGCGAGAAGCTTCTGGACCTGATCCGCACCAAGGCCGTCGTGCACGGGCGGGTGACGTTGAGCTCGGGGCAGGAGGCGGACTACTACGTCGACCTGCGGCGCATCACGCTCGACGGGGAGGCCGCGCCCCTGGTGGGCCAGGTGATGAACGCGCTCGTCGCGGACCTGGAGTTCGACGCGGTCGGCGGGCTCACGATGGGGGCGGACCCGGTGGCGACCGCCATGGTGCACGCGCGGGCGGCCGCTGGTGGACGGCTGGACGCCTTCGTGGTGCGCAAGGCCGAGAAGGCACACGGGTTGCAGCAGCGGATCGAAGGACCGTCGATCGTGGGCCGTCGCGTGCTGGTCGTGGAGGACACCTCGACCACCGGCGGGTCACCGCTCGCTGCAGTCGAGGCCTGTCGGGAGGCCGGCGCCGAGGTGGTGGCGGTGGCCGTGATCGCGGACCGGGGCAGCAGGGCGGAGGAGAGGGTGCGCGAGGCGGGCCTGGACTATCGCGCGGCCTACTCCCTGGGCGACCTGGGTCTGGAGTAGCGGCGGGCCTTCGAGGCACGACGACCAGGCACCACGACGACAATATGCTCTGCCCCCGCTGAGGGGGCAGAGCATATTGTGCGGCGGGTGTGGTGGTCGGTCAGCGGCGCTTGCGGTCCCAGTGGGCGAAGCCTGCGGCCCTGGCGGCCTCCTCGGACTCGAACCAGACCTCGGCGCGGGTGCCCTCATAGGACGGGGACTCGGTGGTGTGGAAGAGCATCGAGCCGGCGTTGCCCTTGATCTCCCAGCCGGCCGGACCGGACCCGTCCTCGGCCGGAGCCGCGGACCCGGCGCCGAACGGAGCCTCGGCGGCACTGCCGGCTGCGGCGGCACCCGCACGGGCCTCGTCGTAGCCGTAGTCACCAGCGTCGCCTCCGCCGGTCGACGCGTCGGGCGCCGGTGCGTAGGTCGTGGTCTCTTCACGCTCATAGGTCGTGGTCTGGACCGGCTCGTCGGTGTCGAACTCTGCTGCGGTCTGGACCGGCTCACCCTCTGGCCAGTCGCTCGCGGCGTCCTCCGACTGGCTGTCCCCGGCGCCCTCGGACCGGCTGTCCCAGGCGTCCTCCGACCGGCTGTCCCCGGTGTCCCGGGCCGTGGCGCCAGCTGCTCCGGCTGCGGCCGCTCCGGCACCGATCGTCGCCGCGGTGCTGCCGGACACACCTGAGTCGTCGGTGCTGTCCTGGCGGGCGCTGTCGTCTGCCGCAGGAGCAGGCTCGGTCCACTGGTCACTGCCGCGCTCGACGTCGGGTGCCTCAGCGGCCGGGCCGGCAGTCCAGTCGCTGCTGTCGGCGGCAGTCGTGTCCGCGACGCCAGCGTCGTCATAGGTGGTGTCCTCATAGGTGGTGTCCTCGTAGGTCACCTCGGGCTGACCGTCGCTCGCCCCCTCCTGATAGCCCGCCTCGGTGGCGGTGCCCTCGGCGTAGCCGGAGTCAACTGCGCCAGTGCCACCGCTCGGGGTGTCCTCGTAGGTCACCTCCGGCTCGGTGAACGTCGTGTCCTGGGGGTAGCCCCCCTCGTCGGGCGCGGCGTCATAGGAGGTGTCGGCAGCGGCCTCGTCACCGGTGGCGGTGTCCCGGTAGGTCACCTCGGGCTCGGTGTAGGTCGGGTCCTGCTCGGTGTGGGCTGGGTCCTGCTCATAGCCGGTCGGCTGCGCAAACCCCGCAGAGTCGGTCGCGGACTGGTCGAACGGCGCGTCTGCGGGAGCCTGACCGCCTGCCGCGTAGGGCTGGTTGCCGGCGCCAGCGTCGTAGGCCCCTCCCGTGTCACCAGCGTCGTAGCCCTGGTGACCCGCTTGCGAGGGGGGCACTGCGTCTGCGTCGGTGTCCCGTCCCAGGGCGGGGTCATTTGATCCGGAAACCTCGGTGCCGCCCGGGCGACGTAGCAGCAGCCACACGGCCGCAGCGATCACCAGCAGCAGGAGCACCAGCCAAACCCATTTCCATTCCATGGTCACACCCTCCTCGTCGTTCTCGGCCTGCGACGACTGGTGCCGCCGCTCGGGCCGGGACACACGACCTTCGCCGCATGCGTCTTCCGACTCACCGTAGTGCGAATTGACCACTGTCACCACGCGATCGGCTCAGGTGCCCTCGCGGGGACGATCCGCGGGCGGGCGCTGCGCACCTGCCCCAGCCGTCACGGCAGAGGGCTTCTCAGGGTCAGGGGCGCAGCAGGCCGGAGGCGTCCAGGCGGTCCAGCGCCTCGTCGATCTCCTCCGTAGCGCCGGCAAAGCTGAGCCGCACCCACTGGTGGCCGCGGGCCGTGTCAAAGTCCAAGCCGGGGGTGAGCGCGACACCGGTGGCCGCCAGCACGTCCTGGCACCAGCGGATCGAGTTGTCGGTCAGGTGCGCGATGTCGCACCACGCATAGAACGCCCCGTCCGGTGGAGCGAACGAGCCAAGTCCCAGCGCTGGGAGGCGACGCAGCAGGAGATCCCGGTTCACGGCATACCGCTGGACGTGGCCCTCGAGCTCCACCCGGGCCTGCGCGGAGAACGCCGCCACCGCGGCATACTGCGTGATCGCCGGCGGGCAGATGGTGAGGTTCTGGGTCAGCACGTCGAGTGGGCGGCGCAGCTCCTGCGGCACCACCGCCCACCCGAGGCGCCACCCGGTCATCGAGAAGTACTTGCTGACCGACCCCACCACGACGCCCTGACGGCTGGTCTGCCAGGCGCTCGCGACCGGCCGCCCATAGGTCACACCGTGATAGATCTCGTCGCTGATCAGCAGGCACCCCACCTCCTCGCACCAGCGCGCGATCGCGGCCAGCTCCTCTGGGTCGATGACGGTGCCGGTCGGGTTGGCCGGGCTCGCCACGATCAGCCCGCGCGGCGGCTCCGGCAGGGCCTCAAGCATCGCGACGGTCGGCTGGTAGCGCGTCTCCGGGCCGCAGTCGAGCTCGAGCACCTGGCAGCCGAGCGCCTGGAGGGTGTTGCGGTAGGCGGGGTAGCCGGGGCGCGTCATCGCCACCGTGTCGCCGGGCTCGAACGCCGCCAGGAAGAGGGTGGTGAAGACCCCGGAGCTGCCGGTCATCACGATCACGTCGTCGGGGGTGACGTCGATGTCATACCAGTCGCGGTGGTGGGCGGCGATGGCCTCGCGCAGGGGGAGTATGCCGGTCGCCTGGGTGTAGCCGAGCAGCTCACCGTCGAGGGCACGCGCGGCGGCCTCGCGCACCGCCTGGGGCGCCGGCGTCGACGGCTGGCCCGCGCACAACGAGATCGCGTCACCGTGGGTGCGCTGGCGCTCGGCGGCGGCCGCGAGCACCTCCATGACATAGAACGGCTCGACGTTGCTCCGCGCAGACGGGGTCAGCATGGTTGGCAACCTACCCGGCGAGGTGCTGTGCCCACTCGCGCCAGGAGATCGCGTTTCTCATCGCGTCGTTCACGGTAGGGCAGCCCTCGACCCGGACGGTGCAAGCAAAAATGCGCCCATGCGACGTCCAGGCGCCTCAAGCATGGATGTAGTCCAGCGGACATCGCGCACGCCGTTGCAAGCGCCTGGCAACGCACCCGGGTGGCGAAGACCCAGATAGGTGGCTCTATGTCGGTATGGACGGATCCGCCAGACCACTGGAGATCGTCACGGTGACAGGGGATGATGGGAAGGAGGTCGTCATCCACGCCATGAAGCTGCGCAAGAGATACCACCCGAAAGGAGGGCACTGATGAGTTACGAGATTACCGACCACGTGCCCGGCCTGACGGAGGCGCAGGTCGCCGGCCTGGTCAAGGAAGCGGAAGTCGGCTATGACCTGTCGGCGTGCCCGGTTGTGGCCAATCCGCACTTTCAGCGTGTCCAGTTGGTGCCGGAAGATCTGCTGGAAGCCATCGACGAGCGAGCAGCCAAAGATGGGCAGTCTCCCGATGCCGTCGTTCGCGAAGCACTGTCGAACTACCTCGACACCGCCTGAGTCGTCTGCACCTGTGAAGCCCACGCAGTCCGGTCGGGGTGGGCACTTGCTGGCCCGGATGCCCGAGCTTCACACGATCGGCTGACCCGGCCCGTCGGCATACGGGTCAGATCACGCCATACAGACGGTCGCCGGCATCGCCGAGACCCGGGACGATGTAACCGTGCTCGTTGAGCCGCTCGTCGATCGAGCCGGTGACGAGGGTGACGGGCGCGGCGACCTGGGCCAGCTCCTGCTCCAGCCGCTCGATGCCCTCGGGTGCGCTGAGCAGGGTGATCGCCGTGATGTCGTGGGCGCCGCGCTCGGCGAGGAAGTGGACTGCCGCCGCGAGGGTGCCGCCGGTCGCGAGCATCGGGTCCAGGACGTAGCACTGCCGGTTGGACAGGTCGTCGGGCAACCGGTTGGTGTAGGTGTGCGCCTCGAGGGTCTCCTCGTTGCGGACCATGCCGAGGAAGCCGACCTCGGCCGTCGGCAGCATCCGCATCATGCCGTCGAGCATGCCCAGCCCCGCACGCAGGATCGGCACGACGAGTGGCTTGGGGGTCGCGAGGTGGATGCCGGTCGTCGGTCCCACGGGGGTCTCGATGTCGAAGGGTGTCACCCGCACCTCACGCGTCGCCTCGTACGCCAGCAGCGTCACCAGCTCGTCAGCCAGGCGGCGGAACGTCGGGGTGTCGGTCCGCTTGTCCCGCAGATAGGTGAGCTTGTGGTCGATCAGCGGATGGTCGGCTACGTGGACGCGCATACTGGGCAACCTACCCGGTGCGGCTGGACCGGCACGACCCCCGACCGCGTCAGCTGGCACACGCGCACGTGGCAGGCTGGACCCGACCTGAGGAGCGCGCGATGACCGGACCGATGGCCCGCTGGGGCCAGGGGGAGTATGCCGACTGGATGCGTCAGGCCCTCGACCTCGCCTCGGCCGCGCAGCTGGACGGCGATGTGCCGATCGGCGCGGTGGTGATCTCACCTGAGGGTCAGGTCGTCGGGCGCGGCTTCAACGTGCGGGAGGTGCTGCACGACCCGACGGGGCACGCGGAGGTCGTCGCGCTGCGGGAGGCCGGAGCGACCCTGCAGGCCTGGCGCCTGGAGGACTGCACGCTGGTGGTGACGCTGGAGCCGTGCGCGATGTGCGCTGGCGCGGCCGTGCTCGCGCGCGTGGCGCGGATCGTGTTCGGCGCGTGGGACCCGAAGGCGGGGGCGTGCGGGTCGGTGTGGGACCTGCCACGGGACCGGCGGTCACTGCACCGGCCCGAGGTCGTGGGCGGGGTGCTCGAGGCGGAGTGCGCCACGGCACTGGTCGACTTCTTCGCTCCCCAGCGGGATGTGGCGGAGCGGGATCAGGCGGAGCGGTAGTCCGAGATCGCGTAGCAGGCCTCGTCGTCGATGGCGTTGGGCATCGGGTCCAGGGAGATCCAGCTGGGCACGCCAGCGTCATCGACCGCCACCTCGACGACACCACCCTGCGCCAGGGCCTCGCGCGCCTCGTCGAGCATCGCGGTGATGGTCGGGGTCATGGCGGGGGTGACGCCCTCCCAGCTGTCGCCGAGCGGCTCGACGTGCGTGACCTCCCCGCCCTCGACGGTCACGGCGAAGCTGCCGATGAAGCCACGCTCTCCGCACGAGCTCTGCGCGGTGAACGAGTAGTCGGGCGGCGCGACCCAGTCCGGGATCGCTGAGGATGCGGGGCGAGTGGGCGAGGCCCAGCGGACCGACTCGACGCAGGCGGCCGTGTCGACCGCGTCACCGTCGAGGCAGGCCGCATCCACGAGGTCGCCGCTGCCCACGGGCTGGCCCAGGTGCACCTCCACGGGGACGGCGTCGTTGCCGGAGCAGTCGTAGGCGCCGTCCGGGAGCTTCTCCACATCGATGCGGATGACGATGCGCTCATCCTCGACGGACACGTGGGGCTCGAGCACCGCGCCGGTCTCGCCTCCCGAGCAGTCCAGTCGGGTCACGCCGACCTCCAACCACTGACTCGCCGGGCTGACTGCGCCGGGGTCGAGCAGCTCCCACGTCGCGGTGTCGCCGACCTGCGCCGGCAGGACTGCGGCGGTTGACCCGGCGCCAGAGTCCTCCACGGCACAACCGACGACCACGACGAGAGCGCTGAGAGCCGCCACGAGGCGCGGCCGAAGGTGTCCCATAAGGAATGGACGCTAGTGGAGCAGGACCGGTTCCTGGTGGACCCGCGATTTCGGTTGCCGGTTCGCCGTCGGGTAATCTGCCTGGCGGTGGCGTGTCCGAGCGGCCTAAGGAGCGCGCCTCGAAAGCGCGTGTGGGCGCAAGTCCACCGTGGGTTCAAATCCCACCGCCACCGCCATGGTCCTGAGGCGCGACATCGTTGACACGGTGTCGCGGCTCAGGACTTTTTTTTGCGGGTTCGCCACTCTTTTTGCGGGTTCGCCGGGGTCGGGCAGGTCCGGGCTCAGGGTTGGTCCACGGTGTCGACGAGCTTGCCGCTCTTGGAGAGCTCGGGGTCGGTGCAGGACGACAGATCGAAGCAGCACGGGCGACGGCTGCCGTTGCGCAGCTTGTCGACGCTGACCTCGATCCGGCGCTCGCGGGTCTGTGGGTTCCTGGTCGCGCTGACCCACCGCACCCACTCCCAGCGAGCCATCGGCGTGATGCTGTCCCACGGCTCGGCGAGGTCGGACGCGTCCGTGAGCGCCGCCTCGAAGTCCTCCGGGAGGTCCGGCTCGGGCCACGCCCTGGTCGGCTCAAGCTCGACGTCCACCGTGTCACCGTCGGACAGGGACAGCGCTGTCTGCAGCTGCTCGTCCACTGCCAGCCAGTGCCCCTTGCGCCCGTCCGGTTCGACCACCGTCGCCCAGGCCCGGCCGTTCACCTGAGCCTCGACCGCAACCTGCCCGCGGGACGGCAGCGCACTGCTCACGTCTTCTGGCACCCGGACGATGAGCCGGTCACCGATCTGCTGGACCTGTCCGTCAAAAGCCGTCGTCATCCCTCCAGGTTAGTCACGCTGCTGCTGCCGCTGTGCGGCCACGGTGTCGAGGCCGTGGCGCGTGCGCGGGTGGCAGACTGCGGCCATGAACTCCTCGCGGTGGAGCACCAGCAGATCCAGGGGGGTCGTGGCTCGCACGGTGGCGTTGCGCACGGTGTCGCGCAGCAGTGCGATCCCGCCAAAGAAGTCGCCCGCTCCCAGCTGGGCATCGAGCCGGCCGTTCTTGAGGATGTCGACCGCACCCACCTTGATGACATAGAAGCAGTCGCCCTGCTCCCCCTGCCGGACGACGTCGTCCTCCGGGTCCACGGACTGGTGGTCGGCTCGCGCCGCGAGGTTCTCCACTGTCGCGACGGGCAAGGTGGCAAACGGACCCACCGCCCGCAACAGCTCGAAGTCGGCATTGGAGGCGGTCGGACCCGCGGCGAGGAGCTTGCGGTGCGCGACGATGAGCACCGCCGTCACAGGCAGCAGCAGACCAGCACCGATGAGGGCACCGCGTTGTCCGAGAGCGAGCACGAGGCCGGAGGCCACAGCCGACCCCACGGCCATCGCCGAGATCGTGAGGGTCTCCTGGAGCCCATACACACGAGCCATGACATCTGCAGGGATGAGCCGCTGGGTCAGGGTCAGCAGGGTCACCTCCAGGAGTCCGAGACCGACGCCGAAGCACGCCAACAGCCACAGCGCAAGCCCGTCCTCAGGCCAGACAGCGACGGTGATGAGCGGAAGTCCCCCCAGGAGCAGACCACCGGCCACCACCGCAGCGACTCGTTTGCGCGCGATCAGGACGGCCGCAATGACACCGCCGACAATGCCGCCAGCGCCCCAGGCTGCGCTGAGCCAACCGGCGCCCTGCTCGCCCATGTCGAGCAGGTCGATCGCGGTGATGACGATCAACACATCGACCATCCCCTGGACGAAGATGTCAGCCATCAGGACACCGGTGAGCAGACGGAGCTCGGCGCTGCCCCAGACCACCCGCACCCCGGCGACTGCCTCGTCCCACGGCGAGGTGGGCTCGAACGGTGCCGGAGCACGGTCAGGGGGCAGGCCAACCAGGACGACGATGGCCAGCGACAGCGGGACGAGGCAGGCAGCAAAGCCTGCCGCGACGCCGGACAGCATCACCAGGGCACCCACCAGCAGCGACCCCGCCAGGAAGGCCGCATTGTCGAGCATGCTCCACAAGGTGTTCGCGGCCGCGAGCTCGGCCGGGTTGCGGGCATGCACGGTCAACAGCGCTGCTTGGGTCGGCTTCTGGAGCGAATGGGCCACGCCATAGGCGGCGGCGGCCACCAGGACAAGCCCCAGGGCGCTCTCGGCCGCCACGAGAGCCCAGAGCCCGGCCGCCAGGACCAGGCGGGCCACGAGACTGGCCAACAACACCGCGCGCCGGGAGTGGCGGTCGGCAGACATGGCCAGCCGCGGGGCGAGGAGCGCAGCGGGCACCATCCGAGCCAGGGCGGCCAGGCCCACGGCGGCGGCTCCGCCCACGTCATAGGCATAGAGCGCGACCAGGATGCTCAGCGCCCACCGCACGAGCGTTGCCGCGGCCCAGACCGTCTCGAGGCGGGCGAGATTCCGGTTCCGGATGGCGGTGCCGAGGAAACTCATGGTGCAGCCTGCACCCCAGGCAGCCTATCGCCAGACCCAGACGCCAGACCCAGACGCCAGACGCGCCAGACCCAGACCAGACTCCCGCGCGAGAGTGCTTCAGGTGGCTCCCGCGCGGGAGAGTGCCTCAGGTGGCTCGCTGCTGGCTACTTGACGGGCTTGAAGTGGTGCGCGTGGATCCAGTTGGCAGTCTGCTTGCCGATCAGTCCTCCCTGGACGTCTGCGGTGCGGAAGTGGATGCCACCCCAGACCCGGGCGTCGACGACCTCCTCGAGGGCGTCTGAGAATCTCGTGAAGTGCCGGGGTTGGCCAGGGAACCGGCCCGAGTGCACGTCGAACTCCATCTTGTCCCGCCCGAAGAAGTGCTTCGCCGTGTGCAGGACGGCACCGCTGACGCACCCGTGACCCGATGGGTGGTCGGGGAACGGCGGTGTGGTCAGCGGTGGGGTCGTGGGTGCCGCCGGGTCGAAGAGCGGTTTCCAGTCGGGGTCTGCAGTCGTCTTTCGGTTGCCGTCGGTGTCGGCCTCGCGGATGGCCGCCATCGGGCGCCAGAAGTTCCAGTAGTACTTGTCGTCCCAGCAGGCGGTCAGACCGTCGGAGGCGGCCAGGTTCACCGCAGCAAAGAGTCTCGACCCGTCAACCACGTCCAGCTGCTCCGCCTGCGAGAGGTCTCGGAACATCCTGTTCCACAGCGCCGTCGGAGGGAACTGCCAGAAGATCGCGGCTTGCGTCTGGTCCGCGGTGCGGGTCGTGCTCGTCAGCGATCCGATCTCCTTCACCTCGTTGAAGTCCTTCGCGTAGATCCCGCTGGACAGACGGTTGGGCCCCCTGGAACGGAACTGCGACGTGCTCTCGATGAGGAAGGGTTCGAGCCCGCCGACCCACGCATCAGGGTCGAGCGCAGTCGGGGTCACCGGCCTCCAGTCGCCAGGCTCGGTGCCGAACGTGAAGGTGAACGGGTCGAGGAACCCGTCGTTGGCGCGCGCTGCGAGCATGGCAGCCGCGGCGGCCTCCCCCGCGGCGACGCCTTCGGCCTTTGGCTCCCCGTCGGGGACCGTCAGCAGCGTCTGGGCGTAGGCGGCGTTAAGCACGGGGACCTGAGACGCGGAAACCTGGTCGATGAGCACATGGTGCGCCGCGGTGGCGATGGCGGCGTCGTAGGAAGCCGCTGGGTTGATGTCGAGGGCGTCGACGTCGAGGAGGTACGGCTGGTGACCGCGATCGATTGCGTTCACCGCGTCATACACGGCACCCTGCACCATCGCGATCCCGCGGCCCTGACCATGCGCCGTGGGCCGGAGCGCGATCGTCTGGCCCTGGGCGATGGCGTTCCACTCCAGGAGCACGTCGATGTCGTTCACGGCCCCAGCCGTGGCGACCAGGTTCGGACCATTCGACGCGGAAGCCCCGGATACGGCAAACAGTGCGGGGGCCATGAGGAGGACGGCGCCTGCCGCGATTCCTCGCCGGAGTCGAGCCTCAGAGGGAGCGGACCGTCGTGATGGGGGGCCGCTTTTTGTCGCTTCCAGCGGACGCCGTGGACCGATCCCGGCCTCAGCTCGGTGTGTCCCCTGTCGCATGATCGTCTCCCTCGAGAGCACCTCGCTCGGACTGAGTGCCCGGGCCCGTGGGGTGGCTCTTCCACGATGCTCTTCCCTGGGCGTTCAGCGGAATACGCGTTACGGCGTATGCCGGGACCATCGGGCATCGCCCAGGAGTACCGTGGAACGGCGGCGACCTCTGGCAGCAGGGCAAGGAGCGGTCTCATGCCTGATGTGCTCACACCCAGGAACGATGTCGACCTGCTGCGCGCCATCGGGGAGCTGGCCCACCAGGAGGCCGATCAAGCCGGTCCCGAGCTGACCCTCCTCCTGTTGGTGGAGCGCCTCCTGGTCTGCGAGTCGGCCCTGACGCTTGCGGACGAGGACGTGCGCTCGGGGCGACCGCAGGCGGACGTGGCCGGGGCGACCACCGTGCTGCTCATCCGCAGCGAAGTGGACGGGGTGTTCCGTGGGGAGGTGGAACTCCGGCGGGAGCCGGCGCGCCCCTTTGGTGATCGCGAACGGGTGCTGGTTGATCTGTTGCGACCGCACGTGACGAGCTGGCTGACGCGGCTGGGTGCGCCCCCGGGGACGTTGTGGTCTTCGGCCATCACGGAGCGGCAGTTGGAGATCCTCGGGCTCGTCCGCTGTGGGATGTCGAACAAGGAGATCGCGCGTGCCCTGGGTCTGTCCCCGGCCACCGTTCGTAAACACCTGCAGAACGCCTTCGAGCGGCTCGGGACGGCGAGTCGCACCGCGGCGGTCTCTGCAGCCTTCAGTCGCAACGCCGAGACCGAGGGGTGGCATGTCTGACAAATCACTGACGTCGCGCGACCATGCGGTCCTACGCGACATCCTTGAGCTCGCACGGAGCGACCACCCAGAGACGCCGCAGGAGCGGACCTTCCAGACCCTTGCGCACCTCGAGGCACTCCTCGGCTGCGTCGCATGTCTGCAGGAGATGGATTCCCTCCACCGGACTCGGACCTACGGCCAGGCCACCATCGAAGGAGAGCGCTGGATCGAGACGCCCAAGGATTCAGCCCCCGCGGTCGAGGACCCCTGGGCGGAGGAGTTCTGGCGGCAGTGGTGGGGCGGCATGTGCAGCCTTCCCGAGCGGATCGGTGGGCCGGTCGTCGTCGTGGAGAGTTTTGTGTATAGCCAGCGCGAGCTGCGCGCGAACCCGCTGCGCGAGTGGAAAGCATGGACCGATGAGATCCTCGTGGGCTATCCCACGGTCCCGGGTCGGAGCGCGCGGTTCCTGCTGCGCAGGGAGGAACCTTCTGTGTTCGGCTTTCGGGAGCTCACGCTGATGGAGATGCTCATGCCCCACCTTGCAGGCCTCGCGGTCGCAACAGTGACACCTTCACAACCCCTGAGCGGCCTCACCAGGCGTGAGACAGACATCCTGCGGCACGTCGCACGAGGGCTGACTAACAGGCAGGTCGGGCGCGCTCTAGGCATCAGCGAAGGCACCGTGCGCAAGCACCTGGAGCACACCTACCCAAAGCTTGGTGTGCTCAGTCGGACCGGTGCCGTGGCCGCCGTGTCCCAGGACTCGAGCACCGACTGAACCGAGATACGACAAGACCCCCGACCCTGTGTGGGCCGGGGGTCTCGTCGTGCTGCTCGAGGCAGCCAGCGATGACGTCTACCTGGTGAGGTGACTGGTCAGCGGGCGTCGCTGAACACGTCGATCGGCGAGTCCGCGACGGCGCGGGAGGTGTCGATCTCGTCGGGGACCCGCTCCTCGGCAGCCTCCGCGGCCGGGCCGGCGTTGGAGAACTCCTTCTGGTGCTCCGCCACCGACAGCGGGCTGGGCGTGCCATAGGTGAAGTAGGTCTCCCAGGGCAGCTTGGCGCCACCGACGGCCAGGCCGGTGTCGATGTCGCTCATCAGCCAGGTCTTGGTCTCCAGGTCCGGCTGCAGGTGCAGGTAGCCCGGCTCGCCGAAGAGCTCGATGCGGTTGCCCCCGGGCTCGAAGACATAGAGGAACTGGCCCTGGGTGATGCCGTGGGTGTCCGGTCCGGCCTCGATCACGATGTCGTGGTCGCGGAACATCTCGGCGGCGTCGATGTTGTGCTGCGCGTTGCCATAGAAGAAGGCGACGTGGTGCATCTTGCCGTGGCCACCGGTCATGTCACGCATGGTGGCGACCTCGTGGCCGAGGATGTTGGAGCTCATCCACGCACCGATCTCGATCTCGCCGTCGACCACGCGCTCGGTGGTGCGGAAGCCCAGGTGACGCTCGAAGGACTGCTTGACCGCGGTGACGTCGGAGGACATCAGGTTGAGGTGGTCGATGCGCTTGACCGGGATCCCCTGCAGCGGCTTCTTGGAGGCGCGGGTCAGGATCTTGCTCTGCAGCTCCGGCGGGGCCTTGTAGTGCTCGGCCTCCCAGACGATGTCCAGGGTGTGGCCGTCAGGGGACTTGTAGCGGTAGTTCTTGCCGAAGCCGAACTCGTCCTCGTGCCAGGCGCCCTCGGTGCTGGTGTCGTTGCTCAGGGACTGCACGCGACGCTCCAGCGCGTCGGCCGAGCTGGTCCGCAGGGCCGCGTGGCCCATGCCGGCGTTCGCGGACTCGGTGATCTTGAGGCTCCACTGGTAGGGGTCCTCGTAGCCACGCAGGAAGACCGACTGGCCCTCCCGGTGGGAGACATACATGCCCAGGAACTTGGTGAAGAAGTCGAGGGTCTCCTGCGGCTTCGGGCTGAGCAGCTCCACCCGTGCTAGGTGGGAGATCTCGTGGGGAGGGCTCATATCGGTGGTCATCATTGACTCCTCGAGTGACGGGGAAACCGGGGTGGTCCGGAGTGGGTCCAGACTGCCCCGTCCCCCGAGGCGGCGGAGATGGTATTCGGCATAGCCGAACAGAGGTGGCTCCACGGCGATCGATATTCCGCTAGGCGGGAACGCCGCCCCCGTGCCCCGCCCATCTCCGTATGGTCAGCATCATCGCGACGTGGCGAGGTTGGCCTTCTCGACCCCGCCCGAACCACGCGGACGCACCCCCCGAGAGGACCGCTTCATGAATGAGCCACGCCAACGCCTGACCGCAGCAATCGTCGGGCCGGGCAACATCGGCACCGACCTCATGTACAAGCTGCTGCGCTCCGAGCACGTCGAGCCGCGCTACATGATCGGCGTCGACGAGAAGAGCGAAGGCCTGGCCCGCGCCAGGGCCGAGGGACTGGAGACCTCCCACCTCGGCGCCGACTGGCTCCTGGGTCTCGACGAGCTGCCCGACCTGGTCTTCGAGGCGACCTCCGCCAAGGTGCACGCCGCCGTCGCCCCCCGCTACGAGGCCGCCGGCATGACCGCCATCGACCTCACCCCGGCGTCCATCGGCCCGTATGTCGTGCCAGCCGTCAACCTGGACGAGCACCTCGGCAAGCCGAACCTCAACATGGTCAGCTGTGCCGGCCAGGCGACCATCCCCATCCTGTGGGCGATCGACCAGGCCGCCGACGCGTCATACGGAGAGATCGTCGCCGCGATCTCCTCCAAGTCCGCCGGACCGGGCACGCGCCAGAACCTGTCTGAGTTCAGCGAGAAGACCAGTCGCGCCCTGGCCCAGGTGGCCGGCGCGGACTCGGCCAAGGCGATCTCCATCATCAACCCGGCCGAGCCGCCGATGAACATGCGCGACACGATCTATGCCAAGGTCCGCAACCCCGACACGAGCGCCATCGAGACCGCGGTGCAGGACATCGTGGCCAAGGTCCAGGCCTATGTGCCGGGCTACTCGCTGCGGATGATCGACGTCGACGGTGACCTGGTCACCGTCATGGTCGAGGTCGTCGGCGCCGGTGACTACCTGCCGACGTATGCCGGCAACCTCGACATCATCACGGCTGCGGCCGCCCAGGTGGCGGACGTGCTGGCCGTGCAGCGCAGCGCGAAGGAGCTGGTGAAGTGACTGACATCAAGACCGCCACCGACAACAACGACAGCGAGCGTCGCGTCACGATCGTCGACACGACGCTGCGCGACGGCATGAGCAGCGTCTCGCACCAGTTCACCGCGCAGAACGTCGCGGACATCGCGGCTGGTCTGGACAAGGGTGGGGTGCGCACGATCGAGGTCGCGCACGGCATCGGTCTGGGCGCCTCGTCGCTGCAGTACGGTTTTGCCGCCGAGACCGACCCCGACTATGTCCGGGCCGCCGTCGAGGCCGTGACCGAGGCCGACATCGCCGTGCTCTATGTGCCGGGCATCGCGACCATCGCCAACCTGCAGGGGGCCATGGACGCCGGCGCCAAGACGGTGCGGGTCGCGGTCCACTGCACCGAGGCCGACTGCGCCGAGCAGCCCGTGAAGTGGGCCAAGGACCAGGGCATGAACGTTATGTGCTTCCTGATGATGAGCCACAAGCTGGACCCGGAGCCGCTGGCCGAGCAGGCCGCACTGCTCGACTCCTACGGAGCCGATGTGGTGTATGTCGTGGACTCGGCAGGTGCCATGGTGCCCCGCATGGCAGGGGAGCGGGTTGCTGCGGTCCGGTCGGCGATCTCGGCCGACATCGGCTTCCACGCGCACAACAACCTCGGCGTCGGGATCGCCAACGCCCTGACGGCTGCCGAGCAGGGTGCGCGCTACATCGACGGCTCCCTGCGCGGGCTCGGTGCGAGCGCCGGCAATGCGCAGACCGAGGTCCTGGCCGCCGCGTTCGAGCGGGCCGGCTGGGACACCGGGGTCGACCTGTTTCCGCTGATCGACACCGCCGAGAACATCGTCGCGCCCCTGATGAAGGAGCCGCAGATCGTGGACGAGACCGCCCTGGTCCTCGGCTACGCCGGCGTCTACTCGACCTTCTTCCACCCCACCAAGCGGGCCGCCCAGAAGTATGGCGTGTCCACCCGGGACATCCTCATGGAGCTGGGGCGCCGCGGCGTCATCGGTGGCCAGGAGGACATGATCATCGACGTCGCGACCGAGCTGGCAGGCCGCACCTACGAGACCCCTGGAGCCAAGCGATGACTCAGACACTGAACCCCCAGACGCACGCGAGCACCGAGCCGGTGCAGGTCCAGAACCTCATCGGCGGGCAGTGGCTCGACGCCTCGGACGGGGAGACCTTCGAGACGCGTGACCCGCACGACGGCAGCCTGCTGGGTGTCGTGCCGCGGGGGTCCGCGCAGGACGGCCAGGCCGCGGTCGACGCCGCTCGCGCGGCCTTCGACGACGGTCCGTGGGCGTGGATGTCGCCCAAGGAGCGGGGCAAGATCCTGCACGCCGTCGCCGATGCGGTCGACGACCACCGCGAGGAGCTCGCGATGCTCGAGACCCGCGACGGTGGCAAGACGATCACGCAGTCGCTGCACGCCGAGATCCCTCGCGTCGCGCACAACCTGCGGTTCTTCGCCGACTATGTCGCGATGGCCGGCAACGAGGCCTACCCCGACGGTGACCTGTTCTCCTACACCCTCTATCCGCCGGCCGGTGTGGTCTCGGCGATCAGCCCGTGGAACGCGCCGTTGATGCTGGCGACCTGGAAGATCGCCCCGGCCCTGGCCTTCGGCAACACCGTGGTGCTCAAGCCTGCTCCGCAGACCCCGCTCACGGCCCACCGCTTCGCCCAGCTCGCGCTCGAGGCCGGCATGCCCGAGGGCGTGCTCAACGTCGTGCACGGGTTCGGCGGCGACGAGGTGGCTGGTCCCCTCACCGGCTCGCGCAAGGTCGACCGCATCACCTTCACCGGCTCCAGCGCCACCGGCGTCAAGATCCTGCAGGCGGCGGCGGTCAACCACATCCCCGTGTCGGCCGAGATGGGCGGCAAGAGCGCCCAGATCGTCTTTGCCGACGCCGACCTGGACATCGCGGTGCCCAAGGCGATCCGCGGCATCTTCGGCGGCAACGGGCAGGTCTGCCTGTCCGGCACCCGCCTGCTCGTCCAGAACAGCATCCGTGAGGAGTTCCTGGCGCGGTTCGTCGAGGAGACGCAGAAGCTGACTATCGGTGACCCGAAGGACCCGGCCACCTTCCTCGGCCCGCTCATCGAGCAGGACCACCTGGACAAGGTGCACGGCTACGTTGAGCTGGCCCGTGAGGAGGGTGGCGAGATCGTCACCGGCGGGCAGCGACTCAGCGGTGAGGGACTCGACGACGGCTTCTACTACCCGCCGACCGTGATCACCGGCCTGACCAACCAGGACCGGGTGGCCCGCGAGGAGATCTTCGGCCCGGTCGAGACCGTCCTCGGCTTCGACACCGAGGAGGAGGCCATGGCCATCACCAACGACTCGGACTACGGGCTGGCCGGGATGCTGTTCACCAGCAACCTGGACCGGGCGCACCGGATGGCCTCGCGCTGGAAGGCCGGCACCGTCTGGATCAACACCTTCTTCGAGCGTGACCTGCGCCTGCCGTTCGGCGGCGAAGGCAGCAGCGGGCTCGGCCGTGAGGGCGGGCAGTACTCCCGCGACTTCTTCACCGAGCCCCGCGCCGTCACCATCCGGCTCAACCCGGGTTCCTGACCCACCCCCTGTCACCCCCATCTGAGACAGTGACCCCGACCACGGGGACCGAAAGGACGGCATGAGCCACGACATACAAGGTGCTGCCGATCGCCTGCTGGAGGCCTACCGCACCGGCCAGCCGATCGACCCGCTGACGCCGGAGTTCGCCGACGCGCCGCTCGAGGCGGCCTACCGCATCCAGCAGGCCCAGGTCGACGCCTGGGTGGCTGGGGGTGACGTCGTGCGGGGCCACAAGGTCGGTCTGTCGTCAAAGGCCATGCAGCGTATGGCGGGCGTCAACCAGCCGGACTTCGGTCACCTGACGCAGAGCATGTTCCACCTCGAGCACGCCCCGATCCCGCACGGGACCTACATCCAGCCGCGGGTCGAGCCGGAGATCGCGTTCGTCCTGGGCAAGCCGTTGGAGGGTCCGGGCGTCACGGTCGCCGACGCGGTGCGCGCCGTGGACTTCGTGCTGCCCGCGCTGGAGATCATCGACTCGCGGGTCAAGGACTGGAAGATCGGGATCTTCGACACGATCTCGGACAACGCGTCCTCCGGTGGTGTCGTGCTGGGCAGCCACCCGGTCGGCGTGACCGACGTGGACCTGAGGATGTTCGGCTGCAACCTGCACATCAACGGCGAGCTCGTCGCCACCGGCGCCGGCGGTGCCGTGCTCGGGTCGCCGATCAACTCGCTGGTCTGGCTGGCCAACACGATCGGCCCGCTCGGGGTGCGGCTCGAGGCAGGACACGTCGTCCTGCCCGGGTCGTTCACCAAGGCCTTCCCGCTCGCGCCGGGAGACAGCGTCGCCTCGACCCTCGGCGGGTTGGGCAGCGTCACGGCCGTGATGGGCGCGGCCGAACCCGAGTCCGACGCAGCAGAGGAAGGGACGCCATGAGCGACACGAACCAGACGAACCCGAACCAGACCGGCCCGAACCAGACCGGCGGGGGCCAGAGCAACCAGGAGTGGAGTGCCGAGCGGGTCGCGCGGCAGCTGCTCGACGCCGAGGCCTCCGTCACGGCGCAGACCTCGATCGTCGCCGAGTGGGACGGGCTGGACCTGGACACCGCCTATGAGGCGCAGGACATCGCGCTGCGCATCCGCCAGGAGCGCGGCGAGGTGATCACCGGCGTCAAGCTCGGGGTGACCTCCAGGGCCAAGCAGCGCCAGGTCGGCGTGGACACGCCCTCGACCTCGTGGCTGACCGATGCCATGATCCTGCCGCCGGGCGAGCCGGTCCCGCGGGACAAGATGATCCACCCCCGCGTCGAGCCCGAGATCGCTTTCGTGATGGGGGAGCGGCTGGAGGGGCCCGGTGTCTCGGCAGCCACCGCGCTCGCGGCGGTCAAGCACGTGCTCGGTGCCATCGAGGTGATCGACAGCCGCTTCGCGGGCTACAAGTTCACGATGACCGATGTCGTCGCGGACAACGCGTCGAGCGGCTACTACGTCACCGGTCCGGTCTCGGTGTCCCCCGAGGGTCTCGACCTCGGTCTCGAGGCGTGCCTGCTCGAGATCGACGGCGAGATCGTCGACTCCGCGACCGGCGCGGCCGTCTATGGACATCCCGCGGAGGCCCTCGCGTTCGCGGCCAACACCCTGGCCGAACGGGGGCTGGCCATCGAGCCGGGCTGGGTCGTGATCACCGGTGGCATGACCGATGCCGTGCCGGTGCAACCGGGGATGCGCATCGCGGCGCACTTCACCAACCTCGGATCCATCACCGTCTCAGGAGGCTGACATGCCGATCATCAACGTGACCCTGACCAGGGGACGCACCCCGGAGCAGCTGCGCTCCCTCGTCCACGAGCTGACGCTCGGGGCTCACCGTGCCGTGGACGCGCCGATCGAGAGCGTGCGGGTCATCCTCCACGAGGTGGAGCCGACCCACTTCGCGGCCGGGGACGTGACGATCGAGGAGCGCCGCAAGGCAGCACAGTGACCACGCCGGACCAGGGTGCCACGACAGCGACGGGCGTGGCCGGGACCCACGGGGACAACGCCGCCACGCCGACCCCGCGCCGCGACGAGAGCGGTCTCTGCGTCGTGGTGGGGGCCACCGGTGCCCTCGGTGAGGCTGTCGTGCGACGTCTTGCTCCGGGCCGGCCGGTGCTGGCCGTCGCGCGGAGTCAGGAGGCGCTGGAGCGCCTGCAGGGGCAGGTGCCGGGGATCGCCGTGTGCGCGGCTGACGCCGGCGCCGACTCGTTCGTCGAGACGGTGCGGGCTGCGGTGGACCGGCCGGTGCGACTGGCGCTGTTTGCCGCCGGGCTGTCGGTGGCCGGCTCGATCGACGCGATCGACCCCAGCGGCCTCGCCCGCGCGGTCGACCTCAAGGTCGGCGGCACGATCAGGCTCCTGCACGCGGTGCGCGACCAGCTGGCCGACCCGGCCACACTCGTGGCCGTGGGTGGGTCGCTCGGCTTCGAGCCCGGACCGATGGACGCGGCCCCCGGGGCGGCCAACGCCGCCCTGGCCAACGTGATGCGCCAGGCCAGCCAGCTCTACGGCCCCCGCGGGCTGGTGACGCACACGATCGCCCCCGGGCCGTTGGACACCCCACGGCTGCGGGCCTTCGCCGAGCGCCGCGCGGCCGAGGCCGGCCGGGAGCCGGACGAGGTCTATGCCGACTACGTCGCCAAGACGTCCCTCGGGCGGCTGCCCACTGTCGAGGACGTGGCCTGGCTCGTCGAGATACTCCTTGACCCGCACGCCGCAGCCCTGCACGGCAGCGTGCTCTATCCCGACGGTGGCGTCCGCCACGCGGTCGGCTGACGGAGGCCCCCATGCCGATCGCCCACTTCCACCTCGTCGACGGCGTCTGGAGCGACGAGCAGATCGCCAACCTCCTGGAGCGCGCCAGCCAGACCTACTCGACCGTTCTGGAGTCCCCGATCGAGCGGGTCCGCACGTTCGTGGTGCGCTACCGCCCCTCCGACGTGGCCACCGCGGGAGTCCGGGTGCCCGACGGCGGTGCGCCCGCGCCATACTTCACCGCCCTGGTGCTGCGCGGCCGACCGGAGCACCAGCGGCACGAGCTGCTGTCCGCCCTGACGGACGTCGTGGTGGAGGAGCTCGGGTGTGAGCGCTCGCTCGTGCGCGGGCAGATCATCCAGATCGACCCCGAGGACTGGGGCATCGGCGGCCGACCCGCCTCGCAGGCGCGGTCTGCCGAGATCGCGGCGCGCGCCGACAACGAGCCGTCAGGTCCAACCAGCTGACGGGACTGCAGCTCGGCGTCCCGCCGGCCCACCCCACCCTGCGGTGGGTGCCACCTAGCTCCGGGGCTGGATAGGGCGGAGCTCTCGCACGTCGGGGGTGCCGGACACCGCGTCGGCCGGTTGGTCGAGAGCGTGCGTGATGCGCCGTTGGATCTCCGTCGCCGCGCCGCGGGCAGCCTGGATCAGATCGGCCTGCCGGACTGCGAACCGGTTGACCGGCACGCTGATGCTGAGCGCGGCGACGACCGCCCCCATCTCGTCCCGGACCGGGACGGCGACGCAGTGGATCTCCTCGAGCTGTTCTCCCCGGTCGAACGCGACCCCTGACTTCTTGACCTCGTCCAACTCCGCCAGCAGCGAGGGCAGATCGGTGATGGTCGTGCTGGTGTAGCGCTGCAGCTCGCGGTTTGCGTAGTGCTCCACCACTCGGGACCGGTCAATGTTGGCCATCAGGACCTTGCCGACCGCTGTGCAGTGGGGCTCCAGGCGCGAACCGATCCGGGCTCCCTGGACCACGATGTTGTGCGTGCCGCGCACCTTGTCGACATAGAGCACGGTCTTGCGGTCCATGACCGCCAGGTGGGTCGTCTCGCCGTGCTCGCGGACCAGGTCCTCCAGCACCTGCGCGGACAGGGTCCGCAGGTCAGTGCGGCTGCGCAGCACCTCGCCCAGCTCAAGGACCCGCCAGCCGATGCTGTAACGGCCGCGCCCGCGGGTCTGCAGGAGGCCGATCTCGACCAGGCTGATGAGCAGCGCGTGCGCGCTGGAGCGCGGCATCGACAGGGCCTCGGCCACCTCGCTGACGCCCCACGTGTGACGCTCCAGGGTGAACAGGTCCAGGAGCGGACCCAACTTCAGGACGGTGCTCAGTCCCGCCATGCCTGCCTCCTCGCCGAGCCTGACCGCAACTCTAGACGCAGCGGCTGGGCGTGCGTCCGGTCTGGGAGGTGCTCGTGCGCGATAGCGCGACAACGGGGGGCCGTCCCAAGGTGTGTCCAGGGCGTCAGGCCCGTAAGGTCGGGGCCGAACTGCGGCAGGACACTGTCGCTTCGACGAGAAGAAAAGTGGACAACATGGGTGCAGAAGTTGGCTGGATCGCCTGGATCATCATCGGCGGGCTCGCCGGGTGGATCGGCAGCAAGATCATGGGGACGGACGAGCAGCAGGGCCTCCTCCTCAACATCATCGTGGGCGTGGTCGGCGCCTTCCTCGGCGGCTTCCTGCTGGGGGCGCTCGGCGTGGACATCGAGGGGGCGGGCTACTTCTTTAGCTTCCTCACGGCGCTCCTCGGCGCGGTGATCCTGCTGTGGCTGGTCAAGCTGGTCACCGGACGCAAGTAGTCAGCACCCCGCCTCGAGAAGCAATGCTGAGCCCTCGCCGCGCCCCGGCGGGGGCTCAGTCGTCGTATGACGCGGGGCTGGCCTCCCTCCTCGCCAGCACGGCGCGTCGGTCACCGTGGCAGCGTGTCCTGGATGTGTTGCACGATCTCAGCCCGGGCGGGGCGTGCCTCCGGGATCGGCAGGAGCGGATAGACGTGGGGCAGGCCGGCGCCGACCCGCAACGTCACGACCGAGGGAGCCTGCGCAGCGAGGAGCTCGCAGTCCGGCAGGCAGATGTCGCGGTCACCCACCAGCACCAGGGTCGGTGGCAGTCGCTCGAGGTCGCCAAAGAGGGGACTGACGTCCGGGTGGCGCAGGTCCCTGCCCGCGGCCCACGCGCGGGCGGGCGGCCGAAGACCTGCCCGGGTGAGCCAAGGGTCGTGCGGCTCGATCAGGTCCACTGCCGGGTTGGCCATCGACAGGTCCAGCCACGGCGCGATCAGGGTCAGGCCCGCGACCCGGTCGGGGTGACGCTGCGCCTGCAGCAACGCCAGGGTGCCGCCCGCAGAGTCGCCGAGGACGTGGACCGGCAGGTCGCCGGGCACCGCCTGCAGCACCTCCTCGAGCAGGGGCAGGGTGTCGTCCACGTCGTGCGCCGGTGCCAGCGCGTATCGCGGGACCAGCACCTCGCGCCCCGTCGCGGTCGCCAGGTGCTCGACCAGCTGCCAGTGCTGCCTGGCGATGCCGTTGATGAAGGCCCCGCCGTGCCAGTAGACCAACGGACCCCGACCCGCATCTGCCTCGGCTGGGGGGAGGACCCGGAAGACCTGGACCCCCGTCATACGCTCCGCACTGACCCGACCTGCGAGCGACGTCGGCGGTTCGGTCTCGGGCAACCCGTGCGCGAGCGAGCGCTCACCCTGCTCAAGGGTGCGATGCCTGCGTTTGCGGGTGAGCCGCACATAGAGCGAGACCGCGCGAGCCTGCCAGCTGGGCAACCGGGACCTCCAGGTCGGGACGGGCGACCACACCCGGGGCGGGCGCGGCGCGATTGGGGGTCAGTATGCCGTGCTCCCGGCGAGCGCTGCGCCGCGGCCCCATCGGCTCGCCCGCCAGCCAGGCCAGTGACTGGTTAGCGTGGTGCGGTGACTCCGACGATGGACTTCTGTGGCCTGGCCATCGCTTATGACAGCCGGGTCCTGGAGCCGCGGTGGTGGACCGCCGACCAGTCGCGGTGGGCAGCGGACCTGATGGCTGCGGCGCCCGCGGGGCCGGTGCTCGAGCTCTGCTGCGGCGCGGGGCACATCGGCCTGCTCGCGACCACGCTCACCCCGGCCGACTCACGTCGGCAGCTGGTGGCGGTCGACATCAACCCGGCCGCTGTCGAGCTGACAGCGCGCAACGCCGCCGCGGGGCGGCTGGACGACTGGGTCGAGGTGCGCGGTGGCGACATGACCGAGGTCGTGGGCAGCGATGAGGTCTTTGCGGTGATCATCGCCGACCCGCCGTGGGTGCCGGCTCACCAGACGGGGCGCTTCCCCGAGGATCCGCTGCTGGCGATCGACGGCGGGACCGACGGGCTCGCCGTGGCGCGGCGCTGCCTCGGCCTCATCCGAGACCACCTGGCTCTGGACGGGGCAGCCGTGCTCCAGCTGGGCACCGCGGACCAGTGTGCCGAACTTGACCCCTCGTCATACGGGTTGCAGGTGACCGAGGTGCGCACCGGTGAGAGCGGTGTCCTCGTGGGTCTGCGCCGGCCGCCTGCTGCGGACGCTCGCTAGGTCGGACGCCTTTCATCCGGCAGCCGCTTGTGGGTGCTGTCGCACCACGGCAGGACGCTGGAGAAGGTGCAGCGGCAGACGGCCACCACCGGACGGTCGATGTCGTGCACGGTGCCGTCGTCGTCGGTGAAGCTGCGGGCCCCGCGCAGCAGCATCGGGCCGCCAGGGCACACGATGACCTGGCCGGACGGGCTGTCGGTCACGCGGCCACCGCCCAACGGTCCAGGATCGCCCGGGCAAAGCGGGCCTCCTGATCCAGACAGGTGAAGGCGCCGAAGAAGATGTCCTGCGCCTGCTCGGGCTCGTCCGTCGCCAGGGCCGCGCAGATCAGCCGCACGGCGATCTGGTCGTGGACGGAGTCGGCCACGACGTGCTCCGTGTAGTAGTCGACAAGCTCGGGCATCCCCAACCGCTGGAGCCCGCGCGCAAGGTGGCCGCTCGGGACGGAGCTGGTCACCTCAAACGCCGCCAGGTGCCCCATCGAGGCTCCGCGGAGGCGCCCGTGGAGGCCGAACAGGCTCATCACGTTGTTCATCTCCAGCACCTCCAGCGGGCACTCGTCGACATAGGCGCCGTAGTGGGTGCTGAGGCCCAGGGCCCGCATGCCCTCGGCAAACAGGTGCGAGTGCAACCGGTCGGGCCGGCCCGCGCCGTACTCGTCATACTGCAGCTCGGCCAGCGCTGCCTTGGGGCCCACGGTCAGCCGGGGGAGGGTCCAGGTGGAGGGGTCGGACTCCCTGAGGTGATAGATCGAGCGCCAGCGGACGAGCTCGAGCACCTGCTCCCGCGTCGCGCGGGTGTGCACGTAGGACGCGACGGACGGCCCGTCGTCGGCCTCGATGAAGCGCATCAGCTCGTCGGCGAGGTCGCCGCCTCGTGTTTCGTGTCCCGGCCACCGGTCTCGCAACCGGCCCTCAAGGTCACGCTGCAGCTCCCGGCGGACGGTGAGGACGGCTGGCTCCCACTCCGCGTCGGGGCTCACATCGTCGAACCCGCGGTAGGACAGCTCGTGCAGCATCCACAGGGCGAGGGCGGCATCGGTGTCGTCGGCCGCGTCCAGGCCAGTGGGCCGCTGCGCCAGTCGTGAGGGGTCGGTGCGCAGGTCCGCCACGACACGTTCGCTCAGCGGGCCCCTCGGGCTCGGCAGCATCGGGGCGAGGGTGGCGACGTCGTGCATGTCCCGATTCTCACCCGCACGCTGCGGGGCCGCCCGCCGTCGCGCTACCCCCTGGCCTCCGCGGCTGTCACCAACGAGTTGAGTTCGATGTCCGTGTAGCGCTGGGTCATTCGCCCAAACAGCGCACGGACCAGCCAAGTTCCCGGGCCGTCCCAGGTGATGGCCAACTCGATGCGCGTCCCCCCATCCTGAGGGTGCAGCTGATGGGTGGCGGTCGTGCGGATGCCCGGTCGCCGGGACACCCAGGTGAAGGACCGTCCCTCCTGCCACTCCGTGACCACCCAGCTGGCTTTGCCCAGCCGCGGTTGCGTCACCGAGAATCTGCTTCCCACGCCGATGCCGTCAGAAGCCCGTGGGCTGTCAGCTTCAGTTTTCTCCCTCGTCACGGAGGTGACGGTGGGCGTCCACTGCGGCCAGGCCTCGATGGCCGACAACAAGGACCACACCACGTGTGGGGTCGTGGTGGAGTGTCCGTCTGTGCGCACATCCATGTGCTTCTCCTTTGTCAGGCCAACGCCGTCAGGACGGCGGCTGTTTGGTGGTGGTGGTCGCGGGTGGGCGCGGCCCCTGCTCGGCGAGCGCCTTGAAATTCAACAACTGACGTCTGGCCATGACTAGATCGCCGACGGAGACAGCTGGCGCGAGCAGGCGCCCGGGGTTCATGACGACCTTGAGCAACAACCGTGTGGTCTCGTGCTCGTCTGGCACGAGCAGATAGGACATGAACGCCCCGAGGATCGTTCCGGTGAACTGGCGTCCGTGGTCGATCGAGACGATGCGACCCATCTCACGTCGCCCCGACGTGGTGTACCTGTCACCGACCACGGGCTCAGGCAGGCCGAGGAGCTCGCGCGGCGAGCGGCGACCGGCGTTGTCGATCCAGTCGTAGGAGTAGGGCGCGACCCTGACCTGTGTCAGCCACGGCCAGAGGGCCTCCGGCGGCGCATGCACCGTCACCCCTCGCCATACCTGAAGCGTGGGCGGGCTCATGAACTCATCGCACGCGTAGGGCAGGGCCGTTTCGCTGTCGGTCACTCCCCACCTGTCCCCGATCATGACTCGTCCTGCGTCCTGTGCGCGGTCGCCGCGGCCCGTGGTGGCAACGTGGCGGTGTCGACCTCAAGGAGTCGGCCGCGGGTGACGATGAGCACGAGCAACCCGAGCAGGAACATCGCGAGCAGGTGCGCCATCGTCACGTCGGTGTTGCCCGGATACAGATGGCGCAGGTAGCCCGCGTTGATCCCGTCGCCACCGGTTGCGGCGTTGCCGACCGCGTGGATGAGCCCGACCAGGAAGAGGCTGCCAGTGCGGTGGTAGGCCCAGCCAACGGCGATCCGGAACGGCACGGCCAGCACCGACAGCATGACCAGCAGCACCGCCGCGGCCAGGGCGCCCTGCCCAGCGATCAGGGCGCTGTGCTGCAGCGCGAACAGCGGCGCCACGGTCACGGCGGCCAGCAGCGGGCCGCGCCAGTCCTGCAGCCGAACCTGGACGAAGCCCATCCAGGCAACCTCTTCCCACCAGTTGATGAGCCCGAAGGTGATCACCAGGGGTAGCAGGAAGTGGGGACCGACGGCGGTGAGCAGGAAGCCTGCGGACCGGTCCGCAGGCGCGCCGCCGATCAGCAGCCCGACGCCCAGGGTCACGGCGGGCACCAGCAGGAATGCGGCCGCGGCCCAGACCGCGCCGACGCGCACGTTCACCGCGCGCCGCCACAGGCGGTGAAGCCCTTCGGGCCCGTCGACGATGCGGGTGATGACCAGGGCGGGCAGGAGCAGGCCGACTAACGTGCTGACCACCACCGCTCCCGTCATCAGCCATACCCGTTCCGACAGCCCGGCCAGCGCCACCGACCACGGCAGGACCTGTCCCACCGTGTAGGCCCACAGGAAGAACGACACCAGGGGTCGTCGGCGGATGAATCGGACGACGGCCCCGCCGCCCACCCGTCCGGCCGAGGAAGCTGTGCGCTCGGGTTCAGCCGGCACGTGCTGCCCCTCCTCGATCAGGGACTTCTGGATCAGGGACACGACAACGACTCCTGCACACCGACGGAGTACGGGGTCGGCGACAGATCGAAAGCTCTCATCGTCGCTGTTCCGTCGATCACGAAGGGCTGTTCGAACTGGTAGAGCAGCTCAACGCCCTTGCGGGCGAGCGGCACGACGCTGCCCAGAGCGCGAAGGTGCCAGGTGCGCACCGCGGTCACCGAGGCCCGCCGGTCCGCTTGCTCAGCGACGAGCCTCACGAACTGGCGGCCGGTGGTCGGTTCCGGGCTCGGGACGTGCCAGACCGCGCAGTCCGCCGTGTCCTGGCGGCCCACCGTTGCCACGGTTCGAGCAAAGTCGTCGATGTATGTCGGGGTGATCGGCAGATCAGGTGAGCCGAACCACAGTGCCTGGGAGGTGGGTCCCACGCCGTCGAACACGTTCCCAGCGATCATCGACCGCACTCCTGGGCCGTACAGCTCGCCGGCTCGCACGATGGACAGGCGGATCCGTCCCGTGGCCGCGGCATGCTCCAGACGCTCGGCCAGCCAGGCGCGCAACACCCCTAGCGGGCCGACCGGCCGGTAAGGCAGGTCCGGGGTCATGGGCCCGCTGACCCGCCCGTACATCCACGTGTCGTCGGCGTAGACAACCCGGGCACCCGTGGCCCCCGCTGCAACGATGACCGCGTCAGTGAGCGGCGCAAAGTCCTGCTGCCACCGTCCGATCGGCGGCATCGCGCAGTGGTGGATCACCGCAGCACCGTCCGTCGCCGCGACCAGCGCCACTGGATCCCGCGCGTCGACCGTGCTCAGCTCCGCGTTGGGATGCCCGACCGGGCGACCGTCCCGGGTGAGGGCGCGAACGCGGCACCCGGCCTCCAGGAGATGGGCGACCACGCGCTGGCCCGTTGCGCCTGCTGCCCCGACCACCGCGTGCAACTGTTTCTCAGACACTTCAGGCTCCTTAGTCGCTACAGATGTAGCACTACACCTGTAGCGGTAGAGTACAGCCCTAGGGTCCACAACGGAAGAGGTTTTGAGGATGCCTGTCACGAGCGACCGACCACAGCTGCTTGCCGACGCAGCGATCAGCGTGATCGCCAGCAGCGGGGTGAGAGCGCTGACCCACCGCGCCGTGGACGCCGCCGCTGGCGTGCCCTCGGGCACCGCGTCATACCACTTCAGGAGCCGCCGCGAACTGCTGCGTGGCGTGCTCTTCCGCCTCGCGGACATCACCCACGAGCGACTGGCTCAGGTGTCGGTCCCTGCGACCGAAGCCGTCGAGGTGCCACGGTCGCGTTCCGGCAGGCTTGCGGAGGCTAGCCAGCTGGCCGATGCGGTCGCGGCCTTCGTCGACGGTCAGATCCTCGAGGAGTCGGAACGCACGTTGGCACGGATGGCGTGCGAGATCGAGGTCGCCTCAGACCCGGACCTGCGCGAGATCTTGCACGCCGGAGACGTCTTCCGGAAACTGGCGGCGGCTGCGCTCACCCGGCTCGGTGCCGTCGATCCGCCGCGGCAGGCCGACGGTCTGATTGCCCTCATCGACGGGCTCCAGTTCGATCGGCTCGTGGGGGTCGGGTCTCTGTCCGCGGCCCCGCCTGGAACCCCGGAGTCCAAGGCGGAGATCTCATCGGTCCTGCGCAGCTATCTGACCGGCTTAGTGCCCTAGGGCCCGCCCACTGCCCCGCAAACTCTGTCCGCCTGTAGGCGCCGGATGCGGAATGATGACCAGATGAACGGGACGCGATCGCATCGATCGGTTGCTGCAGGCCAATTGCCCTCCCTTGAACGCAGAGTGACCGCTGTCGGTCTTGGTGGTCTCGCCACTTTCCAACTTGCACTCGCGGCGGGCGCCCCCTGGGGTCGCGCGAGCTACGGTGGCGCTCACTCCGGCGTCTTGCCGCACGGCCTCAGACGCGTCAGCGCCGGGGCTGCGCTGCTCTACTCCGGGCTCGCTGTGGCGGTCGCGAGTCCGCGCACCCCGGTGCGAGTGCGCCGCCACGTTCTCACCGGAGTCGCCACCCTCATGGGCGTCGGCGCCGTCGTGAACGGCATCTCGCCGTCCTGGCCGGAGCGGGCCATGTGGACACCGACTGCTGCCTTGTTGGCGCTGTCCGCCTGGCGTGCTCGGAGCGATGAATGAGGACGGAGACACGCGTCCTCTGACGCTCCGGTGACAGGGCCCAGGTCGGCACGACCTCCGGCAGCGTCGGTCTCAGCCAGCTGGGGCGCGCAGGTTGCGCGGCAGGCGCTGCAGCAGCGGCAGCAACCCGATGCGACGGGCGACCGAGCGCAGCGGCCGGGCGAGGCTGGCGCCGACGACGATGCCGAGCGCGATCGCGGCGACAATCACCGTCACCCCACCGACGGCCCCGATCGCCGCGTCGGGGGCGACCTGGATCCGAGTCAGCGACACCAGGCCTAGCGAAC
This sequence comes from Ornithinimicrobium cryptoxanthini, assembly GCF_023923205.1. Taxonomy (NCBI): domain Bacteria; kingdom Bacillati; phylum Actinomycetota; class Actinomycetes; order Micrococcales; family Ornithinimicrobiaceae; genus Ornithinimicrobium; species Ornithinimicrobium cryptoxanthini. The sequence goes on along the minus strand of NZ_CP099490.1, from coordinate 3,375,663 downwards.
CGGGCACCAGGAGCCAGAAGCTGGGCAGGAAGGCGATCACCCGCGGCACCTGTGGGCGCAGGAACTCCACCACCGAGGACACGAGGCTGGCCGCGGCAGCGCCGAGGAACGCCCCCACCCACGGCGCTTCCGACATCGCGTTGCCAGCGCTCATCGCCACGAAGGTCGCCAGGATCGTGGCCAGCACCCACGGCACCATGGCGATGGAGACCGACTCCATCAGCGAGATCGCGACCGTCACCACGACCACGCCCAGCAGCGGGGCCCACCAGCCCAGCCCGGCCGGTCGCGTCGGGTCCAGGTCCTCGATCGGGACGTGGAGCAGCACGACGGCGCTGCCGAGCCCGAGGGCAAAGAGCAGCAGCTGGGTGGCCCCGTGGCCCAGCCGCGCCGTGCCGGCCAGCATCGAGCCGGCAGCCAGCTCGGTCAGTCCGGTCACGATCACCGCGCCGGGCAGCAGCACGGCGATCGCGGCGATCAGCGTCCACAGCGGTGAGTCGAGCAGGTCCTGCCGCGCCGCCCAGAACGCGATCATCCCCGCCGCGAACGCCGCGAAGAATGGCAGCAGGGTCTGCACCAGCGGGCTGCGGCGCGCGAGCACCATCAGCCCGACCGTCGCCGGAGCGATCAGCGCAGCGAACCCGACCGAGGGCCAGCTCGGCGCGAGGACCAGCGCGATGCCGACCGCCGCCAGGATGCCGCCGGCGAGCAGGCCGCCGTGCGCATAGCGGTGCGGCTGGGCCCGCAACGTGCCCAGCCGGTCCAGGGCATCCTCGACCTCGATCGCGCCGGTGCGCAGCCCCGCCTGGAGCACGGAGACCTCCGCCAGCTGGTCGAGGCGGATGCCGCCCTCGACCCGCTCGAACGAGGCCGGTTGCCCCGAGGACAGGGAGAGGGTCACCGCGTTGGGGGAGCAGGCCACCTGGATGCCGGCGTGCCCCAGGGTCGCGGCCACCTCCCGGACGTCCTCCTCGACCTCGTGGACCGGCATACCTCCAGCGAGCAGGCCCGCGCCGAGCCACGTCAGCAGGCGCCGGGTCCTGACGTCTGGGGTTTCTGTGGCCACGAGCGCCATTGTCTCGCACGGGCGGTCGGGGCTGGCACCGGTCAGTCAGCGGGCCCGAGGCGATAGACCGAGACGTGCGACCCCGAGTCCGCCGTGAACGCCGAACCCTCCCAGTCGGCGTGACGGGTCTCCAACTCCAGGCCGGCCAGCCGCGCCATCAGGTCCAACTCAGCGGGCCAGATGTAGCGGTGCGGCGTCCGGTCCACAGTGGCTCGTCGCCGGCCGCTGGGGTGCTGGTCACTGGCGTCCTGGTCACTGGCGTCCGGGTCACTGGGACCCTGGTCGAAGCGGAAGTGGTGCGACACGATCCGTTGCCCCACGGTGTCGATGACGTCGAGGCCGACATATCCGTCCTCGGCGGTGAACACCTGCGCCGGCGCCGTCGGTGAGGCCCCACGCAGGTCCGGCACCCACAGCTCGATCACGAACCGGCCGCCGGGCTGCAGGTGGGCCGCCGCGTTGCGGAAGCACTCGACCTGTTCGTCCTGCGTCAGCAGGTTCCCGATCGTGTTGAACACCAGATAGACCAGCGAGAAGTCACCGCCGACGCGGGTCGTGGCCATGTCGCCGTGGACGACGGGGAGCGTCTGCTCGTCCACCTTCTCCCGCAGCCGCTCGATCATCGGCGCAGACAGCTCGATCCCGGTGACCGGCACCCCGCGCTCGGCCAGCAGGATCGCCACCCGCCCCGTCCCGACGGCGAACTCAAGTGCCGCGCCACCTGCGGCCAGCTCCGCCAACCGGTCGGCGGTTGGGCCGATGACCTGCGGCGCAAACATGCCCGTGCCGGGAGTGTCGTATGCCGCCGCAGCCCGGGCGTCCCACAACGTGTCCTGCGGCAGGTGGTCCAGTGAAGTCAGGTCCATGTGCACCATCCTCTGGGTCGCGTCGCCCCACGGCCACCCGTTTTTTGGTGCTCAGTCCTGCAGCAGGTCGGCCGGAGTGAACTCCAGAGGGAACGGAGCGGTCACGCTGACTCTCTCCGCACCATGAGCGACCAACACCTCGTGATAATCACCGTCGCGCAACTCCCACACCGTGACTGTGGGTTCGAAAGGGTCGATAGCCCAGTAGGACTGGCAACCGGCCTCGCGGAACCGGTCCCACTTCAGCGTCAGGTCGATGCGCCGAGTGCTCGGTGAAAGCACCTCGACCGCGAGGACGGGCGGAGCTGGGAGGTCGGCGTCGGTCAGTTCGCCGCGTCGGGCCACGAGGATGTCGGGTTGCAGCACCGTGTCCTTTGCCAGCGCGACATCAAACGGAGCCATCAGCACGACGAGGTCGTCTGGCTTCGAGTTGCGAAGCAATCTGGCCAACTCGAACGCCGCAGTCTGGTGCCACCTACCCGGCGACGGCGTCATGATGACGCTCCCGTCGAGCAGTTCGTAGCGCACCCCGGACCCACCCTCGGCGCTGCGCAGCAACTCCAGGTCGTCCCGGGTCAACGGACCCGACTGCGGGATGACAGTCACAATCCCCATGGTGCCCCCTTTCCGTCATACGAGCGACCTTGCCAGGTCCGACTGACAGAGCCGCACGGTTGTCCACAGGCGACCGCGCACGTGGCACAGTGACCGGATGCGTGCAGACCTCGGAGCCGAGCCGCCACCAGACGTCGAGGGCGGGCCCGGCTGGGTGATCGACGGCGCCACGCTGCGGCCACGGATCACCGATCTGAGGGCCTTCCGCGAAGGCATGTCCACTGACGCCCTCGGGGAGGCGGTCGAGACCCTCTGGTCGGGTGACCCGACACACGCACGTGAGCTGCTGCATACGGCAGATCCCAGCGTGCGGGTGCGAGCACTGCTCGCCGACTGTGCCCGCGACCTGGGTGAGTTCGAGGACGCACTGTGGGCGTATGCCGACCTGCTGGCCGAGTGCACCGGCTCACCGTGGGAGCCGGTCCTGCGCCAGCACTACGGCAAGACGCTCCTGGCTGCAGACCGACCTCAGGAGGCCCTGGAACAGTTCGAGGTCGCCTACGCCCAGCGGGTGCAGGCGGGCGCACCGGCCGACCAGCTCGCCTCCAGCGCCCAGGCGCGCGACCGCACCCGTCAGATGGTGGGGCTGCCCCGTCGCTCTTGAGGCCTGGTCAGCGGCGCGCGGCAGTCCACTGAAACTCGGGGCCGCCCTTTGGAGGGTCAGGGAGCGCCCCCCGTGTCGGCGGCCCGTCCGCACGCACTGACCGGTGCAGGGCGCCGTCGTGCCACACGATGTGATGCTCGTCGGGGCGCAGTGTCTCGGCCAGCTCCTCGAGGTGGATGATGAACAGGGCCCATCCTGCCGCGATCGGGTCATCGATGCCGAGAGCTTCCTGGCCGTCCCGAGCCAGCACGTTGATCGCCTCGCGAAGTTGCTCGGGTGTCAGGTGGACCTCCACGTCGGGGAAGCAGGACACCTCGTGGAGGAGCAAGGTCTGGAGCTCGTCATCACTGGACGAGGCGTCGGGGCGGTCTTGCGGCATATGCCGATCCTTCCAGGCCCACACGGTCCAGCGAGTGCTCGCCAGGCCCCACCGGTCAGCCCTGCCAAGCCCGCCACGCGGCACGGATCATCGGCACCTGGAGCGGGAGGCGCCCGAGGCTGAGAGCGAAGGATGCCCACGACCTCGGGTCGCGCCTGCGCTGGGCACGACGTCCCAGGTCAACGCTCATCTGGGCGTTCGCGGGCCACACGGCGAGCAGCAGCGCGGCGCTCGCGAGCCCCGCAGCGGGCCGGGTCCGGGGGTGCAGCAGACCGGCGGCACAGGCGAGCTCGGCGACACCGGAGACCAGCACCAGGTCCCGGGCCCAGGGCCGCAGCGGGGTCGGGATGATCGGCTCGAACGTCTCTGGCTTCACCAGGTGGATCACCCCCGAGACGGCGAACGGCACGATGACGAGGGGGAGGGTCTTCGGCTGCATCCACCTATTGTCAGGCCTCGGCGCCCTGGTGAGATGATCACGCGCATGCGACGCCGCAGCAGCTGGCCCCACGCGACCCCGCGTCCCGCGACGCCTGAGCACTGGGACGTGGTCATCGTCGGGTCCGGCTTTGGTGGATCGGTCGCGACGCTGCGACTCAGCGAGAAGGGCTACCGGGTTCTCGTGCTCGAGGCCGGTGCCCGGTTCGAGGACGCGGACTTTGCCCCCACCTCCTTCCACCTGCGGCGCTATCTGTTCCGGCCCGGGATCGGGTGCTACGGCATACAACGCATTGACACGCTCGACAACGCGATGATCCTGTCGGGCGCGGGTGTCGGGGGCGGGTCCCTGGTCTATGCCAACACGCTCTATGAGCCGCTCGACGAGTTCTATGCGGACCCGCAGTGGGCGCACATCACGGACTGGCGGGCCGAGCTCGCGCCCTACTATGACCAGGCCAAACGGATGCTCGGCGTGGTGACCAACCCGACGCACACCCCGGCCGACGAGGTGATGCGCCAAGTCGCCGACGAGATGGGGGTCGGGGACACGTTCCGCTATGCCCCCGTCGGGGTGCACTTTGGGCAGGTCGCGGGAGCCTTAACGCCCGACCCCTACTTCGGCGGTGCTGGGCCTGAGCGCAAGGGCTGCACCGAGTGCGGCGAGTGCATGACCGGGTGCCGCCACAACGCCAAGAACACGCTGGTCAAGAACTACCTGCACCTCGCCGAGCGTCTCGGCGCCCAGATCCGGCCGATGAGCACGGTCACGCGGGTGCAGCCCGCCGGCGAAGTGCAAAACCGCCCGCAAAATGCGGGGGAGGGCAGCGAAACCACTACAAAAATTGGGTGGACCGTGACCGTGCGCGACACCAGACCGCTGCGCAGGGGCAGTTACGAGCTCACCGCGGACCACGTCATACTCGCTGCCTCTGCCCTGGGGACCCAGCGCCTGCTGCACCGGCTGCGCGACGAGGGCCATCTGCCCCACCTGTCGGAGCGACTCGGCCACCTGTCCCGCACCAACTCGGAGGCGTTGCTGGGGGCGATTCGCATGGCAGACGGCCCCGACATGAGCCAGGGCGTGGCGATCACCTCCTCCATCCACCCGGAGCCGCACACGCACATCGAGCCGGTCCGTTATGGCCACGGCAGCAACGCGATGAACGCTCTGCAGACCGTGCTGACTGACGAGGTCCCAGGAGTTCCTCGGTGGCGCACGTGGGCCAGCGAGCTGTGGCGCCAGCGCGCGGTGCTACCCAAGATCTATGACCTCAGGCACTGGTCCGAGCGCACCGTGATCGCGCTGGTCATGCAGTCCTTGGACAACTCGATCACGACCCACCGACGCCGCAGCCGGCTGACCGGACGGCGCATCCTCGGCAGCCGACAGGGCCACGGTGCCCCCAACCCGAACTGGATCCCGGTCGCCAACGAGGCGGTCCGGCGGATGGCCAGGATCGTCGGTGGCATGCCTGGCGGCAACATCGGGGAGCCGTTCAACCGGCCGCTGACGGCGCACTTCCTCGGTGGTTGCGTGATCGGGGAGAGTGCCGAGACCGGTGTCGTCGACCCTTATCACCGCGTCCACAACTATCCCGGCCTGCACATCGTGGACGGTTCGACGGTCTCGGCCAACCTCGGCGTCAACCCGTCGCTGACGATCACGGCGCAGGCCGAGCGGGCGATGGCCCTGTGGCCCAACAAGGGTGAGGCGGATCCTCGGCCACAGCCTGGTGAGGCGTATGCCGTGACTCACCCGGTCTCGCCCCGCTCCCCGGCGGTGCCCGGCCCCGCGCCCGGAGCCCTGCGGCTGCCGATCACTCCGGTCTGACCAGGCACCGCACGATTTCGACCGCTGCTCTGCAGACACGGGCGAGCAAAGCAGCGGTCGAAATCAGGCGTCCGGCATGATCGACGCGGCCAGGACCGCGCCGAGCTCGCGGCACGATTCCAGCGCTTCCTGGTCCGGCGCTCCCATCACTTCGAGCGTGGGTGCCACGGCCTCCCAACCGAGGGCGGAGGAGATGCTGCCGATCGCGCGGACGGCCCCCTCAAGACCCTCGTTGCCGTGGACGTATGCCGCGAACGGCCGCCCCTGCGTCGCGTCCAGGCAGGGATAGTAGATCTGGTCGAAGAAGTGCTTCAGCGCACCCGACATGTAGCCGATGTTGGCGGGGGTGCCGAGCAGATAGGCGTCGGCCTCCAGGACGTCGACCGGGCTCGCGACCAGTGCCGGGCGCAGCACGACCTCGACCCCCGTGATGTCAGGGTCCCGGGCGCCGGCCAGGCAGGCCTCGAGCATCGCCTGCATCCCCGGCGACGGGGTGTGGTGGACGACCAGCAGCCGACGGGAGCCCATCTCACTGCTGCCAGGGGCGCGAGCCGTGCAACACACTGACAGCGGTCTTGAAGATGCCGTCCACCCGCGCTCGCCGGTCGAAGTTGGTGACGGCTACGGGCGGCGTGAAACGCTGCCGCGCAACGGACTTGGCATAGCAGAAGCACCTGAGGCCCTCGGCCCCGTGCGTCCGCCCGAAGCCGGAGTCGCCGACGCCGCCGAACGGCAGCTGGGGCAGTCCCGTGAAGCCGATGACGTTGTTGACCGACGTCATCCCGCTGCGGATGCGTCGCGCGATCTCTGGCCCGTGCTTGCGCGAGAACACGGCACCGCCCAACCCGTAGGAGCCGGAGTTGGCGCGCTCGATGGCCTCGTCCATGCTGGCCACCCGGTCGACGGTGATCACCGGGCCAAAGGTCTCCTCCCGCTGGATCCGCGCGTCGGGGGGAGTGTCGACCAGCACGGTCGGCTGGATCACCCGCGCGGGGTCCTCGAGCGGGCTGCCATCAGCAACCTCTCCGGCCGGTCCGTTGAACTGCTCCCCGCCGAGCACCGCGCGGGCGCCCCGGCTGAGCGCATCGGCCACCTGCTCGCGGATGATCCCGACCTGCTTGGGCAGTGAGATCGGCCCTAGGTCGGCCCCGTCGTCCAGCCCGGCCCGGGCGCGGGCGGCCTCGCGCGCGATGGCCGCGACGAGCTCGTCATAGACCGCCTCGTGGGCGAGCACCCGCTCGACGCCGACGCAGGTCTGGCCCGCGTTGCTCATCCCGCCCCACACCGCGGCCGCCGCTGCTGCCGGGACGTCGGCGTCCTCGGCCACGATCAGGACGTCTTTGCCACCGCCCTCGATCAGGACCGGCTTGAGGCTCTGCGCGCAGGTCGCCATCACCAACCTGGCGGTGCCGGGGGAGCCGGTGAAGCTGATCATGCCGACGCTGGAGCGGCACAGGGCGTCCCCGATCTCGCCACGCCCGTGGACCGCCAGCAGGGCGGGCCGCCCGACGGCGCGCTCAAAGCTGTCCGCGAGCCACTGGCCCGTCAACGGCGTCAGCTCCGAGGGCTTGAAGACCACCGTGTTGCCACCCGCCAGGGCATAGGCGATGGCGCCCATCGGGGTGTAGACCGGGTAGTTCCACGGGCCGATCACCCCGATCACGCCGAGCGGCAGGTATTCCACGGTGGCTGCCAGGTGTGCTGCCAGCAGCGTCGAGCCCACCCGCTTGCGGTCCAGCACCCGGCGGGCGTGTTTCGCGGCCCAGGCGAGGTGCTCGAGGGCCATGCCGATCTCCAGCACGGCGTCTCCGTGCGGCTTGCCCATCTCGTCGTGCACGACGGCGGCCAGCTCGTCGAGGTGTTCCGTGATGTCCTGCCGCCACCGGTCGAGCAGATGCCGGCGCCCGGAGAAGCCGATCGAGTCCCACCACGTCTGCGTCTCACGCGCGAGGTCGACCGCCTCGGTGACCAGCGCAGACGGGTCCACGGACTGCTCTGCCGGCGCCACGGCATACTCGGTGCTCATAGGGCCCATCTTCGCCGGTTGGGTGTCCATCACCAAGGGTGGCGTCAGGCACAGTGCGCCGCGTGCTGCACGATGGGTCTATGAGCGAGATCGTCGTCAGCCGGATCATCGAGGCGTCACCGGAGCGGGTGTGGGAGGTCGTGACCGATCTCGACCACGCGCACGAGACCCTGTCGGGGGTCGTCTCGGTGCAGCGGATGACCGATGGGCCGTATGCCGTGGGCACCCGTTGGCGTGAGACGCGCAAGATGTTTGGCAGGGAGGCCACCGAGGAGATGTGGGTGGCGACGAGCGACCCGCAGCGACGCACGCAGGTGCGGGCCGAGTCCGGTGGGGCGAACTATGTCACCGAGTTCACGTTGACCCCGTTGGACGAGGGGGCGCGGACCGAGCTCAGCGTCCGCTTCGATGCCGAGATGACCGCGCCGTCAGGGCTGCAGAAGGTGGGGATGAAGGTCCTGGGCGGGGTGGCGGCGCGGGCGACCCGCAAGGCCTTGGAGCAGGATCTGGTCGACATTGCCGCAGCCGCCGAGGCCTGACCCGCGCCAGACGGTGTCGACGTGCTCGTCGTGGGTCAGCCGGTCGCGGTGGCCGAGTCGTTGTCGGCGGACGTGACCTCGACGAAGTCCGTCCCGATGTAGAGGTCGAGCACATCGATCTGCCGGGTGTCGGCGACCAGGGTGGCGTCCGGGACCAGCGTCTGCAGCAGCTGCGCCGCCTCCAGGTTGGCGGCACCGTGTCGGATCTCGGCCACTGCTGGCACCTCCGTCCCCGGTGGGGCGTCGTCGACGGCGTCGATCTTGAAGCCGTGCGAGGACAGGGCCTGCGAGGTGCGGCCGGCAATGCCGGGGGCGCCCGAGGCGTTGTAGACGTTGACGGTGACCTCTTCCGGAGCCAGCGTGGGCGCCGCCGTGGTGATGGCGGTCTCGTCGGCGGTCGTGGTGTCGCTGTCGCCGAGCCACCCCATGTAGTAGGCCGTGGCGTAGAGACCGACGGCGGCGACGATGCCGATCAGCGCGGTCAGCACCAGGGCGGTGCGTCGGCGACGGCGCCGGGCGGCAGTCGACATGCCAGCAGTTCGGACATAACCCACGCGGGACTCCTTGCGAAAACGTTGACCCGAACGCTACCGAGTGCGGCGGTCGGGAAGCACGAGGACACGCCCGTGGACGAACGGGCGTCCGGCCAGGGCAGCACGCAGCGCCCGGTGCAGACCGTCCTCGAGATAGAGCTGGCCGTCAAACTGCACCACGTGACAGAAGATGTCGCCATAGAAGGTGGAGTCGGCCGCCAGCAGGTGTTGCAGGTCCAGCACCGACTTGGTGGTGATCAGCTCATCCAGCCGGATCAGACGCGGTGGCAGGTGCGACCAGTCCTCAAGGTGATGGGGCGGATAGGGCTGCCCGTCACCCACGCCCTTGAAGATCATGGCGCCAGTGTATGAGTCGCCCTGACTTATAGAGTGCTTCCCGTGAGCGAGAACCAGATCGACCAGATCCGCAGCGGCTACACCTTCGAGGGGCCCTCCATCACGCTCGGTGCGGCCCTGCACGAGGGCGCCGCGGTGCCGGACGCCCCGGTCCGGCTGCCCCTGGGCTCAATGAACCGGCACGGTCTCGTCGCGGGCGCGACGGGCACCGGCAAGACGGTGACCCTGCAGGTGATGGCCGAGCAGCTCTCCACCGCTGGCGTGCCGGTCTTCCTGGCCGACATCAAGGGCGACCTGACCGGCCTGGCCACCCCCGCCGGAGACCATCCCAAGGTGACCGAGCGGATGAGCAGCCTCGGCCAGGACTGGGCCGGCACGGCATACCCCGTGGAGTTCTTCTCCCTCGGCGGACGGGGCAAGGGCGCGCCGATCCGGGCCACGATCAGTTCCTTCGGCCCGATCCTGCTCTCCAAGGTGCTGGGGCTCAACAACACCCAGGAGTCCAGCCTCGGCCTGATCTTCCACTACGCCGACAAGAACGGCCTGGCGCTGCTGGACCTCAAGGACCTGCGCTCGGTCGTGCAGCACCTGCTCTCGGACGAGGGCAAGGCCGAGCTGAAGGCGCTGGGTGGTCTGTCGACCGCGACGGCCGGAGTCATCCTGCGCGAGCTGATCGCCTTCGAGGGCGCCGGAGCCGACGAGTTCTTCGGTGAGCCCGAGTTCGACACCTCCGACCTGATGCGCACCACTGACGACGGTCGCGGCATCATCAGCTGCCTGGAGCTGCCCGGCGTGCAGAGCCAGCCGGCGCTGTTCTCCACCTTCCTGATGTGGCTGCTGGCCGATCTGTTCCAGGACCTGCCCGAGGTCGGCAACCCCGAGAAGCCCAAGCTGGTCTTCTTCTTCGACGAGGCGCACCTGCTCTTCAAGGACGCGTCCAAGGCGTTCCTGGAGTCCATCGAGCAGGCGGTGCGGCTGATCCGCTCCAAGGGCGTCGGCGTCTTCTTCGTCACGCAGGTCCCCGACGACGTGCCGGAGTCCGTGCTCGCCCAGCTCGGCAACCGCGTGCAGCACGCGCTGCGCGCCTTCACGCCGAAGGATGCCAAGGCGCTGAAGGCGGCGGCGACGACCTTCCCGATCAGTGACTACGACCTGGAGGAGGTGCTCACCCAGCTCGGCACCGGCGAGGCGATCATCACCGTCCTGTCCGACCGCGGCGCGCCGACGCCCGTGGCGCAGACCCTGCTGCGGGCCCCGCAAGCCACGATGGGTCCCTCGCCGGAGGCGACGGTCGACGGAGTGGTCGCGGCCTCGGCGCTGACCAGCAAGTACTCCGAGTCCCTGGACCGGGAGTCGGCCTACGAGAAGCTGGCGGCGCGCATGGAGGCCGGCGCCGCTGCCGCCGCTGAGGCGGAGGCCGCGCAGGAGGCCGAGAAGGCCGCTGCCACGGCGCCGAAGTCGCGGACCAAGGAGGACGAGTCGCTCGTGGAGCAGGTCGTCGGGTCCGGCGCGTTCAAGTCGATGCTGCGCTCGGCCGGCACCGTGATCGGTCGGGAGATCTCCCGAAGCATCTTCGGCACCGGTCGGCGTCGCTGACGGTCAGCTGTTCCAGGGTTGCCACCATGGGCGGATGAGCCAGGACACGTCTCAGTCCTCGATCGGGGCGCCCTGCCGGTGCAGGTCCTCGTCGAGCAGGTGCAGCAGCTCCGCGACGCCTGCCACGTCCTGGCTGGCAAGGGCCTGTGCCTCGGACCTCAGGTCGGCGAGCGTGAACCCTCGCTTGCTGACGATGCTGTTGCCCTTGAGCAGCTCGGCGGAGTCGGCTACCAGCGCCGCCAGGCGCAGCGTCTCGGACGCCTCGTCCTGGGACCAGGTGATCGGCGCGTTCACCTCGGTGGTCTCGCCGCTGTCCGGGTCGGCCCAGCGCAGGCGGGCCTCACCGACCACTGCGCCGTCGGTGACGGCGTCGGTCGGGACCAGCTCGTAGAGTGCTGAGACTCGGTGACCCGCGCCGAGCTCGCCGGCGTCCACGGTGTCGTCGCGGAACTCCTCGTCCTCCAGCGCGCGGTTCTGGTAGCCGATCAGCCGGTAGGACTCCACAAGCTCTGGGTCGAACTCGACCTGGCTCTTGGCATCCCGCGCGACGACGGTCAGCGTCTGCGTCAGGTCCTCGACGAACAGCTGCTCGGCCTCCTCGAAGGTGTCGAGGTAGGCGTAGAAGCCGTCGCCCTGGTTGGCCAGCTGCTCCATGAGCGTGTCGTTGTAGTTGCCCATGCCGTAGCCGACCGTGACCAGGTGGATGCCCTCCTCACCGGCGCCGGCGATCTCGTCGGCGAGGGTGCCGCCGTCGGTCGTGCCGACGTTGGCCACACCGTCGGAGGCGAGCACCACGACGTTGATGCCGTCCTCGACCTGCGCCACCCGCGCCTGGCGGTAGCCCATCGCCAGGCCGGCCTCCATGTTGGTGCTGCCGCCGGCCTGCAGCTCCTCGATCGCGTCAATGATCGTGTCGCGGTCGGAGACCCTCGTCGGCTCCAGCACCGGCGCGGCCTCGCTGCCATAGGTCACGATCGCGATGGTGTCGTCGGGGTTGAGGCTCTCGGCCAGCAGCGCCAGTGAGGACTTCACCAGGCCGAGCCGCTCCCGGATGTCCATCGAGCCGGAGGTGTCGATGACGAAGGTGATGTTGGTCTGCGGACGGTCCTGCGCGGCCACCTCGTCCGAGCTGATCCCCACGCGGACCAGCGCGGTCCCGTCCCCGGCACGGGGCGCCGCCCCGGTCTCCACCTGCAGGCCGAGCGCGGTCCCCTCGGGCGCGCTGTCGGCATACTCGAAGGAGTTGGCCCACTCCTCGACGCGGATCGAGTCCGGCTGCGGTGAGGTCCCGTTGGCCGCCATGGCGTGGGCCACCCGGTAGGACCCGGTGTCGACGTCGAGCGCGAAGGTGGACATCGGGCTCTCCTGGGCCGCCACCCACGCCGTGTCGCCGACGTCGGTGAAGGTGTTGTCCTCACCCGGACCCGGCGGTGGCGGCATCGGCATCGGCTCGGGGTGGGCGATGTCCCCGCCCTCGCTCGCGGCGTCGGCAGCGCCCTCATGAGCCATGGTCGCGGGACCTGCTGCGCCTTCGTCCCGGTCCTCGGCGTAGTCCTCGACGAAGCGACGCGCCTCCTCGTGATCGCCTGCCGGCGTGCCCTCGGTGGGGTCGTGCGGCTCGGGGTCCCCTGAGCATGCTGTGGCGCCGAGCCCCGCCACCAGCAGCGTTGCGAGCAACGTCTTCTTCATGCCGGTGCGACGGCGGGGAGCAACGGAACGGTTCCGCGGGTCTGGTCACGATCACGTCACGGCGTCAGCCCCACACCCGACGCGGGCGGTCGCCGTGGTGGAGCCGGGGACGAAGAAGGCCCCCCGCGCACCTGGAAGAGCTCACCTGCCCTTGCTGCATTCCTGCCCTGGGGGAGTTCAGTGAGGTACCACCGCACGGGGGACCGGTTGCCATGATACGTGCCCGGGCGCGCTGGGACGAAACCCGCTGGCGACGCACAAGACCCCCGGCCCGCTGGGGGCCGAGGGTCTGTCGTCCTGTGTCAGGACAGTGGCGGAGGATGGGGGATTTGAACCCCCGAGGGTTTTATCCCAACACGATTTCCAATCGTGCGCACTAGGCCACTATGCGAATCCTCCGTCGGAGAGGCTACCCGACAGGCTGCTGACCTCGGAAATCCGGCAGGCCACAGCGGGCGTATGCCGGCACACCGGTGGGGGTGCGGCCGCGAGTTGGAGGGCGCTCAGGGGCGCAGCATCACCTTGATCGCGCGGCGCTCGTCCATCGCGCGGTAGCCCTCGGCCACCTCGGCGAGCGGCAGGGTCTTGTCGAAGACCCGCCCCGGGTTGACCTCGCCGCCCCAGACGCGGGGGAGCAGCTCGTCCAGATAGCCGCGCACCGGCGCCATCCCGCCAGCCAGGCCCACGTTGCGCCGGAACATCTGCGTGATGGGTGCCTCCGCGCCATACGGCACCCCGACGAAGCCGACCGTGGCGCCCGGACGAGCGCTGGCGAAGGCCTGCTCCATCGACTCCTTGGTGCCGACGCACTCGAGCACCGCGTCGGCGCCGATCCCGCCCGTGAGCTCCATGACGCGGGCCACGCCCTCCTCGCCCCGCTCGGCCACGAGGTCGGTCGCGCCGAACTCGGTGGCGACCTCCTGGCGGTCGGCGTGCCGGGACATGGCGATGATCCGCTCGGCACCCTGCATCGCCGCCGACAGGACCCCACTGAGGCCGACTGCGCCGTCGCCGACCACGACCACGGTCTGACCAGGCTGCACGCGGGCCGAGACGGCCGCGTGCCACCCGGTGACGAACACGTCGGTGAGGGCCAGCAGCGAGGGCAGCATCGCCTCGTCCGGCTGCTCGGGGGTGGCCACCAGCGTGCCGTCGGCCAGCGGCACGCGCACGAACTCACCCTGACAGCCGTCGACGAGGTCACCGTCGCGGTCCGGGCCGCCGAAGCCACCGCCGTTGGCGCACGCGGCCTGCATCCCCACCGCGCAGTGCGCGCACGTGTTGTCCGACCAGAGGAACGGCGTGATCACGAAGTCGCCGGCGCGCACGGTGCTCACCTCGCTGCCGGTCTCCTCGACGACGCCGATGCACTCGTGCCCGATGCGGCGCGGCCCGCTCACCTTCGAGATCCCGCGATAGGGCCACAGGTCCGACCCGCACACGCAGGCCGCCGCGACCCGGACCACGGCGTCGGTGGGGCGGATGATCTGCGGATCGGGCACCTGGTCGAGGCGGATGTCACCTGGGGCGTGCAGCACTGTTGCGTCCATGAGCCCATTCTGCGGGACGGACCGCGGTGCCGGCGTGTCGTCATACCCCGGACCCGCCTGCCCGATGAGCCCCTGAGGGCCCGCTCCGCGTGTGGCAGAGTGTCCCTGCCGCCACGAAAGGACCTGCTGATGCCACTTCATATCGGATCCGAGGTGGGCAGACTTCGCCAGGTCATCGTGCACCGACCTGGGCTGGAGATGCGCCGCCTGACGCCTGACAACAAGGAGCGCTACCTCTTCGACGAGATCCTCTGGGTCGAGCGGGCCCAGGAGGAGCACGCGGAGTTCGTGCGGGTCATGGAGGAGCGCGGCATCCTCGTGCACCACTTCGACGAGCTGCTCGAGCAGACGGTCGGCATCCCGCAGGCCCGCACCCAGATCCTGTCCCAGTCGCTGGACCAGCGGCACCTCGGACCGTTCGCCGCGCAGGAGATGCACGAGCTGTTCGACCAGATGGACGACCATGACCTGGTCCAGTTCCTGATCGGTGGCATCACCAAGGCCGAGGTCCTGGAGCGCATGGACGCCCCCCGCTCTGTCGTCATCGCCCAGCTGGACCCGCACGACGCGCTGCTCGCGCCGCTGCCCAACCACCTGTTCACCCGGGACACCTCGGCCTGGCTCTATGGCGGCGTCGCGGTCAACTCGATGCACAAGAAAGCCCGGCGTCGCGAGACGGTCCACTACGAGGCGATCTATCAGTGGCACCCGATGTTCCGGGACGCGGGCATGGACTGGTGGTCCGAGGGCGTCGAAGCCGGGCCGGCCACCGCCGAGGGCGGCGACATCCTGGTGCTCGGCAACAAGGTGCTGCTCGTGGGGATCAGCGAGCGGACCACGACTCAGGGTGTGGAGCGGCTCGCGCAGCGCACGCTCGCCTCGGACCAGATCGACACGATCATCGCGCTGGACATGCCCAAGGCGCGGGCCGTGATGCACCTGGACACCGTGATGACGATGCTCGACGAGCAGACGTTCACCAGATATCTCGGCCTGCCGGACCTCACGTCATACACGATCACCTCCACCGGCCCCGGCGACTCCCAGCTGCCCAATCTCAACATCCGGTCCAACGACCCGGGCGAGATGATGCAGGTCATCGGGGACGCGATGGGCATCGGCTCCCCCCGCGTCGTCGCCGCGGAGCAGGACCCCCGGGCGGCCGCGCGCGAGCAGTGGGACGACGGCTGCAACGTCCTGGCCCTCGAGCCCGGTGTCGTGGTCGCGTACCAGCGCAACACGGTCACCAACGACTTCCTCCGAGGGCTGGGTGTGGAGGTCCTGGAGATCGCCGGTCAGGAGCTCGGTCGCGGTCGCGGCGGCCCCCGGTGCATGTCCTGCCCGATCGAGCGGGACCCGCTGGGCTGAGCGTTGCCTCCACGTCGTCGCATCGCACCCGATCAGGGCGAGTCGGCTCTGGCCGTATGGCGTAGCGCCCCTGAGCAGGCTCCTCGCCAGGTCGTCGCGATGGCGGTGCGCTACATGCTGGAGGAACTGGGTGCCCGTGCCCCGGGGCGCTCGGTCGAGGTCCGGGTGCCGCCCTTCGGCGCGGTCCAGTGCATCGAGGGCCCCCGGCACACGCGCGGCACTCCGACCAACGTGATCGAGACCGACGGCCAGACCTGGCTGCGACTCGTGACCGGCGCGAGCACGTGGGCGGCGGAGCGCGACGCGGGCACCGTGCGCGCCAGCGGGCAGCGCGCCGACCTGGTGGACTATCTGCCGCTCGACTGAGGCGCGGGTCGACGGGTCCCGCGCGTGCTGGCGCCACCCTCCGCGGCGTTTCGCCTGGATCTTCGTCGGCGCCCGTCTGGTTCCTCGTCGACAGCGCGCGTCTGGTTCCTCGTCAGCACCCGTCTGACCTCCCGATTGCTTGCCATGGCATGCATGTAGGAGGTCGAAGCTGCGCTCACCCCCTCACGCCCCACCGCCACACTGCGCGGGATGAGGTTGACCCCGTTGGTATCGACGACGGGTGGTGGCTGCGACTGGGTCCGCGTGGACGCTGCGAGATGATGCTGACGATTCGACCGCCCGATTGTTTGCCATGGCATGCACCTGGGAGGTCGAAGCTGCGGGGTTGTGGACAACTTCGGCGACGGACGCGGTTGTCGGGGCATCATCACCGCGTGAACGGACGATCGACGCGCCAAGAGAGGGCTGCTGCGACGACACGGGAACGCGCGCGACGTCATGCGCTGGCACGAGAGATCGCTGACCAGCACGACGGAGTGTCGAACCGAGTGTTGCTGCGAGAGGCTGGTCTGACCCGGGGCCAGGTG
This sequence comes from Ornithinimicrobium cryptoxanthini, assembly GCF_023923205.1. Lineage (NCBI taxonomy): Bacteria > Bacillati > Actinomycetota > Actinomycetes > Micrococcales > Ornithinimicrobiaceae > Ornithinimicrobium > Ornithinimicrobium cryptoxanthini. The sequence continues at coordinate 3,359,289 of NZ_CP099490.1, read as the reverse complement.
CAGGGCGAGGTCGACCGCGGGGTCTGGGTGCCGGCGGGGTGCCACACACTGTGCATCACCACGGCAGCCCCCACCGGTCGCGGCCTATGGTGGCGTGCTTTGTGGGAGTCCGGATCGCGCTCCGTGCTCGACGGCACGAGTGCGCTCCTGGCGGCGGGACTGACCGGGTGGCGCGAGCACACGGTGCACATCTCGGTGCCGAACGGGGCGCGCCCGCGACGGATCGAGGGCGTCACCCACCACCTGCTGCGGGACCTGGGAGACACCGTGCCGGTGGGCCTGCGCCGCACCAAGCCTGAGGTCGCTGCCATCCGAGCGGCACAGGGAGCCTCCAGCGATCGACAGGCGGCCACGATCGTTGCGATGGCGGTCCAGCAGCGGCTGGTGTTGCCAAAGAGGTTGCTTGCGCGCTGGGAAGGGATTCGCTATTCACCGCGGCGGGCGTTCCTCGAGAGCGTGACCAGGACGTCTGCAACGGTGCACACTCTCTCAACGAACTGGATTTTGCGCAGGAGTGCCGTCGGCGCGGACTCCCAGAGCCCACCCGGCAGGCCGTGCGCACAGGCAAGAACGGACGGGTCTACCTCGATGTCTTCTGGGAGGCGCAGGGCGTGCACGTTGAGATTCAAGGAGCCCAGCACTTCGAGGGAACCGCAGGCATCGACGACGCCCTGCGCTTCAACGATCTGGGTCTGCGCGATCCAGGATTGCGGAGCCTGCAGGTTCCGGTGCTGGGGCTGAGGACGTGCCCCGACAAGTTCTTTGAGCAGATCGAGCAACTGCTCGCCTCGTCGTGATTGACCCGCCAGATGAGCGTGCCACCGTCGCGTTGGACCGTTGGTTTGTCGGCCATGGCCCGCATGCGGGAGGTCGACCCGCCAGGTGAGCGCGCGCCACCGTCGCGTTGGACCGTTGGTTTGTCGGCCATGGCACGCATACGGGAGGTCGATTCGCCAGTCCCGCGCAGCGACCTCGCCGACGGGGGGCGCCGCCGCATCACCGACGGGGGCGCCGCAGTGCACCGACGGGGGATCACCCCACCGGCGCGGAGGCGACCACCCAAGGCGCCTACGCTGATCGCATGCGTCACGGCATCTGCATCCTTCCCGAATATCCCTGGCGCGAGGCCGAGCCGATCTGGCGAAGGGCCGAGGAGATGGGGTTCGACCACGCCTGGACCTATGACCACCTGGTCTGGGGCGGGCTGCCGGACTCGCCGTGGCACTCGACGGTCGCCACCCTCACCGCCGCGGCGATGGTCACCGAGCGCATCGGCCTGGGCACGCTGGTCAGCTCGCCCAACTTTCGGCACCCCGTCGCCCTGGCCCGCGACGCCCTGACCCTGCAGGACATCAGCGGTGGCCGCGTCCTGCTGGGGGTCGGCGCCGGCGGCGATCTCGACTCTCGCGTGCTGGGTGATGACCTGACCAGGGGTGAGCGGTCGCGCCGGTTCCGCGAGTTCGTGCCTCTGCTTGAGCGCAGTCTGCGTGAGGACCACGTCGAGCACGACGGCGAGTTCTATCGTGCGGTCGACGCCCGCAACCGGATCAGCGAGCCGACCCCGCTGCTCGTCGCCGCGAACGGTCCGCGGGCCATGGACCTGGCCGTGAGGTATGCCGCGGGCTGGGTCACCACCGGACCCGCCGCTGGGGACTGGGCTGAGCGGGACGCGGTCGATCAGTGGTGGACCGGCGTCGCCGAGGTCGCCGAACGGTTCACCGACGCGGAGCAGGCTGCCGGGGAGTGCGCGGACGGGACTGACAGCGGTGCCGCGGTCGTGGGGCCGCGCTCGCCGATGGCGCGCTATCTCACCCTGGACGCCTCCGGCCCTGCGGCGCTCAGCTCCGTGGAGTTCCTCACCGACCAGGTCGGGCGGGCCGAGGAGCTGGGCTTCACCGACGTCATCGTGCACTGGCCCCGTGCGGAGCCGCCCTACCAGTCCGACATCGCGGTCCTCGAGGGCTACCTGCGCACGCTCAGCTGAGGGGGCTCCTCGTCAAAGAGACGCAGCAGCAGTGCCCGGTTCGTCGGTGGCCAGAGCAGCTCGCGGAACTGGTCGACGGGCCCGACCGGCCATCGCCGGGCGATGCTGACGACCGCCGGGTCCTGGATGAGGGGGAGGAGGAGGTCCGGGATGTCGGCCCAGGCGACCTGGAACGGTCGGTCCCACATCCGCACGACCTGCGTCGTCGCCTCGGCGGTCGGGCCGAGCGCGTTGTGCATCGCGACCAGCTTCTCGTAAGCACCCACCAGTGCTGCTTCGCGCTCCTGCCAGGTCTGCGCACGGCCGACCTCCCGCAGCACGGGTGTCAGCTCCGCGCCGCAGGCCAGGCGTGAGAAGGCCGTGCCGAACCACTTTGAGTAGGGCGCGTAGTGCCGCTCCATTAGGAACGCGAGGCGCATGAGGTCGCCCACCAGACGCGCCCCGATCAGCCCGGAGCCGAGCTCGTCGCCCGCGAATCCCGCTCTGCCGACCAGGTTCATCTCCGGGTGGACGCGCCACCACCCGGTGACCAGCAGGTAGAGCCAGACGTCGTGGGGGTAGTAGGCCAACCGGTCGCGGGCCCCCTGCAGGCCGACCTCGTCGTGGAAGACCGGCCCCGAGACAAACATGCGCAACCCGGGCTCCCACAAGGTCAGCCAGTCGCGCGGCTCGATGTCGCGGTCGAGGTCCGCCCCAGCTGTCGCCGGACATAGCTGCGGACGGACCAGACCTCGAAGCCGGTCGGGTGGCCGGCGAAGGCGGACGGCAGGTCCTGCGCCAGTGCCTCCCGCACCGCGTCGCCATGCTGGCGCTCGTCCTCCTCGGCGAGGAAGATCAGGACCCGTGGCGTCCAGTCGTGGTCGGTCGACATCTCATCGTCGAAGCCGAGCACCTCCGACCCCCGGCCGAGCAGTGCCGCGGAGTGCGGCAGGCCAGGAAACCTCGCCCGGAGAACAGGGTGCACGACATCGTCATACAACCGCCGACTCAGCTCGGCTCCCGGAACGAACACCGGCATCTCACCTCCCCCCCGGCACTCGACGTGCCACCGCGGACGTCCGGGGCACGACCGGACCACGGGGCCGACCGGACCACGGGGCACGACCGGCGGTGCGGGCCGTGGCATCCTTGGACGTGTGACTGACCAGCCATCTCGCCGCAAGGTGTCCCGTCGTCCCCAGTTGGTGCCGTTCCTGGTGACGGGGGCGCTCTTGGGGTTTGTCATCGGCGCGGTGGTCGCCTACCTCGGACCAGACGCCCCTCGGGCGAGCGCCGGCCAGGAGTTCATCGCGGTGGCCGGCCCGCTGGGTCTCTTCGGCGGGCTGCTCGGCGGGATCGTCTATCTGCTCGTGGAGCGCTTCTCGGACCGTTCCTGAACACGGGACCGCCCGCGGGCGCCCGGCGTGAACCCGCCCGGCGCTAGCCATGATCCCCGAGTATGACGAGCTGCTGGGTCGCGCGCGTCATGCTCACATAGCGGTCGACCGCGCCCTCGATTCCGGCCCCGAACCCGCCCCGGTCGACCAGCACCACGAGGTCGAACTCCAACCCCTTGGCCAGCTGCGGGGTGAGTGACTGCACCCGTGCGGTGGCGCTGAAGGTGGGGTCACCGATGACGCACGCGACGCCTTCCTCGTGGGCGGCGAGCCAGTCGCCGACTACCTGGCCCAGGTCGGACACCACGCCATAGCTGACCGGGATGCCGGTGCTGCGCACCGAGACCGGCACGTTGGCGTCCGGCAGGGCCGCACGGATCACCGGCTCGGCTTCGGTCATCACCTCCTCAGGCGTGCGGTAGTTGATGCTCAGCGTCGAGACAGTGATGCGCTCGAGCCCGACCCGTTCCAGTCGCTCCTGCCAGGACTCGGTGAAGCCGTGCCGGGCCTGCGCGCGGTCCCCGACGACGGTGAAGCTGCGCGAGGGGCACCTCAGCCGCAGCATCTGCCACTCGGCGTCGGTCAGCTCCTGGGCCTCGTCGACGACAACGTGTGCAAACGGGCCGGCCAGCCGGTCCGGGTCCTTCGTGGACACGCCAGCCTCGTCGACCAGCGCACCCTGCAGGTCCTCCACGCGCAGCATCGACATCACCTGCATCTCGGAGTCGTCGGCGGCGACCAGGTGCTCGACCACGCGATCCATCTCCTCACGCTGCGCCGCCAGCTGGGCCTCCCTGCGGTGCCGGTCGCGTGCCAGGCCCGCGTCGCCGAGCCGGTGTCGGGCGGCGTCGAGCAGCGGCAGATCCGACTCCGTCCAGGCGTAGGCGTCGCGCCGCTGCAACGCCCTGACCTCCTCCGGCGTCAGCCAGGGCGCGCACAGACGCAGATAGGCCGGCACCGTCCACAGGTCCCCGACGACGTCACCCGCGTCGAGCATGGGCCACGCCGCGTTGAGGGCCGAGGTCAGGTCCTCGTCCGCCCGCAGAGAGCGCCGCAGAGCCTCCGGCTGCACCTGCTCGTCCTCCTCCGTGGTGGCAGCGTCGACCTTGTCGACCAGGATGTCGAGGAGCGCGTCCAGGACGCTCTCGCGGGCCTCGTTGTGCGGGACTCCCGGCGGCGCGGCGTCGAACGCCTCGCTCCAGTCCGAGGCGGTCACCGGGATCTCTGCCCAGTCGTTCGACACCGTCATCCCGCGGCCTGGCGGCTCCTCAGAGAACCGGATGCCCGTCTCGATCGCGTCCACCATCTGGGCGCTCGACTTCAGCGCAGCCACCTGCGGGTCCAGCTCGGGGGCGGCGTCGGCTCCCTCGGGCACCAGGTCGCGCAGGGTGCAGGTCTGCACGCCCTCCTCGCCGAGGCTGGGCAGCACGTCCGCGACATAGGCGAGATAGGGCTGGTGCGGTCCGACGAAGAGCACACCGCCGCGGTGATGACCCAGGCGCGGATCGGCATACAGCAGGTATGCCGACCGGTGCAGGGCTACGACCGTCTTGCCCGTGCCGGGCCCACCGTCGACGACGAGGGCACCGCGGGATCCGGCACGGATGATGGCGTCCTGGTCGGACTGGATCGTGCCGAGCACGTCGCGCATCCGCGGCGACCGGTTGCTCCCGAGGCTGGCGATGAACGCCGACTGGTCGTCGAGCGCGGCGTGCCCCTGGAGCCCGTCGGGGGTAAACACCTCGTCCCAGTAGTCGGTGATGCGCTCCCGGGTCCAGCGATAGCGGCGACGACTGGCCAGCCCCATGGGGTTGGCGTGCGTCGCGCCGAAGAACGGCTCCGCAGCCGGGGAGCGCCAGTCCACGAGCAGCCGCCGACCGGTGCTGTCCGTCAGCCCCAGCCTTCCGACATACACGGTCCGGTCTCCGGCGGCACCGCCGGCGCCCTCGTCGAGGACCATCCGCCCCAGGCACAGGTCCAGGCCGAAGCGGCGCAGCGTCCGCAGCCGCGCAGTCAGGCGGTGGACCTCCTGGTCGCGCTCGAGCGCGTCCTGCCCTCCGCCCGCCGGGCGCCGGCGTGTGTCGTCCAGGCGAGCCGACAGCTCGTCGATGGTCTCCTCAAGCGCTTGCCCGACGGCGGCCAGGTGCTCCTGGTCGGCGCCGATCAGCGCAGAGTCGTCCTTGGTCGCCAGCCGCTCGGGCAGCTCGAAGATCTGGGCAGCTCGGGTCATCGCGTCCACGTCCTGGCTCCGTTCCAAAAGCTTGTCCCCTCCCGCGTAATCCGTCGATTGTCGGTCCTGACGGGGGCCTTGCCGCAAGCCCCCTCCCGCGCGATAAAATGGCCTTGGCAGGCAGGCCATGGGACAGGTCAATGGGGGCAGGGGGAGCCCGTCGACGATCCTGCGCTACGTCGGTGCGAGCAGTCTGCCGTCGGTGCGAGCGCGGAGCCGTCACACCGACGCGGATCCGCTCGCACCGATCGCGGGACTCGCTCACACCGACGCAGATTTCCCCACAGCGACGCAGATTCCCTCGCGCCGGCGCGCAGCGAGCAGTGTCGGGCGGCTGTGCGACGATAGGCCAGTGGCACGCGCAGACGGACGGCTCTCTCACGACCTGATGCCCGACGAGAAGGCCCCGCAGGACGAATGTGGCGTCTTCGGCGTCTGGGCACCCGGTGAAGAGGTGGCCAAGCTCACCTACTACGGCCTCTATGCGCTGCAGCACCGTGGCCAGGAGGCGGCCGGCATCGCCACCAGCGACGGCCGCTCGCTGCTGGTCTACAAGGACGTCGGCTTGGTCTCCCAGGTCTTCGACGAGTCGAGCCTGGCCTCGCTGCGCGGTCACCTGGCGGTCGGTCACTGCCGCTACTCCACCACCGGGCGCAACTCCTGGGAGAACGCCCAGCCCACCCTCGGTGGCACCGAGGACCAGACCGTGGCCCTGGCGCACAACGGCAACCTGGTCAACACCTCGCAGCTGCGCGACCGGCTCGTCGAGATACACGGCGGTGACCTGCGCAACGCTCCCGGCGAGGTGCGCCGCGGCAACACCACCGACACCGCCCTGGTCACCGGACTGCTCACCGCCGACCCGGACCTGTCGCTGGAGGCCGCTGCGATGGAGGTGCTGCCCACGCTGAGGGGAGCGTTCTCCCTCGTCTTCTGCGACGAGCAGACGTTGTATGCCGCGCGCGACCCCCAGGGGGTCCGTCCCCTGGTCCTGGGTCGCCTCGAGCGAGGCTGGGTGGTCTCGTCCGAGACATCCGGCCTGGACATCGTGGGTGCCTCGTTCGTGCGCGAGGTCGAGCCGGGGGAGCTCATCGCGATCGACCAGAACGGTCTGCGCAGCCAGCGTTTCGCCGAGACCGACCGCAAGGGCTGCGTCTTTGAGTATGTCTATCTCGCCCGCCCCGACACCACGCTGAACGGTCGCGGTGTCTATGAGTCCCGCGTCGAGATGGGGCGCACGCTGGCGCGCGAGCACCCGGTCGACGCCGACATGGTGATGCCGACGCCGGAGTCGGGGACCCCGGCCGCGATCGGCTACGCCGAGGCGTCGGGCATCCCCTACGGCAACGGCCTGGTCAAGAACGCCTACGTCGGACGCACCTTCATCGCCCCGAGCCAGACGATCCGCCAGCTCGGCATCCGGCTCAAGCTCAACCCGCTGCGTGAGGTGATCCGCGGCAAGCGGCTGATCGTGGTCGACGACTCGATCGTGCGGGGCAACACCCAGCGCGCGCTGGTGCGGATGCTGCGCGAGGCCGGCGCCGCCGAGGTGCACGTGCGCATCTCCTCGCCGCCGGTGCGCTGGCCGTGCTTCTATGGCATCGACTTCGCCACCCGGGCCGAGCTGATCGCCACGGGGCTGGGCGTGGAGGACATCCGCCAGTCGATCGGGGCCGACAGCCTGGGCTACATCAGCCACGAGGGCATGGTGGCGGCGACCCTGCAGCCACGCGACCAGTTGTGCACGGCCTGCTTCTCGGGCGACTACCCGATCGAGCTGCCGGTCGCTGAGCAGCTCGGCAAGGACGTCCTCGAGCTGGAGTTCAGCGGAGGTGAGGTGCCCACCTCCCCGCCCGAACGGCATACCCCCCTGCGGGAGCGTGGTGCGGTCGACGTCGACGGAGTGCGGTTGGGCAGCCACGGCGGCGCGGCCGACGCCGTCTCGCGGCCCTGAGCAGCAGCACCCAGCCCACCAGAGAGCACTAGGAGAGCCCGTTGAGCGAGCCGATCACCTATGCCAGCGCCGGCGTCGACGTCAAGGCCGGCGACCGCGCGGTCGAGCTGATGAAAGCCTCGGTCGCCCGGGCGCAGCGTCCCGAGGTTGTCGGTGGGCTCGGCGGGTTCGCCGGCCTGTTCGACGCCAGCGCCCTGCGCTCCATGAGCCGGCCGGTGCTGGCCACGAGCACGGACGGTGTCGGCACCAAGGTCGCGATCGCGCAGGCGATGGACGTGCACGACACGATCGGCATCGACCTCGTCGGCATGGTCGTGGACGACATCGTGGTGTCCGGGGCGGAGCCGCTGTTCATGACTGACTACATCGCCTGCGGCAAGGTGGTCCCGGAGCGGATCGCGGCGATCGTCAGCGGCATCGCGCGCGGGTGCGAGCTGGCCGGGGTGGCGCTGGTCGGGGGCGAGACGGCTGAGCATCCGGGGCTGCTCGGTCCGGAGGAGTATGACGTCGCCGGCGCCGCCACCGGTGTCGTCGAGTATGACGATGTGCTGGGTCCGCAACGCGTGCGCGAGGGCGACGCCGTGATCGCGCTGGCGTCGTCCGGGTTGCACTCCAACGGCTACTCGCTGGTGCGGCGGGTGATCGCTGCCGCGGGTTGGGAGTGGGACCGCCACGTCGAGGAGCTGGGGCGCACGATCGGGGAGGAGGCGCTGGAGCCGACCCGGATCTACAGCCGGATGCTGCTCGACCTGATCGCCACCGACGGCGTCGACGTGCACGCGTTGTCCCACGTCACCGGCGGTGGTTTGGCGGCCAACCTGGGACGGGTGCTGCCGACCGGGGCGATGGCTACGATCGACCGTGCCACCTGGACCCCGCCCGCAGTGTTCTCGCTGGTGCAGGAGCTCGGCTCGGTGCCGCTGGCCGACCTGGAGCGGACGCTCAACATGGGCGTCGGGTTCGTCGCGACGGTGCCGGGCGAGCAGGCCGACCGTGCCGTGGCCGCCTCGGTCGAGCTCGGCGTGCCCGCGTGGGTGGTCGGTGAGGTGCTCGCGGACACCGGCGAGACAGGCGAGGAGATCGTGCGCGGCGCCAAGGGTGTCGACGGCGGGGCCGTGCGGGTCACCGGCAACTATCGCGCCTGACCGCGGGGCTGGCCCACCCCGCAAAAAGCCGTGGGCGCCAACAAAACCACTACAAAAAGCCGTGGAGGGCCAACAAAACCACTACAAAAATGGGTTAGGGACTCACCACGACATAGAACGTGGTGCTGTCGCCCTGCAGGAGGCGCTCCGAGAAGGTCCGGCGCTGGGCGTCACCGTTCATCTCGTTGAGGACCTCGGGAGGCTCCGCCTCGGCGTTGACGGTGTGGACGCGGCCGGCGGACTCGGGCAGCGTGACGTTGATCCCCAGGGTGGAGAACGCGCTGGGCACCCGCTCGAAGGTCCACGTGGTGCCGTCGGTCTCAGGCTCGCTGTCCGCCGGTTGCCCGCCGTCGAGGATGACCACGTCGGCGCCCAGCGACGTCGGGCTGCAGCCGGCCGCCTCCATCTGAGCCCATGTCGGCTCGGTCTCGGGCAGAGCCTGCTCGCACTGGAGCGTGGTCACCGACATCTCGGTGTACTGCCAGAAGCCGTTGAACCGGGCGATCGAGAAAGCCACCAGGGCTGCGGGGATGATCAGCAGCCAGAGCCAACCCCACCGGAACCTGCGTCGCGGCGTCTCACCCTCCGGGCCGACCCACGTCGCCTCATGCCATGCCTTCACGACTGCTCCTTCACGCTCTAGCGACGCGGTCACCACGCGCCACGAGGCACGACAACGCCGCCTTGGCCACGGGGACCAGCCCCGGGCCAGGCGGCGGAGACGTCAGTTGTCGGAGGAGGCCCAACGCTCGTAGGCGTCGTCCTCGTCCGGCTCTTCGACCGCTTCCTCGGCAGCGTCGGGAGGTGGGGCGGCTTCGCCGCCTGCTCCCAGCTCACGCGCGAGTGCGGTGAGGTCAGTGTCCGGAGAGTAGTACTTCAGTCTCCGGGCGACCTTGGTCTGCTTTGCTTTGGCCCGGCCGCGCCCCATGGCGAGACCCCCTTGTGCGTTGTGCGGGTCGGCATCGCATGTCAGGTGACACCATGGTGCCACCAGACCGCGCAGTCGGCCCGGGGAATGTATCTGTCGTGCTGCTAACGGTACATGATTTCTGACCCGGAAGCCGCATCGCGCGGGCGGCTTCAGCCCGCAGCGGGCCACGGCGGGACGGGGGGAAGCAGCGGGGGCGAGCGGTCCGCCGGCTCAGTTGCGACGGAAGGCCAGGAAGCCGCACGCCACGAGGCCGACGGCGGCCAGGGCGGCGACCAGCCAACCCCAGGTGGGTATGCCGCTCGATTCAGTTGTCGGGTCCGGTGCGGCCTCGGCGGTGACGACGGCGTCGTCAGCAGGTGCTGGTGTCGCTGCCTCTGTCGGGGAGGGGGTAGCGGTCGGGGCGGTGGTCTCGGCGTCCTCGGTCACGGCCCCGCTCGTGGGTGCGGCCGTGCCGCCATCGGTGGCGGTGGCCTCACCACGGTCGCCGGAGCGCGACGTGGTCGCGTCGGCGATGCTGAAGCCGATGGTGCCGGAGATCGGGTGTCCGTCTGACGAGGTCACCCGCCAGGTGGCCTCGTAGTCGCCGTCCACCAGCTCCTCGGTCAGGGTTTGTGTCACGACGGTCCCGGACACCGTGGGCGTGCCCTGCACGACGTCACGCTCCTCCGGTCCGATCACGACGAACTGCACGCCCAGGTCGGAGATCTCTCCGCTGAAGGTGAGCTCGAGCTGGGAAGGGACCTCGGTCAGGACGGCATCCTGCGCCGGATCGCTGTCGACCAGCGAGTCATGGGCGCTGGCGGGCGCGGCGAGCAGAGTCAGCCAGAGGGTGAGCAGCAGTGCGCCGAGGGCGGTGCGACCCCCTGGCCGTCGCCCCCGCGTGGAGAGGGTGAACACGCCTCCAGCCTAACCCTCCCTGCCGCGCCGTATCCTGCGGGCCATGGCCCGCAGGAGATATCAGACGATCCGCGGCCCCGTGACGGCCTCGATCGAGGAGCGTCGTTCGGTCTTCGAGTGCTGGCTGCGCCGCGCGGACTCCGAGCAGGACGCGCGCGCCGTCGTCGAGGAGGCGCGCACCAGGCACTGGGACGCGCGACACCACTGCTCCGCGTGGGTGCTCGGTCCGGAGGGCGACCTGACCAGGTCCCACGACGACGGCGAACCATCTGGCACCGCGGGCGCACCCATGCTGGAGGTGCTCACCCACAGCGGCCTCAGCGACGTCGTGGCCGTCGTCACCCGGTGGTTCGGCGGGACGCTCCTGGGCGCGGGAGGGCTGGTCCGGGCCTACGGTGACGCCGTGCGCGCCGCGCTCGCCGAGGCTGAGCCGCTGCGGCGCGAGCTGCTCCAGCTGGGCAGCGTGGAGGTGGGTCACGCCGACGCGGGGCGCCTCGAGCACGACCTGCGCGCGCACGGCGTGGTGGTGCGGGACGTCGACTACGCGAGCTCCGTCATACTCCATCTCGCCGTGCCGGTCGGGGACCTGGCGCAGGTGAGCGCCCACGTGGCCCGCTTGACTGGTGGGGTCGCTGCGTTCCGGCCCGGCGCGACGGAGTGGGTGGACCAGCCCGGACGGTAGCCCCGTATCCTGCCGCCATGGGGAGCGCGGCGCACGTGGTCATGGCCCCCGTCGGCGCACCCCACGAGAGACGCCTCCGTGAGCGTTGACCGGCGGCCGCAGCGCACCTGGACCCGCGCGGTCCGCGTTGCCCTCTCGTCCACGCTGCTCGTCGTGCTGCTCGCCTTCGTGCTGCCCACCGTCACCGGGTCGGACTGGCGCTCGACGATGGCCACCCTCTCGTTCGTGACGGGGTGGCAGATGGCCGCTCTGACCGCACTGTGGCTGGTCGGGTTGTGGGCCTTCACCTTTGTCATGGCAGCCTCTCTGCCGGGACTTCGCAAGTCCCAGGCCCTCGCGCTGCAGTTCGCCGGCAGCGCCGTGTCCAACCTGCTTCCGGCCGGTGGCGCCGTCGGCGTCGCGGTGACGTGGAGCATGATGCGCAACTACGGTCACTCGCACGCCGCGATCGGGCTGTTCACCGTCGTCACCGGGTTGTGGCACAACCTGGCTCGGCTCGCGCTGCCGGCCGCCGGCCTCGGGGCCCTGCTGCTGGTGGGTTCCCAGGTGGATGAGTCGGTCCGCACCGCTGCGGTCGTCGGGATCGCCATCACGCTGGCCGTCATCGCCCTCGTGGTCGCTGCCCTGCTGCACGAGGGGGCGGCCCGGTGGCTCATCTCGGTCATCACGCGGGCGAGTGTCTGGCTGACCCGGCTGATCCGACGCCCCGCGCCACAGGACCTGCCGGGCCTGCTCGGGGACCTGCGCGGGAGCGCGAGGGAGCTGCTCCGGGACGGCCGGGTGCCGCTGGTCGGCGGCATGCTGGTCTATCTCACCCTGCAGGGCGTGCTCTTCTGGGGCTGCCTAGCCGTCGTCGGGAACGACCTTGGGTGGGCACAGGTGACCGCGGGCTATGCGACGGGGCGCATGCTGACCCTGGTCATCCTCACTCCGGGGGGCGCGGGCTTCGCCGAGACTGGGACGGCCGCGGTGCTCGTGGCGCTGGGTGGTGACCCCACCGCGACGATGGCCGGGGTGCTGCTGTTCAGCTTCTTCACGTTCGCTCTCGAGATCCCCGGCGGTGCTCTGGCCTACCTGTGGCACCTGCGGCAGACGAGACCGGGCCGGCCCTGGTCGCCCGAACCTGTCGGCTAGAAGCTCGAGCCCGTCGGCTAGAAGCCGGAGTCCGTCGGCCGCGGGTAGTAGGTGGCGTACTTCTTCACGTAGTTGGCCTTGGCCGTCGCCACATAGGCCTTGCGCCACCACGTGTCCCGATAGTCCAGCGGGTGGTGCACGCCCTTCGCGGAGATCCGCTTGTGCAGCGCCTTGGCCTCCCCGGAGAGATAACGGCGCAGCAGCGGCTGCGGCAGCACGGAGTAGAGGATCTCGTTGCGGACGATGACCTGGTCGTGCGACTGCTTCTCGATCAGGTCGGTCGTGATGAACTCCGCGACGTTGGCGCCGGCCGCGGTCACGTAGTAGTTGTTGCGGCCGATCCGCGGGTTCATCTCGAAGAACTTCATCACGCCGTCGCGGGGGTCCAGCTTGACGTCGAAGTTGGCGAAGCCGCGGTAGCCGACGTGCTTGAGGAAGCGCTCAGCCTGGTCCATCAGCTCCGGGAACGGGGTGGTGATCATGGCAGCCGGGTTGCCGATCGCCAGCGGTTGGTGCTCCTGGAGGAGGACCTGAGCCGTGGCCAGCAGCGTGGCCTCGCCCGAGGAGTCGATATAGGCCGTGATCGAGCGCATCGCCGTGTCATCTCCGGGGATCAGCTCCTGCACGACGAACCGGTCGCGGAAGCCGGCGCCCTTGACCAGCAGGAAGATCTCGCGCAACCGGGCGGGGGTGTCGACCAGGAAGATCTTCTGCTTGCCCTCGAAGACCAGACCCTCGTAGGCCGCGCCGATCGCCGGCTTGGCCACGACCGGGAAGTCCAGGTCGACGGTGTCCGGCTCCCAGCCAGCCGCGTCCGCCCCGGAGAAGTCCTGCACCAGGGTGCGCGGACTGGGGATGCCGAGCTCCTCGCAGACCTTGGCGAACTCCACCTTGTCCGCCGTCATGTCGAGCACGGCGCCGTCGACGGCCGGCACGACATACCACTGGCGCAGCCACTCGGCGTTGTCCGAGAGCATCCGGCTGAAGGTGTCGGCGTTGGACAGCAGCAGCGTGGTCCGACCGGCGGCCCTGCGCTTCTTGCCCTCGCTCTCGAGCGCCGCGAGCGTCTCGGGGCGGGCGGCCTCCTCGCCGAGGTCGATCACGTCGATGATCTTTGAGTTCTTGATCGGCCCGGCGATGACTCGGGAGATGACGGTGCTGACGATGCCGTAGCGCTCGTGGAAGGCGCGCGCGAGCCCATAGATGCCGATGTCCGTCCCCAGCATGACGACGTCAAAGTCCGGGTCAGGGTTCACGGTGGCCATGGTGCTCCTCGGGTTGTGGCAGCGCACGAGAGTCGCGCAGAGTCTTTCGGGAGCGAGCCTAATGGCAGGGGTGGCACTTGCGATGTCATCCCACCGCGAGCCGAAGCGCGACACGCTCAACCCGAGGCCTGTGCGGCCCCGATCTGGGCAGCCCGAGCCATATCATCCGTCCATGACGAGGACGCGCGGGCGGTGGCCGGCTCCGGTGGCTGTGGTGGGGGCGCTCGCGCTGACTCTTGCTGCCTGCGACGGGGCGCCACCGACCGCTGCGCCACCCAGTGTGGCCTCCTCCACCAGTGCGACTGCCTCGGACGAGGCGGACCGCACAGACGCGCCGTCCGGGGCGGGCATCACGGCTGAGGAGGCCATCGCGCTGGGCGAGGAGATGACCGCGGCCCTGGCCAGCGGCGATGTCGAGGAGTGGCTGTCACTCACCGTGCTCGAGGGTGCTGCGGCGCAGCAGCAACGCGACTGGTTCGAGGGCGTGCAGGCGGTGCCGATGGACGTGCGCGAGCTGCACCCGGTCTTCCTGGCCAACGCGGCCGGGGAGGAGGGTGCCGAGGTCGAGTTCAGCTTCCGGCACCAGGTCACGGGGGTCGACGCCGAGCCGGTGGTGCAGCCTTACGTCTTCACGCTGGTGCGCGCCGATGCTGGCTGGCGGGTCTCCCAGGTGGCGGGTCCCGATGACGTTGACGCGGCATACCCCCAGCTGTGGGACCTGGGCCCCATCTCGGTGATCGAGACCGAGCACCTGCTCGTGGTGACCGAGGCGAGCGCGGGGACCCGCCGCACGACCGAGGCCCTCGAGACCGCAGCTGCGGCCACCCTGACGGAGTTCCCTCTGCCGGGCCCGGACCGGATGCTGGTCATGCTCGCCTCGGCCGAGCCCGTCTCTGCCATGCTCGGACAGGGGGAGGGGGCCTCCTTCGGCGGGTGGATCACCCCGGCCAGCTCGCCTGAGGTGGAACGCGACGGCATCCTCCCCGATGTCGAGGACGGTGCGCCCGGTCCCGTGCGGGTGGTGCTCGACCGGGGTGAGATCGAGGGCGAGTTCAGCTGGTACCCCCGGCTGGACGGCGGCTCGCCGTCCATGCGCAACATCGCGACCACCGTTGCCCTTTCGCAGCAGTCCGGGCCACACGCCAGCCCCACGACCTGGGTGTATGAGGGAGTGGCCCTCTGGTTCCAGAGCGTCGGCGACCCGGAGGTTCGGGACATGGCTGCGGGCGACTACCGCTGGGCCTTCGAGACGGGCAGTCTGCCGGACGCGCTCCCGCCGGCGCGCTGGTGGGAGTTCTATGAGGAGGAGGACCTCAGCCAGCACTTCTATGAGGCCGGGAGTGTCTTTGAGTATGTCGAGGCGCAGCACGGTCTGGAGGTCACCGTGGCCCTGGGTCTCGACCTCAGTCGCCTGGACTATTTCACGGACGGTGACGAGGCGATCGACCTGGCGCTGCGCGATCACCTGGGAGTCGGCACCGAGGAGTTCGAGGCTGCCTGGGTTGAGTGGGTGGCGCATGAGTTTGGCGACGACGGGGAGGACTCTCCTGTGGCTGACGACGCCAGGCGCTGAGCAGGAGGCGTGTCCGAGGCTGAGTGGGACGGTGCGTTCGTGGCAGAGTGTGTCGGATGAGTGACCCAGCTGCAGGAGAGCCCGCCCCGCTGCACCTTGTGGTGATGGGTGCCTCCGCGGCGGGCAAGACGACGGTGGCGCGCGAGATCAACACGGTCCTGCACTGGGAGTTCGCCGAGGGGGACGACTTCCACCCGCAGGCCAACGTCGACAAGATGGCCTCCGGCGAGCCGCTGGTCGACGAGGACCGCTGGCCCTGGCTGGAGGCGCTCGCGGAGTGGATCCGGGAGCAGGACGCCGCGGGGCGGTCGACCATCATCACCTGCTCGGCCCTGAAGCGTTCCTACCGTGACGTGCTGCGCGGGGCGGGCGCGACGACATACTTCGTGCATCTCACGGGGGACAAGGAGCTGCTCCAACAGCGGATGTCCGGCCGTGACGACCACTTCATGCCGCTTGAGCTGCTCGACTCCCAGCTGGCAACGCTCGAGGGCCTCGTCCCGGACGAGCACGGGGGCACCTTCGACGTCGCCGGGACTCCGGAGGAGATTGCGGCCGACGTGCTGCGCGAGCTCGACCTGCCCTGATCGCGCGGGGTCGTCCCTGCGTCCAGTCGCGTCGTCCCTCTCCGGGCGTGCTCTCAACCGTCCCAGAGGTCACTCCACTAGACTGACGACAAAAGGGAGGCGGCGCGATGGAGTGGCTCAGAGAGACCCAGTGGCTGTGGTGGATCGCCGGCGCCCTCGTGCTCGGCCTCATCGAGATCGCCTCGCTCGACCTGGTCTTCTTCATGCTGGCCGTGGCCGCGGTAGCCGCCGCCGTCGCGGCAGGGCTGGACCAGAGCATCACCGTCCAGGTCCTCACCTTCGTCGCGACAGCCGCGCTGCTGCTCGCGGTGCTGCGTCCGGTCGCGCTGCGCAAGATCAAGCCGGAGGGCGAGGGCGACCGCACCAACGCCGACGCACTGGTCGGCCGCACGGCGGTGGTGCTCCAGGAGGTCACCGACCGCACCGGCCTGGTGAAGCTGACCGGCGAGGAGTGGACGGCGCGGACCACCCCGGGCACGGTGCTGGCGGTCGACCAGACCGTCCAGGTCGTCCGCATCGAGGGAGCGACCGCCGTGGTCGAGTCCACTGCTGCCGCATCTGCGGAGAGCGCCTCGACCGACGCCCAGCGCCCTGGCCACGACGCGTCTGGCAACCACACAGCCGGCAACCACACCGCCGACAACCACCCCGGCAACCACGCACCAGACCCCGACAGCCGATAGCCCACACCCCACGGAGGCCGCCATGCCCGAACCCGCGACAGTCGCCCTTTGGATCGTCCTGGCCCTCCTGGTCGCGTTCACCGCGGTCGCGATCAGCCGGGCCATCCGCATCGTGCCGCAGGCGAGCGCGGTCATCGTGCAGCGGCTGGGACGTTACAGCCGCACCCTCGATGCCGGGCTGCACTTCCTTATCCCGTTCATCGACAAGGTGCGCGCCACGGTCGACCTGCGCGAGCAGGTGGTCTCCTTCCCTCCCCAGCCGGTCATCACCAGCGACAACCTGGTGGTCAGCATCGACACCGTCATCTATTTCCAGCCGACCGACCCCAAGGCTGCGACCTATGAGATCGCCAACTACATCCAGGGCATCGAGCAGCTGACCGTCACCACGCTGCGCAACGTCATCGGCAGCCTCGACCTCGAGCAGACGCTGACCAGCCGCGACCAGATCAACGGCCAGCTGCGCGGGGTGCTCGACGATGCGACCGGCCGCTGGGGGATCCGCGTCAACCGCGTCGAGCTCAAGGCGATCGACCCGCCCGCCAGCGTGCAGGACTCGATGGAGAAGCAGATGCGTGCCGAGCGCGACCGACGCGCGACGATCCTCAACGCCGAAGGTGTCAAGCAGAGCCAGATCCTCACCGCCGAGGGTGAGAAGCAGGCTCAGATCCTGCGGGCGGAGGGCACCGCCCAGGCCGCGATCCTGGAGTCCCAGGGTGAGGCCCGCGCCATCCTGCGGGTCTTCGACGCGATCCACAAGGGCAACCCGGACTCCAAGCTGCTGGCCTACCAGTACCTCCAGATGCTGCCCCAGATCGCCCAGGGCGAGTCCAACAAGATGTGGATCGTCCCGACCGAGCTGACCCAGGCGTTGCAGGGCATCGGGGCGGCACTCGGCCCGCACGGCCCGTCCGGCACCGGCTCGCTGGACGGCCCGCCTGCGACGGGCCTCGGTGCCGACGACGAGGACGCGGACGTCGATGAGATCGTCCTGGAGGACCCCGCCGAGGCGCTCCGCCGAGCACGGGCCGAAGCGGCCGGGGCCGCCAAGGAGGCAGCAGAGTCGACCCGGACCGCTCGCCGTAGGGGACCTGGCGGTGGTATGCCGCAGGACGCCTCCTCCAGGTCGTCGAGTCAACCTGAGGCTGGCCCCGCGGCTGACCCCGAAGCTGGCCCCGCACCACAACCGGACTCCGGCACCTTCGACGAGCCGACTCACTAGAGGCACTGCCCAGGGCTGCCCAGGGCTGCCCAGCCCGCCGCGGTCCGCGAACCGGCCAGCTCGGCATACGCGGAGCAAGAGCGATTGCATAGTTATGCGGTGATCCGTATACACTCTCGCTCGTGAGCAAAGTGATGACGAGTCTTCCCGTCGGCGAGCGCGTCGGCATCGCCTTTTCAGGGGGCCTCGACACCTCCGTCGCGGTGGCCTGGATGCGCGATAAGGGTGCCGTTCCCTGCACCTACACCGCCGACATCGGGCAGTACGACGAGCCGGACATCGACTCGGTGCCAGCGCGCGCCCTCGACTACGGCGCCGAGCTCGCGCGCCACGTCGACTGCAAGCTCGCGCTGGTCGAGGAGGGACTGGCGGCCCTGGCCTGCGGCGCGTTCCACGTGCGCTCGGGCGGGCGCGCCTACTTCAACACCACGCCGCTGGGCCGCGCCGTGACCGGCACGATGCTGGTCCAGGCGATGCACCAGGACGGCGTCAACATCTGGGGCGACGGGTCGACCTTCAAGGGTAACGACATCGAGCGCTTCTATCGTTACGGGTTGCTGAGCAACCCCGACCTGCGCATCTACAAGCCCTGGTTGGACGCCGACTTCGTCGAGGAGCTCGGCGGCCGGGCGGAGATGAGCGAGTGGCTCACCGAGCGCAACCTGCCCTACCGCGACTCCCAGGAGAAGGCCTACTCCACCGATGCCAACATCTGGGGCGCGACGCACGAGGCCAAGACCCTGGAGCACCTCGACGTCTCGCTCGAGACGGTGGATCCGATCATGGGCGTGAAGTTCTGGGACCCGGCCGTCGAGATCGAGACCGAGGACGTCACGATCGGTTATGAGCGCGGGCGCCCGGTCTCCCTCAACGGGGTGCGGTTTGACGACCCGGTGGCACTCGTCCACGAGGTCAACACCATCGGCGGTCGGCACGGCCTGGGCATGTCCGACCAGATCGAGAACCGGATCATCGAGGCGAAGTCGCGCGGCATCTATGAGGCGCCCGGCATGGCGCTGCTCTTCCTCACCTATGAGCGGCTCATCAACGCCATCCACAACGAGGACACCATCGCGCACTACCACGCGGAGGGTCGCCGCCTGGGGCGGCTGCTCTATGAGGGGCGCTGGCTCGACCCGCAGGCGCTCATGTCACGGGAGGCGATCCAGCGCTGGGTCGCGTCACTGGTGACCGGCGAGGTGACGGTCCGGCTGCGGCGCGGTGAGGACTACACGATCCTCAACACCGACGGGCCGGCCTTCTCCTACCATCCGGACAAGCTGTCGATGGAGCGGACGGACAACGCGGTCTTCGGGCCGCACGACCGGATCGGCCAGCTGACGATGCGCAACCTCGACATCGCCGACTCCCGCCACAAGCTCGAGCTCTATGCCGGGCAACCGATGGACGAGGGTCAGGTGCTCGTCGAGAACGGGATCCTGCTGGGCGCGATCGAGGTCGGCGGTGCCGAGCGCATCGCCTCCCGTCGCGGCGTGCCGACGAATGGCTCCGAGGAGGCGCTGGACAACGCGGCGATGGAGTTCGGCACCGACTAACCAATTTTGGTAGGGGTTTCGTAGGTCTCCCACCCATTTTGGTAGGGGTTTCGTAGATCGTCCGCGGGCGCCCACCCGAGGGATCTGTTGGGCGCCCGGCGCCAGTGGTCGGACCCACTTCGTGCTCGCGTCGAGGAAGGACGTGCAGCCGGCAACTAGCGGGTGCGAAGGTCTAGGGCCAGCACAAGCTCAAGCGCGTCATCCACGGCGCCGCGATCGTCTCGGTCCAGGTGGCCGACAAGTCGTCCCAGTCGGCTCACGTCGATCGTTCGCAACTGCTCGACGAGGACGCACGTCGCCTCGCCCGCGACGTGGACGAGGGGGCGGAAGAATCGCGGGGGAGCACTTCGGGAGGTTGGGGCTAGCAGCACCGTCGAGAGGGGGAGGTCGTCAGACTGAACGACCACGCCGAGACGCGGCCCGCGCTGCTCATGACCCACCGGCCGACGTGGACCAGGAACTTCGAAGACGTCACCACGGGTCAACAACATCGGCCCACTCCTGCATCGACTCGCGCATCGCCTCACGGTCAGCGGGGTCCGCCATCGCGAGCCTCGCGTCGTCCAGCATCGCCCGGCGGCGCCGCAGTCCCACAGCGTCGACGAGTGCCTGACGCACGGCGTCCGACGTGCTCGTGCCATCGGCGGTCAACACGTCGAGGGCACGCTCTGCTTCGCCTGAGATCCGGACATTCACGACAGCCATGATGCAATGATATGTGCTGTCACACAGATGTCATACGCCCGCTGTGGATAGCTCGGCTGCGCGGCACCGGAGCGGCTCGACCCGTCGGCGGTCAGTTCCTGCAGCGCACGCTCGGCCTCATCCGAAGATTCTGGCAATCCGCGTCGGCGCGTCCGTGACCGCTACGAAGAAGTGTGGGGGGGCCTACGAAACCGCTACGAAAAGGTGTGGGGGGCCTACGGAACCGCTACGAAAAGGCGTCGGGGGCCTACGAAACCCCTACCAAATTTGTGTTACCAGAGACCAGTGCCGTTGAGCACCGGAGGCAGCCCGGGCGCGCTGAACGGCACTGCCGGTCGCACCTCGGCCCGGTGCGCCGACCCCGCCAGGTCGTCCTCGTCCAAGGCGAGCGCGCGACCGTCGCCCGCGGGCGTCCCCGCTGAGTCGCGCTGGCCCGCAGGCTGCTGAGCGGGGGCACTGGTGCCGACGGGTCGGTCTGCCAGGGCGTCACCGATGGCCGCAAACACCTGGTCGGTCTCGATCAGGAAGCCGTCGTGGCCATATGGAGAGGTCACGTTCACCAGGCCTCGACAGGCCGGGGCTGCGGCGATGCGCTCACCTTCGGCGGGGGTGAACAGCCGGTCGCTATCGACCACGACGACGGTCAGGTCTGCCGTGATCCGGCGCAGCGCGGCCTCGACCCCGCCGCGGTCCCGGCCGATGTCGTGCCCGTTCATCACCTCGGTCAGCGTCACATAGCTGTTGGCGTCGAAGCGCCGGGCCAGCTTCTTGCCGTGGTGCTCGAGATAGGACTGCACCGCAAAGCGCCCACCCGCGGCCGGCTCCTCACCGGGCTGGGCGGTGGCGCCGAAGCGGTCCTCGAGCTCGGCAGCGCTGCGGTAGGTGGCGTGCGCGATCTGGCGGGCGACCTCCAGGCCGTGGCGCGGTCCGGGGCCGGGGTAGTAGTCCCCCCGGTGGTAGCCGGGGTCGCCCTTGATCGCGAACAGCTGCGGTGTGGCCCAACCGATCTGGTCGGCGGAGGCGATCGCGGAGGTGGCAATCGGCATACAGCGTCTGACCCTGCCTGGCAGGGTGACGGCCCACTCCAGCGCGCGCATCCCACCCATGGACCCGCCGATCACGGCGGCGAAGGTGTGGATGCCGAGCCGGTCAGCCAGGAGCGCCTCGGCGCGGACCTGGTCCCGGACGGTCAGCCGGGGGAACAAGGATCCCCACGGCCGACCGTCCGGCCCCGGCGAGGATGGGCCGGTGCTCCCGCGACATCCGCCCAGCACGTTGGGTGCGATGACGAAGTAGCGGTCGGTGTCCAGCACCCTTCCTGGGCCGATCAGCCCGGGCCACCACCCGGGCGTGGGACTGTCCGGCCCGGCGGGACCCTCCACGTGGGAGTCCCCGGTGAGCGCGTGGAGCACCAGCACGGCGTTGTCCCTGGCCTCGTTGAGCCGTCCCCACGTCTCGTAGGCCATTCGCACGCCGGGCAGGTGCTCCCCGGACTCCAGGGGCAGGTCACCGACTGGCAGCGTGTGCCGTCGGCTGCCGGGCCGGACAGTGTCTGTGGTCATCGCGCTGCTCAGAGCTCCGGTCAGAGACCCTTCGCGGCCCGGAAACCGGTCTCCAGGTCGGCGATGATGTCGTCGATGTGCTCGAGTCCGACGGCCAGGCGCACCAGGCCGGGGGTGACGCCGGCCGCTGCCAGCGCCTGCTCGTTGAGCTGACGGTGGGTGGTGGACCCGGGGTGGATCACCAGGGAGCGCACGTCGCCGATGTTGGCGACGTTGGAGTGCAGCTCGAGCGCGGAGACGAAGGCCTTGCCGGCCTCGAGGCCCCCGGCGATCTCGAAGGCCAGGACCGCGCCGGCGCCCTCCGGCAGATACTTCTGGGCCAACTCGTATGACGGGTGGCCGGGCAGTCCTGCATAGCTCACCGACTCGACCTGCTCGTGGTCGCGCAGCCAGTTGGCGACCTGCTTGGCGTTGGCCACGTGCCGCTCGACCCGCAGCGACAGGGTCTCGATGCCCTGGGCGATGAGGAAGGCGTTGAACGGGGAGATCGCCGCGCCGATGTCGCGCAGCAGGGTGACCCGTGCGCGCAGGATGTAGGACAGGTTCACCCCGCCGAAGATCTCGTTGCCGACACCGAGGTCCTTGCCGAAGGTCAGGCCGTGGTAGCCCTCGTCCGGAGTGTTGAACAGCGGGAACTTCTCGGGGTCCTTGGCGTAGTCAAAGTTGCCGCTGTCGACGACGACGCCACCGATGGCGGTGCCGTGGCCGCCGAGGTACTTGGTGGCCGAGTGGACGACCACATCGGCGCCGTGCTCGATCGGGCGGGTGAGGTAGGGCGTGGCGATGGTGTTGTCGATGATCAGCGGCACGCCGACCTCGTGCGCCACGTCGGCCACCGCGCGGATGTCCAGCACCAGGCCGCTGGGGTTGGCGATGCTCTCACCGAAGAAGGCCTTCGTGCGCTCGTTGGCCGCGGCACGCCAGGACTCGGGGTCGGTCGGGTCCTCCACGAAGGTGACCTCGATGCCGAGGCGCGGCAGGGTCTGGGCGAACAGGTTCTGGGTGCCGCCGTAGAGGCTGGGGGAGGCGACCAGGTGGTCGCCGGCCTGCGCGACGTTGAGGATCGAGAAGGTCGACGCCGCCTGACCGCTGGCCAGCAGCAGCGCGCCGACGCCGCCCTCGAGGTCGGCGAGGCGGGCCTCCACGACCTCCTGGGTCGGGTTGCCGATGCGGGTGTAGATGGGGCCGAGATCCTCGAGGTTGAACCGGGCGGCGGCAACATCAGCGTTGTCGAAGACGAACGAGGTGGTCTGATAGATCGGCAGGGCGCGGGCGCCGGTGGCGGCGTCCGGGGTCTGACCGGCGTGGATCTGGCGGGTGGCAAAGGACCAGGACATGGTGTGCTCCAAGAGGTTTCGGGATGGGACTGTCGGTGGTGCGCCGGGGGCGCGGCAGGTGTGGCGCGCAGTGGGCGGCGCCGCCTGCGGGGGCAGGGCGGTGGGGCGCAGGGGGTCGCGCCGGCTGAGTCGCGCAGACTCGGCCCGGGGGCGGGCGTGGCTGTCTGAGGTGGCGGACTCAGCGGTTGGGCATTCGGCAACAGGTCACAGCAGCGCTCCTTCGTGCGTTACTGGGCCCACCGGTCGACGGGCCCGCGCTTGCGGATCGTGGCTCCGGTGCCACGTCCGCCCGGTCATCACCCGGGGCACCCCACCGCGAGAGGAGGGTTGCCGCCCAACGAACCGGGGCTTGGCGTTGGGACTCTTGACCTGAGGTATTTGTAGCAGACCGAATCACCGAGGTCAATTCGGTGAACAGGGCACGTGAGCGACGACATACGAAGAATATGCGATCGCCGATCGGGTCGGTGCAAGGATTCTGAGGTGGAACGCCTGCGGTGGCGCCGACTGGGTAGCGTCTGGGCATGGGAACCGAGCCCGCACCCGATGGACGCTCAGACCTCGTCCGCGCCTTCGACGGCTGGCCCAAGGCGGTGCGGGTCGTCATCTTCGCGCTCGCGGTGTCGTTCGCTCTCGTGATGCTGATCAGCTATGTCGCGCGGGAGAGCATGGGGATGGCGATCGTGTGGGCGGTCGTCGCGCTGGTCTGGAGCATGATCGGGGTGGTCCGGCTGGGAGAGGCGGACCGCTATGCCCGCAGGGCCCGGCAGGCAGGCGGGTCGCAGGGCTGACGTCCGCCCTGACGCACGAGATGACGGCCGGTGACGACGTCTCGCGTCGTCACCGGCCGTCGGGCAACCGTCTGCCAAGTCCCCGTGGCAGCGGTGAGTTCGTCACCTCAGGGGGTCATCTTTTCTCAGGGTTCGAGGTCCTCGTCGTCACTGCTCCTGCGCAGGAGGGCGGCCAGGCCGACCAGCACCAGCAGGACGCCCAGGGCGACCAGGGTCAGCGGACCGACGTTGCTCCAGTCCAGCACCACGTCGGTCAGCTCGACGAACAGTGCGCCTCCGGCGATCGCCAGGCACACCAGCCCGAGGGCAACCGTGCCCCAGGACGGTCCGGTGGGCCGGGAGAGCTGCTTTGGTGTCGGCTCCTGGCTGGTGTGCAGACCCGTGGTCTGGTCATCCAGTTCTGGGCCAAGCCCTGTCTCAGTGGTGTCCGTCCAGCTGTTCTCGTGCCAGTTGCTGCTCATCGCCCGTCGCCTTCCACCAGGATCTGACCGAAGCCCACGCGGGCCTCGACCTCTAGCTCGACCGGGCCGTCGCCGACCACGATCGCTTCATTGACATTGATTCCACCGAACTCGGGTCTGCCGTCGCCGGGGACGACGCTGCCCATGCCGACGCCGGCCTCGATCCGCACCGTGACGTCTTCCGGCACCAGGATCGTGAGGTTGCCGAAGGAGACGCTGGCCTCGATCGGCTCGGTGAACTCCTCAGCGCTGACCCGGCGCAGGTCGAGGGTGCCGGTCCCGGCGCCGACCCGGTAGGGACCGGGGTCGTCGGACGACGGACCGAGGTTCCACGTGGCGTCACCGACCCGTCCCGAGACGACGAACTGCTCGCCGATCGGGAGTGCTCCCGCCGTCGCCAGCAGGGCCACCACCGCCAGGAACCCGGGGAACCCGGAGGTCCGGCCCACCAGCCCGAGGATCAGCACCACCAGGCCGAGTGCGCCGAGGGCGCCGACCAGACCGATCACGACGGGGTTGACCGACCAGGAGTACTCAGCGGCGGCCCACGCCAACCCGCCGCCCGCCGTCAGCGCCAGGCCCATGCCGAGCAGGGTGCCGGCGACGCCGGCCGAGCGACGGCTCGGGCGCCGCGGCGCAGGCGGCGGCTTGGGGGCCTGCTCCCGCCGGTGCCAGGTGCCGCCTTCTGAGGGGCTGCCCAGGGGCGCGACCCCGCCGTGCCCGGCCCAGGCGGTGGCCCCGCCGCTGGTGGCCGCTGCCGGGGTGCCCGCGAAACCGTCGCCCGCGCTGGCAGCCTCACCTGCGCCGGCACTGTCACCCGGGGCCTGGGTGGCACCGGCAAACGGCGGTGCCGGGTGCTGCGACTGTGTCTCCATCGCGAAGCGCTGGCCATAGAAGCCCGGCTGCTCACGCTTGGACCACTCGCTCCAGAGCCACCAGGCGCCCAGACCCAAGATCACGAGGCTGACCAGTCCCCAGCCGAACGTGCCTCCGCGGTCCCACAGCCAGCCCCCGCCGAACCACCCGAAGGAGCCGAACATGGCCAGCACTGCGACGACCAGCAGGACGATCGACTCGGCGCGTCCGTCGCGCAGGCCTGCCTCGATGTGAGTCTCCTCCTGCTGGTTCGGGATGAGCAGCCAGGCCACCAGATAGATCAGGACCCCCACTCCCATGCCCAGGCTCAGCAGCACGAAGAGCGCGCGGATCACCAGCGCGTCGACCCCGAGGCGCTCGGCGAGGCCGGAGCACACACCTGCGATCCAGTTGTCGTCGGAGCGGCGCAGGTCCACGCGACGCAGCCCGGCGAAGAAGTTGTCCGCGCCCTGCGAGCCGGGGTGCCCGCCATACTTTCCCCCGTGGGGTGGTGTCTGTGTCATGACTCAACTGTCCCGCCCAACCCGCCTCTGCCGCTATGAGGGTCGACCCTGACTGGACCCTGAGAGCACCCCGAGTGACGGGGTTCGCGGCGCGGTCGTGGGGGAGGATGTGGGAGTGACCAGTCCACGCGTGCCACGTCAACCGACGGGGAGTGCCCCGCACCGGCAGCGGCCCCCGTTGCGACGAGTGGCTGACGGCCGGGTGGTGGCGGGCGTATGCCGTGGCCTGGCGGACCACCTGGGGCTGCACCCGTTGGCGCTGCGGGTCGGTTTCATCGGCCTGACCGCTGTCGGTGGCGTCGGTGCCCTGGTCTATGCGTTCCTGTGGGCGACGATCCCCGCCGACGGCCTGCCTGCGAGCGGTGGCGGGGTGGGGCCAGCCGAGTCCGGACGTCCGCGCGGCCGGCTGCTCCCGCCGGATCCCGGCACGCTGCTGATCCTGGCGGGCGGCCTGGCGATCCTGCTCGGCGGCCTGGCTCTCGTGCAGGCGCAGGGCCTCAACCTGCGCCTGGACATCACGATCCCGGTGCTGGTGCTGACTACGGGCGCGGTCTTTGTCTGGTCCCAGCTGGACACCGGCGGGCGCGACCGGCTCCTGGCCCACCACGGAGCCACCCGGCAGCAGGCGCTCGGCAGGTTGGTGGTCGGCATTGGCTTGGCCGTCGCTGGTCTGGTGGCACTGGGCGCGCAGGGGAGCAGCCTGGCTGACCTGCGCGACGTCGGCGTGGCGGTGGTGCTGGCGGTGGTCGGTGTGGGGCTGCTGGCAGCGCCCTATCTGACGCGTCTGTGGCGCGAGCTGCGTGAGGAGCAGTCCGCTCGCGTGCGCGAGACCGAACGCGCGGACATCGCTGCGCACCTGCACGACTCGGTGCTGCAGACACTGGCCCTGATCCAGCGTCGGGCGGACGACCCGGTGCAGGTCTCCCGGCTCGCCCGGGCCCAGGAGCGGGAGCTGCGCAGCTGGCTGTATGCCGGACCCGTCGGTCAGGCGGCCACCCTTGCCGGGGCAGTCGCTGCTGTGGGGCACGAGGTCGAGGACCTGCACGGCGTGCCGGTCGAGGTGATCGTGACCGGCGACCGCCCGCTGGATGCGGACGGCCAGGCGCTGGTCAACGCGCTGCGGGAGGCCATGGTCAACGCGGTGCGGCACGGAGCCCCGCCGGTGTCGGCCTATGTCGAGGTCGGCGCCAGCTCGGTCGAGGCCTTCGTCCGCGACCACGGAGCTGGCTTCGACCTGGACGAGGTCCAGACAGACCGGCTCGGTGTGCGCGAGTCGATCATGGGCCGGATGCAGCGCCACGGCGGCACGGCACGAGTGCGTCGGCTCGAGCAGGGGACCGAGGTCAGCCTCGAGCTGCCGTTGCCCCGCGAGCTGCCGCTGTCCCCCGAGCAGTCTCCGCAGGAGTTCCCACAGAGACCGCCCGAACAGTCCACCGAGTCACGAGGAGCCGAGTCATGACCGGTCAGAGCACCGCCACCCCCATCCGCCTGGTCCTGGTCGACGACCACCGGATGTTTCGCTCCGGCGTGCGCGCCGAGCTGGACGAGGTCTCCGGCGACCGGCTCGAGATCGTGGGCGAGGCGGGGACCGTCGATGCGGCCGTGACCGTCATCCGCGAGCAGCGCCCGGACGTGGTCCTGCTCGACGTGCACCTGCCCGGCGGCAACGGTCGAGGCGGCAGCGACGTGATCACCGGCTGTGCCGGGGTGACGACCGAGTCCGGTGCGCCCGTCCGCTTCCTCGCGCTGTCCGTCTCCGATGCGGCCGAGGATGTGATCGCGGTGATCCGGGCGGGTGCTCGCGGCTATGTCACCAAGACGATCAGCGGCCCTGAGCTGGGTGGCGCCATCGTGCGCGTGGCTGACGGCGACGCCGTGTTCAGCCCAAGACTCGCCGGGTTCGTGCTCGATGCGTTTGGCGCCGCAGCCGGGGAGATCGCCGAGGTGGACGAGGAGCTGGACCGGCTCAGCGCGCGCGAGCGTGAGGTGATGCGCTTGATCGCGCGTGGCTATCAGTACAAGGAGGTGGCCAAGGAGCTGTTCATCTCGGTCAAGACCGTGGAGACACACGTCTCCTCTGTGCTGCGCAAGCTCCAGCTCTCCTCGCGCCACGAGCTCACGGCCTGGGCGATGGGGCGCCGCCTGCTGTGATCCTGCGCATTTTGGGGGTAGTTCGGACCGGGGCGGCTGCGCATTTGTGGGGTGGCTCGGACGGGGGCGGCTGCGCGCGAGTCCCACGAGCCGAAACTGACCATCCGTTTGGCTGCCATGGCAAGCATTAGGGAGGTCGAAACGGTGGCGGTTGAGCTGGCTGCGGTGTGTCGGCTGCTTGCAAGCCTCACGAGCTGAGATGGACCTCCCGTTTGTCGGCCATGGCAAGCATTAGGGCGGTCGAAACGGTGTTTTGTCGAAACGGTGGCGGTTGAGCTGGCTGCGGTGGGCTGGCGGCGTGCGAGCCCCGCGAGCGGAGACCGACCTCCTGTTTGTCGGCCATGGCAAGCAATAGGGCGGTCGAAACGGTGTTTTGTCGAAACGGCGGAGGCGGGCTGGCTGCGGTGTGTCGGCTGCGTGCAAGCCTCACGAGCCGAGATGGACCTCCTGTTTGTCGGCCATGGCAAGCAATAGGGCGGTCGAAACGGTGGCGGTTGAAACGGGGGGTCGAACGGCGCGTGCGGGGCGGAGGTGAGCGAGGTCCAGACGCGGCTAGCGGGCAGGTGGTCGCTGCAGCAGCGCCAGGGCCGCGCCGACGACCAGGATCGCGCCGGACAGCAGGAGGCCGGTGCCCAGGTCCGCCGTCGCATCGGAGACCCAGCCGGTCAGGGTCGGCCCGACCGTCTGGCCGAGACCGAAGGCGATCGTGGCAAAGGCGATGCCGGCGGTCCAGTGCGCCTGCGGCAGGGTCTCGCGCACCGAGATGCTCACGGCCGTCACCACCGCGAGGAAACTCCCGCCGACGATGGCTCCCGACAGATAGGCCGCCACCGCTCCGTCCAGCAGCACGGGCAGCACGGTCCCGACGGCCAGGACCGTCATCACGACGACCATGCCGCGGGAGCCGCCGAGCCGCCCCAGGACCGGCCCCCAGGCCAGTCCCGAGACCGCTGCGGCCGTCCCGAGGACCGCCCAGAACCCGGCGATTACCGGACCGCTCATGCCGTGCTCGGTCAGATAGGCACTGATGAAGGTCAGATAGGCGATGTAGCCCAGGCCGAAGCAGGTGTACGCGAGCACCGGCCAGCCGATCAGTCGGCGGTCCCAGCTGCGGGCGTGCTGTTCCGGCGGGGCGGGGTCACCGACCCGTCGGGCTGCGAGGACGGCGGCCACCGTGGCCACCGCGGCGACGGCCCCCAGCGCGAGCCAGCCCTGTCGCCAGCCCGCACCGGCCGTGCGGTCGAGGATCCACGGGACCAGCAGCCCCGCCGCCACGATGCCCGCGCCAGCACCGCCGAAATAGACCCCGAGCAGCATCGCCGCTCGGCCGCGCGACCCGCGGTGGCTCGCCTCGGCCACCAGCGCGGCGCCGATCACGAAGGCCAGGGCGCCACCCAGCCCGGCGACGAAACGGATGGTGAGGAGCACGGCATACTGGCTGGTCACAGCGGTGAGGCCGATCGCCAGGGTGGTGACCGCAGTGCCGGCCAGGAAGGCCCGCCGGGACCCGATCGACCGGGCCAGCGGCGTGGCTACGAGCGCGCCGACCAGATAGCCGGCGGCGTTGGTCGTGTTCAGCGCGCCCGCCGCGGAGTAGGACCAGCCGAGGTCCTCGCTCATCGCTGGCAGCAGCAGCGCGTAGGCAAACCGGGCCAGGCCGAGCGCGACGAGCGGCCCAGCGGCCAGCCCGAGGGCGAGCAGCAGCCGGCCGTGACCGTCCGACGCATCCGACTCCACGGATCCCGGCTCAGACAGTCGGGGTGTCGAAGTAGCTCCGCCGCTGCCGTGCCCGACCGTCCCCGTCGTAGTCGATGAAGTCCGCAAAGCCGACCTGCACCTGGGAGCCGTCCTTCAGCCGCCCGGTGAAGACACCGCGCACGGACACCGAGGCCCCGTCGACGAGGAGCTGGTCGAGCTGGTGGCTGCCCGACTCGATGACCCGCTCACCCCCATAGAAGGCGGCGATCGCCGGCTGGCCGTGCATCGGTCCATAGCCCGGCCGGTGATAGACGCAGTCGTCGGCGAACCAGTCGAGGACGCCCTGGACATCGCCGGCGTCGACCGCCCGATAGTAGCGGTGCGTGACCTCGACCAGGTCCATCACTGGCCGTTCGTGGCGCCGGCCAACCGCTCGGCTGCCCGGTCGCGGGCGGCCTGTTCGGGCGTGATGCCACGCCTGTCGGCCTCCGCCAGGATGTCCTGCACGCGGTCGCCGATCCGCTCGAGCGCGGCCGTGAGGGTGTCCTCGTCCCAACCGACCACCCCGGCATGCACCTGTATGACGCCACCCGCGTTGGCGACAAAGTCCGGCACGACGGTGATCCCGGCCGCGCGCAGCGCCTCGCCTGCCTCGGCGGAGTCGAGCGTGTCGTTGGCTGCTCCGGCGACGACGCGGGCACGGACCCGGCTGGCGTTGTCGGTGGTGAGCACCCGCGCGACAGCACACGGGGCGAAGACGTCGCACTCGGCATACGGCGCATCGTCGGGGTCGATCACGGTCGCGCCCAGCTCGTCGGCCAGTGCCTGCGCACGGTCACCGTCGATGTCGGCGACCGAGACGATCGCCCCGTCCGCGGCGGCGAACCTGGCCAGGTTGGCCCCGACCTGACCGGTGCCCTGGACTACGACGCGGACACCCTTCATGTCCCGGTGGAGCGCGTGCCGCACCCCGGCGCGCATCGCGGCATAGACCCCTCGCGCGGTGTAGGGCCCCGGGTCCACCTCGTCGCAGAACGCCCGACCGCCGCGCTCCTCGATGACCCGCATGTCGCCCGGTGTGGTGCCCATGTCGACGCCGGGGATGTAGGCGCCGTTCGTCCGGGCGACGAACTCGCCGAAGGCCAGCAGGGCCGACCGACGCTCGTCACCGTCGAGCGCCGTGGGGGAGTCCGCGAGGATGACCGACTTGGCACCGCCATAAGGCAGGTCCGCCAGGGCGTGCTTGAGCGTCATCGCCGCGGCCAGCCGCTGCGCCTCGATGACGGCCGCCTCGGGGGAGGCATAGGGGCGCCAGCGGGTGCCGCCGAAGCCGGGACCCAGCGTGGTGTTGTCGATGGCGATGACGGCGCGCAGGCCGGTCGCCTCGTCGTGGCAGGTGATGACCTGTTCGGAGGCGAAGAAGTTGGGAGCCACGCTGCTCCCAGTGTCGTTGTTGCTCATGATGGCAGTCCACCACAACGCTCCACGGCCCGGCCACCGGGTCCGGTCCCCGGCGCTCTGGTGCGAGGATCGGGGCATGGTCCGGTCCGCGTTCGCTGTCGTCGCCCCGCTGCTGCTCGTCATTGCCGGGTGTGCCGTCGAGGAGGACCCAGGTCCGGCCGAGAGCACCGGCGCGGCGACGTCCGGCGCTGCTGACAAGACGACCTCCGACGGTGCCACGGTGGACGGCGCGGCTGCCGACAACACCGTCGTGACCACGTCGCCGCCGGACGGTCCGGCCGCGGCTGGAGTGTCGGCATACGGCCTGGCACTGCTGGCCACGCCTGCTGAGGCGACCCACCTGACCGTCACCGACTATGACGCCATCCGGGCGCGACTCGGCGTGCCCGACCTGACGTCAGAGGACTTGATGACCGACCGGCTCGAGTTCTGGCGCGCGGCCGAGGCGTCGAGCGTGCTGCTCACCGACGGGCTGCTGCGGGAGGAGAACAGCCGCTATGACCTGACCTATGACTTCACCCAGGACGACGTGGACGCAGAGGTGCGGTGGACCGGGCCGGACGGCAGTGGCCTCCTGCTCGCGCTGCGGCCCGACCTGGACCTCGACCTCGTGCAGGCAGCCATCGACGACGACGCGCCCGGGCTGGCGGAGGCGACGCTCGACCGGGCAACCTCCACGGTGCTGCAGGGCGCCGGCGCCGAGGGGGTGTGGGCGACCAGCAGCCACAGTGCCACGGCGCGGGTGGGTGACGTCGCGGCCGAGAGCCTGATCGTGCGCAACGGGTGCGTGCCGTTCGTCGATGCGCTGGGGGTCGACGCGACGGTCGATGACCAGGACGAGCTGCTCGCCGCCCACGACGTCGAGGGACTGCTCGAGGTGGACGCGGTGGCCATTGCCTTCACCGGCCAGCGGGCCACGGTCCGGCTGGCCTACCCGGTCGGCACGGACCGGGCGGCGATCGAGGGGGACCTGGCGGCTCGTCTGGCGCTCGCCGAGGACTGGCCGACCACCGAGACCATCGGCTTCTCCGACGGGTTCGACCGCGGGTCCGTGGCGGGGGTCGACCTGGAGATCGGCGAGGTGCAGTATGCCGTCACGAACCCGGTCGCCGCAGCCAACCTGGCCCTGGCCGACCTGGTGCCGCTCGGGGTCTGCACCGACGTCGAGCTGCTGGCCGAACCGACCGGACTCTGAGGGCGTCTCACCTCAGGTCGACGGCCCACCCTCCGGCGAGCGTGGCCCGGTCGAAGCGCGCCAGCCCCTCATAGTCCAGCGTCCAGAGCTGGTCGCCGATCACGATCGTGCGGCTCGGCCCCTCGCCCCAGTAGTCGTCCCGGCCGGGGGTGACGCTGATCCTGCCGTCCTCGGTCAGCGCCTGGTCGACGTCCAGCACGACCACCCCGCCGAAAGACTCCTGCTTGGTCTCGGCCCAGCGCGACATCGGCAGGAAGACCTGGTCGGTGGCGGGCCAGTAGGTGAACGCCCGGTGGTCCCACTCGACGGGCGAGTAGCCGTCCTCCCACGTCATCACGTGCGTCTGCTTCGGCGCGCCCAGGTCGCTGATGTCGAAGAGCGACACCTGCAGGCCCTTGGTCTCGCCGGTCTCGGGGTCCGCGTCCTGCCCGACACCCAGCAGCGTGTCCTCGTCGATGGGGTGCAGGTATGCCGAGTAGCCGGGGATCTTGAGCTCACCGGTGACACGGGGTCCCGTGGGGTCGCTGGTGTCGATGAGATAGAGCGGGTCCGTCTGCCGGAAGGTGACGATGGCGGCCAGGTCGGGGGACAGGTAGCGCACGGCCCGCACCTGCTCGGTCAGGCCGAGCCCGTCGACGCGGCCGGTCTCGGCCAGGGTGTCGCCGTCCTCGCGGAGCATGACGAGAGACGACTCCGAGTCCTGCGAGGCGGCGCGGGGGTCGGTGGTGGTGGCGACACGGATCACGCCGTCCTCCTCGTCGAGGGCCCACTGGCTCAGCAGATAGCCGTCGACCGTGCCGGAGGCTCGGTAGGTCGTGCCACTCGGATCGCTGATGTCGAAGGAGTGCAGGTCGGTCTTGGCGGTGCTGCCATCACCCCACTCCGAGATGTCGCCGCCGGTCCAGCGCCACGGGTCCCAGCGGTTGGTGGCCACGATCAACCGGTCGGTGCTGGCATAGACGGTGCTCCCACTGGCGACCAGTCCGGCACCTGAGGTGGGCTCCGGTGTGCCAGAGCCGATGTCGAAGCTCAGGACAGACATCGTCGACAGCCCGGCGGGGTCGCGCGGTCGGGAGATGTCGCCGCAGTCGAGCAGCGGTTGGGTGGACCGGGTCGTGCCGTCGGCGTTGAGCACCTGAACGTGGGGGATCCAGTCATCGATCTCGGTGTCGCGGATCAGCTGCCGGTTGGCCTCCTCGGCCTCCTCCTCCGAACTGAGCCGCCCGTCCTTCGGCCAGGTCTGCTCCACGGACGGTGGTTCGCTGACCATCACCATGCGGACGGTGTCGCCGACCATCCGGGCCGACTGATAGGTCCCCTCAATGCGGGCCGACCCGAGGGTGCGCGGGTCCGCCGGGTCGCTGAGGTCGACCGTGGTGACGACCGTGCGCGAGCCCTGGAAAGCCAACTGACGCCCGTCATCGGCGGGGATCCAGTTGCTCCACTCAGAGGACAGGACGACGAGGGTTGAGCCGTGCAGCAGGAGCTCGCCGGGATAGACCTGGTCCTGTCGGCCGGGCAGACGGACGGTGCTGATCACCTCTTCGGTGGCGACGTCCACAACCTGCACTCTGCCGGTGATCGTGGTGACGATGATGCGGCCGTCGGTCTTGACGATGTCGGCCTCGTCCACGCCCTCCTCCTGCACATTGGTGGAGGAGTGCTCGGGTGACGGGCTGCCGCCGGAGTCCTGGCTCGCGACGCCAGAGGACGCAGCATCCTCGCCGTCGTCGAGCCAGCCACCCTCATAGGAACCGCCGCCGATGCCATAGGGTCCGACCTGCTCCAGTGCGTTGGCCTGATAGTAGGTGAGCAGCTGCTCGCACCCGGAGAAGCGCTCGATCAGCGATGCGGGCAGAGCCGTGATCGCGGCGGAGGCGGCAGTGTCGTTCCGCGATGTCGCAGTAGTCGAGCCCGAGGGTGGTGAGCCCGCCGGAGCCCGCGTGCCGGGTGGCTCCGAGCACGCGGCCAGGCCGGACAGCAGCGTGATGCTGAGCAGCGCGGGAAGAGTCGAGCTGGGGAGCGGCGAACGAGGCATCGTGGCCTCCGGTGCGAGTCGGGCTGACGGCAGTGTCTGCGCTGTGACGCAGCCCACGCGGCGTCGGTTCCACCCCGAGTCGCTGTATGACGGGGCGAACGGACGGGTGCTTCGGTGGGCACGGGAGGTGGGGGGGCCGGGGCTACGGGTTGGTGTGCTGTGCGGCTACGGGTCGGTGGGGCGCGCCGAGGGCTCGGTGATCTCGGTGACGACCTCCACCGTGGGATAGACCGGCTGCCACATCA
Source organism: Ornithinimicrobium cryptoxanthini (assembly GCF_023923205.1). NCBI lineage: Bacteria > Bacillati > Actinomycetota > Actinomycetes > Micrococcales > Ornithinimicrobiaceae > Ornithinimicrobium > Ornithinimicrobium cryptoxanthini. The sequence continues at coordinate 3,325,047 of NZ_CP099490.1, read as the reverse complement.
GGTCCTGGATGTCCTGGATCGGGTTGGCCAGGCTCACCGTGGCCAGGCCCTCCTCCTCGGCAGCCTCCACAACCCGGACTGCGACGGCCGCAGAGACGGCGCGCAGCTCGCGCATGGTCGGCAGGATCGAGGCGCCCAGCCGCTTGGCGGAGGTCATCTCGGCGACGGCGCGTGAGGCGGCGGCGATCATGTGGTCGCTCACCTTCGTCGCGCGGCAGGCGACGACACCGAGCCCGATGCCGGGGAAGACCAGGGCGTTGTTGGCCTGGGCGATGTCAAAGGTCGTGCCGCCAAACTCGACGGAGCCGAACGGAGAGCCGGTCGCGATCAGCGCCTTCCCGTCGGTCCAGGCGAGCAGGTCGGCGGGGACCGCCTCGGCCTTGGCGGTCGGGTTGGACAGCGGCATGATGATCGGGCGCTCGCACCCGGTGGCCATGTCGCGCACGATGGCCTCGGTGAACGAGCCGGCCTGCGCCGAGGTGCCGATCAGGATGGTGGGCTGCACGTTGCGCACGACGTCGGCCAGGTCATAACGGCCCGGCTCGGCGGTGGTCCACCCGGCCAGCTCGTCGGACGGTCGGGCATAGCGCTCCTGGAAGGGACGCATGGGGCCGGCCGTGTGCAGCAGGCCCCGGCTCCCCAGCCCCCAGAAGAGTCGCGCGGCCTCGTCCTCCGGCAGACCCTCCTGGACCATCACGTCACGCATCAGGTCGGCGATGCCGATCCCGGCCGTGCCCGCACCGTGGATGACGACGCGCTGGTCGCTCAGCTGCTCGCCCTTGGCGCGCACGGCCGCGATCGCCGCGGCGGCCACCACGGCGGCGGTGCCCTGGATGTCGTCGTTGAAGGAGACGTGCTCCTCGCGATAGGTGTCCAGGATGCGGTGGGCGTTGTTGGCGCCGAAGTCCTCCCAGTGCAGCAGTGCCCGGGGGAAGTGCCGCTTGACGGCCGCGACGAAGGTCGCGATGAACTCGTCATACCGCTCCCCGCGGACCCGGGCGTGACGGGCCCCGAGATAGGCGGGGTCGTTGAGGAGCGCGAGGTTGTCGGTGCCGACATCGAGCACGATCGGGACCGCGCGCAGCGGGTGCACCCCGGCGGCGGTGGTGTAGACGGCGAGTTTGCCCACCGCGATGCGGATGCCGCCGACGCCTTGGTCGCCGATGCCCAGGATGCCCTCGGAGTCGGTGACCACCAGCAGGTCGATGTCCTCGGGGCCGGCACCGTGGGAGGCCAGGGCCTCGTCGATGTCGCCCGGGTTGTCGATCGCCAGATAGATGCCGCGCGCCCGGTCGAAGGTGGAGCTGAACCGCTCGATCGCCTCGCCCACGGTCGGGGTGTAGATGATGGGCAGCATCTCGTCCAGGTGCTCGGCCACCAGGCGGTAGTAGAGGATCTCGTTGAGGTCCTGGAGCTGGTTGAGATAGACATACTTGCTCAGCGCGTCGGGCTGCCGGTCGAACTGCCGATAAACCCTCTTGAGCTGCTCGTTCATCGAGTTCACGGCCGGTGGCAGCAGCCCCTGCAGACCGAGGGCGCGGCGCTGCTCCAGCGTGTAGGCGGGGCCGAAGTTGAGCATCGGCCGGGCGAGGACCTGCCGTCCGCGCACGGCGATCTGGACGGTCTCGACGCCGCCCTCGGTGCGGAACTGAAACTGACGCGCCATAGCGGAACGATAGTGCACCCGCCCCCGCGGATCCGTCAGCCGAGCAGGTCCAGCTCACCGCGCAGGTCGTGCACGGCAACACGTCGGTAGCGCATTGGTCTCCGAGTGGCCACACTCGGCGGTGACGTCAGCGGCTTGGTGTCGTCGCCTGTCCAGAACGCACTGCGTCGGCGCCGCTGACCCCAGGCCGAAATCGCGCGGACTCCAAGGAGTGAGCACGGCGCTCGGGCTGGTGCGCCAAGCGCCAAGAGTTGTCATCGGCCACGTCCCTCAGCACCTCGAGCATCGCCCGGGCCTTCAGTGAGTGACTCGGAGTCACCAGCCCCAGCACCGCCCCTCCGCCGCCCTGGGTCCGGACCGGCAATGCCAGGCAAGACCATCCCAACCTGACCTGCTCGTGTTCCAGGGCGTAGCCATCCTGTGCCGCTCGGTCTAGTTGCTCGTGCAGAAGGCGGGGGTGGGTCACCGTCGCCGCCGTGATCCGGGGCACACCGCGTGCCAGCAGTGCCTCCGCTGTCTCGGGCCGAAAGGCCAGCAGCACGCGGCCCAGTGCTGTGGTCAGGATCGCAGGATCGCAGACCTGGCGAGGCCAGGTGCCGGCTGCGGACTCGAGCCCCCGGGCATACAGCGCGCCGATCAACGACACCTGTAGGGGGTCGGACGTGTCAACCATCCACACGTAGGGGGCGTTGGTCCGGCGCTGGAGCTCCGCCAACCGTGGGGTGGCGCTCACCCGCACGTCACGCCGTTCCGTCAGCCGTGAGGAGAGCGTGTAGATAGCCGAGCCGACTGCGTAGCCGTCCGGACTGCGAGTCAACGCGCCCCGCACCGCCAGGTCCTCGGCGATCCGCCGTGCCGTCGCCTTGGGCAGGCCGGTCCTCCGCGTCAGTTCGGCCAGGCTGACCGGATCGTCCCCGTCGCTCACCGCGCTCAGAAGGAGCAACACGCGTCCGAGCACGGTGCGGTCATCCATCGGCGTCTCTCTTCGCGGCGACTCTTATCCGAGTGTGTCACTCAGCGGTACGTCTCGCTAGACCCTGCCGGGCACACTCGCCGAGACTTGCCGACACGACCAGGAGCGCCGAGACGATCCAGTCGCACGAGAAAGGGGTCCGCCATGAACTCGACGAGTTCCGGGGCGGCCGTGATCGCGGTCATCCTGATGGTGGCCGGTTGCGGCGACGGCGGGACCGCTTCCCCCACGGTGGCACCGGCCGCCGACAGCACGCTGACGTCGGCGGCGGACGCCACCGTGGCCCCGCCTCCGGACAGCACGGCGACGACATCCACCGGTCATGCCGGGCCGGGTGAACCCTGGTTCAATGACCGCATCGAGGTGGCAGAGGGCCGTCTGCTCAAGGCCACCTGCTATGGCACCGGTTCACCTGCAGTCATCTACCTGCATGGGATGATCCAGCCGACCGACTCGGTCTCGTGGGCGCACGCCCCAGAAATGCAGCAACGCATCGGCACCCAGACGACCTACTGCGAGTACGAGCGCACCAACGTCGGCCGAAGCAGCGGGCAAGAGGGCCCCATCCCGGTGTCCGAGACCGTCACGGACCTGCACGCACTGGTCGAAGAGTTGGGGTTAGAGACTCCCGTCGTCCTCCTCGGTGGGTCGTTCGGAGGCTTGGTCGCCTACACCTATGCAGGGACCTATCCCGACGACGTCGCTGGCGTCGTGCTGCTGGATCCGACGCTGCAGGACGAGCTTGCGTTGGACCAGCTCCTGCCTGAGGAGTGGAGGCTCCCCGAGGATGCCTGGAAGGACTCGAAAGAGCAGATCGACCACTACGGCGCCTACGACATCGCGCAGTCCGCCCTCGACGGCATCCCCGACGTCCCCGGCACCATCTTCGTCACCGAGGTCCTAGGGGGGCCGCCCGGAGAGGACGGCGATGAGCTCCGCCAGGCCATCCGCGACCAGCAGCAGGCTTTGATCGGGCGTTTCGATCCATCCCAGACGATCACCATGGATGTCCCGCACACCATGATGTCGGTCATCCCCGAGGAGATCGCCGCCGCAGTGCTCGAGATCGTCGCCGCGGCACCGTGACCTGTCCGCGGACACCGACGGAATCCGAGAGGGCACAACGGTGACGACACTGACTCCAGCGCCAACCGCTCACCACCCGTTGCCGGCTCGTTCGAAAACCGACGTTCCGGACCCGCCACGACCACACTAGAAAGGCACTCCCGGTCACGCGGCGCTCGCTGGCGAAGCGCGCGGTGACGACGGGGGAGAGTGGCCGGTCCTCGTCGAGCCTGACCCAACTCGGTGGTGACGGCCATGCGAGACGATCCCAGGTCGGGCTGCGGTTCAGCGATCGGCGAGTTCCGAGGGCACGTCTCAGCTCGGCTCGGCGTCCCAGGGGTAGCCACGAGCGATGAAGGCCTCCCGGACCGCGCCCTTGCCGCCCTCGACATCACCGCGGAAGAGGGTGCGGCCCTGTTCGGTCTCCAGCACGAGATCGCTCCCGTCGCGGTAGACGGTGGCCACCTGCGCGCGCCGGATGGTGCGCACCTGCCCCTTCTGGTCGACCCGGATCTGGTCGCTCCCGACGTGCAGCACGGGGGACTGGTGGATGATCACCGCGGCGAAGACGAGACCAGCGATGATCCCGAGGACTGCCAGAAGCCAGCCGACCCATGGGTGGTCGGCCGAGGCGATGAGCCGCAGTGGACCCTGGAAGGGCACCCAGTCCAGCCCGGTCGCGGACTCGGCGACGGGGCGGATGGCGAGCCCCAGCAGCAGCCCGACTGCGGCACAGACGCCGACGACCCAGGCCTTGCCGGTGCGGTCGAACCCAAGACGGGTGACCTCACCGGGCCCCAGGTGATCAGGCGAGGGACCTGGTGAGGAAGCGGGCGGCATACGGATCGATCAGAGGTGGATCATGTGGCCGGCGACGCCGTGCAGCGCCTCCATGACCGCCTCGCCCAGGGTCGGGTGCGCGAAGACGACGCGGGAGAGCTCGTCGGCGGTCAGGTCCCAGGTCTGCGCGGCATTGAGGACCGGCAGCAGCTCGGTGACGTCCGGGCCGATGAGGTGGGCGCCGATGATCTCGTGGTGCTCGGCGTCCGCGACGATCTTGACGAAGCCGACCGCGTCGCCGAGGCCCTGGGCCTTACCGTTGGCGGAGAACGGGAACTTCGACGTCTTGACGTCGTAGCCCTTCTCCTTGGCCTGCTCCTCGCTGTATCCCATGGAGGCGATCTGCGGGTGGCAGTAGGTCGCGCGCGGGATGAAGTCGAAGTCGATCTCCTGGGTGTCCGCGCCGGCGATGGTCTCGGCGGCGACGATCCCCATGAACGAGGCGGTGTGCGCCAGCATCAGCTTGGCGGTGACGTCACCGATCGCATAGACGTTGTCGATGTTGGTGCGACCGCGGCCGTCGACCGCGATGGCGCCGCGCTCGGTGGTCTCGACCCCGATCGTCTCCAGCCCGTAGCCCTCCAGGCGGGGGGCGAAGCCGATCGCGGACAGCAGCCGGTCGGCCTCGATCACCTGAGAGTCGCCTCCGTCGGCGGGGCTGACCGTCACCTTCACGCCGCTGCCGGTGTCCTCGACGGACTCGACCTTGGTCTTGAGCATCACCTTGACGCCGAGCTTCTTGTAGTGCTTGAGCAGCTCCTTGGACACGTCGACGTCCTCGGTGGGGACCATCCGGTCCAGGAACTCCACGATGGTGACGTCGACGCCGAAGTTGGCCATGACGTAGGCGAACTCGACGCCGATGGCGCCGGAGCCGGCGATGACGATCGAGCCGGGGAGGTTCTCGTCGAGGATCTGCTCCTCATAGGTCACCACGTTGTCGCTGACCTCCACGCCCGGGATCATCCGGGTGGTGGCGCCGGTGGCCAGGATCAGGTGGTCGAAGGTGAGCTCCTGGCTGCCGCCGTCGCCCAGCTCGACGTTCATCGAGGTGCTGGAGGTCAGGGTCCCCCACCCGTCGACCTCGGTGATCTTGTTCTTCTTCATCAGGAAGTGCACGCCCTTGACGATGCCCGCGGACACCTGGCGGCTGCGCTTGTGCGTCGGGCCGTAGGACATCGTGGCGTCACCCTCGATGCCGAACTTCTCCTTGTCGTGCGCCAGCGTGTGCGCCAGCTCAGCGTTCTTGATCAGCGCCTTGGAGGGGATGCAGCCGACGTTGAGACAGACCCCGCCCCAGTACTGCTTCTCCACGACGGCGACCGTCTTCCCGAGCTGGGACGCGCGGATCGCCGCGACATACCCACCGGGACCAGCACCGAGAACAACGACGTCAAAGTGATCGGCCATGTCGACAAGTATGCCGTCCGCTCACCGATTCGTCAGGCGCACCCCGGTGAGCCGGGCGCCAGGGCCGCCCCCAGCAGGGTCGGCGTGGTGGAACCGGTGGCTTGATTGGACTTAATCCAGAAAGCAGGTAAACTGGACTTAGTCCAGAGAAGGCCCGTAGAGGGTGTTGGCAGACTGTGTTGAGAGGGGATGAGGGCGTGAGCGTGGTCCACGACAGACTCGATCCCGCGTCGCGCCTGCGTGCCGCCGGCCTGCGGGTCACGCGGCCCCGCCTGATGGTCCTCGAGGTCCTCGCGGACCACCCGCACGTCTCGGCCGACCACGTCCGCGCCCTGCTCGATGAGGTGGAGGACCACACGGTCTCCCGCCAGGCGGTCTATGACGTGCTCCACGCGTTGACCGATGCCGGCCTCGTGCGCAGCATGCTGGTGGGCACGCGAGCGCTCTATGAGCTGGACCTGCTGGACAACCACCATCACCTGCTGTGTCGTCAGTGCGGCGCCCTGGCCGACGTGCCCTGCGCCGTGGGGCACGCCCCGTGCCTCCAGCCGTCCGACACCCAGGGCTTCACCGTGCAGACCGCGGATGTGACCTACTCCGGGCTCTGCGCGACCTGCAGCACGACCACCTGAACCACAAGCAACCACCACCCTGCACCACCGCCACCACAAGAGGAGAAGGCATGACTGAGCACTCGACATACTCCGGGGGGACCCATGAGAGCGGCGCGCCGCGGGAGTCCGACAGCCACTCGCTGAGCCTGGGGTCCAACGGCCCGCTGATGCTGCACGACGTTGCGCTCGTCGAGAAGCTGGCGCGCTTCGACCGCGAGCGCATCCCGGAGCGCAGCCCGCACGCCAAGGGCTCCGGCGCCTTCGGTGAGTTCGTGGTGACGGAGGACGTCAGCAGGTTCACCAAGGCCTCCTTCCTGCAACCGGGCGCCAAGACCCGGATGCTGGCCCGCTTCTCCACCGTCGCCGGTGAGCTCGGCTCGCCCGACACCTGGCGCGACGTGCGCGGCTTCGCGCTGAAGTTCTACACCGACGAGGGCAACTTCGACATGGTCGGCAACAACACCCCGATCTTCTTCGTCCGTGACCCGATGAAGTTCCCTGACTTCATCCACTCCCAGAAGCGCACCCCCGACTCGGGCCTGCGCAGCGGCAACATGCAGTGGGACTTCTGGACGCTGTCGCCGGAGTCGGCCCACCAAGTGGCCTACCTGATGGGTCCCCGGGGCCTGCCGCGCAGCTGGCGCGAGATGAACGGCTACTCCTCACACGCCTACATGTGGGTCAACGAGGAGGGCGAGAAGTTCTGGGTGATGTATCACTTCCTGTCCGACCAGGGCGTGCACAACATGTCCAACGAGGACGCGACCACCCTGGCCGGTGTGGACGGTGACTTCCACCGCCGCGACCTGTTCGACGCGATCGAGAACGAGGAGTTCCCCAGCTGGCGGCTCGAGGTGCAGATCATGCCCTACGAGGAGGCCAAGGACTACCGCTTCAACCCGTTCGACCTGACCAAGACCTGGTCCAAGAAGGACTACCCGCGGATCCCGGTCGGTCGGTTCACGCTCAACGAGAACCCGACCAACCACTACGCCGAGATCGAGCAGGCGGCGTTCAGCCCGTCGAACACCGTGCCGGGCACCGGCCTGTCCCCGGACAAGATGCTGCTGGGTCGCGTGTTCTCCTACCCGGACGCCCAGCGCAACCGGCTCGGCACCAACTTCAGCCAGCTGCCGGTGAACGCGCCAAAGTCGAAGGTCAACTCCTATGACAAGGAGGGTGCGATGCAGTTCCACCACAGCGGCAACGCGCCCGTCTATGCGCCCAACTCCTACGGCCGGCCCTACGCCGACCAGCAGAGTGTCAGCGACAGCGGGTGGGAGGCCGACGGCTCGCTCGTGCGGGCGGCCTACACGCTGCACCCGGAGGACGACGACTTCGGGCAGGCGCACACCCTGGTCCGTGAGGTCTACACCGAGGAGGAGCGACAGGGGCTGGTCCAGACCGTCGTCGGCAGCCTCACCGGTGTCGTGGAGCCGGTGCTCTCCCGGGTCTTCGCCTACTGGACCAAGATCGACGCCGAGGTCGGTGCGCACATCGAGCACGCCTACTACATGGGGCTCGACGAGCAGGTTCCGGGCAACGACCCCCAGGACGACGAGATCGCGTCCTGACGGTTGAACCGTCCGGACCTTCTGGAGCTGAACGCAGAGCATTCGCCGAAAGCTCGTGACTGACGAAGACCCTCCCGCTGCGTGCGGGAGGGTCTTTGCGCTCTGGCGCCCCGTCATACAGGGTCTGTGACCCGCATCACACATCATTTCCCTTGACAGGACGCTGGTCCATGAGGGCATGGTGTGCATATGCATTACGGCCTCGTACTTATTATGACAGGGCGCGTCACCCGGTAGCCACTTACCGAGACGCGTCCTACCTCCGCTTGCCCACCCGGGCCGGGGGTTTTTTTAATGCCCTAACCAGCCCACCACCTCCAGGAAAGAAGCCACGGGAAGCCATGACCGCTCAGCCCGCCACCACCGCGACCGGCCACCAGCCGGCGCCCTCCAGCACGACGACCGGCTCCGAGGCGCTGGTAGACGCGCTGCTGCGAGTGGGGACCGAGCACATCTTCGGGCTCCCGGGGGGAGCGGTGCTGCCGCTCTACGACACGCTCTACCAGCGTCCCGAGCTGCGCCACATCCTGGTCCGGCACGAGCAGGGCGCCGGCCACGCCGCCCAGGGGTATGCCGCCGCGACGGGCAAGGTCGGTGTCTGCCTGGCGACCAGTGGTCCGGGTGCCACCAACCTGGTGACGCCCCTCGCCGACGCCAACATGGACTCGGTCCCGATGGTCGCGATCACCGGCAACGTCCCCAGCACCGCGATGGGCTCGGACGCCTTCCAGGAAGCTGACATCCGCTCGATCACGATGCCGGTCACCAAGCACAGCTTCCTGGTGACCGACCCGGCCCTGATCGGCCCGACCGTGGCCAGCGCCTTCCGCCTGGCGGCCAGCGGCCGACCTGGCCCCGTGCTGGTCGACATCAGCAAGGATGCGCTGGTCGCCGAGACCACGCGCCTGACCGACAGCGACCTGCGGCTCCCGGGCTACAAGCCCGTGCTCGATGCCGCTCCTGAGGCGATCCGTGACGCGGTCTCGCTGATGCTGTCGTCGCGTCGCCCGGTGCTCTATGTCGGTGGCGGCACGATCCGGGCCGGCGCGCACCGCGAGCTGCAGACGCTGGCCGAGCTGACGGGCATGCCCGTGGTCACCACGCTGATGGCGCGCGGGGCCTTCCCGGACAGCCACCCGCAGCACCTGGGGATGCCCGGGATGCACGGCACGGTCGCGGCGGTGGCCGCCCTGCAGAAGTCCGACCTGATCATCAGCCTGGGTGCGCGTTTCGACGACCGGGTCACTGGGGTGCGCGAGTCGTTCGCCCCGCACGCGCGGGTGATCCACGCCGACATCGACCCCGCCGAGATCGGCAAGGTGCGCGCGGCGGAGGTGGCGCTCGTCGGTGACTGCCGGCCTACGATCGCCGCGCTGGCGGCGGAGTTCCGCTCGCGGGTCGAGGGTGGCACGGTCCCCGACTATGCCGCGTGGGTCGCGTTCTGCGAGGCCACCCGGGCGCGCTATCCGCTGTCGTATGACGCGGCACCCGGGGGTGAGGCCGCTCCCCAGCAGGTGATCCAGCGGATCGGTGCGATCTCCGGTCCGGAGACGGTCTACACCTCGGGCGTCGGGCAGCACCAGATGTGGGCGGCGCACTACCTCGGCTTCGAGCGTCCGCGCACCTGGATCAACTCCGGTGGGCTCGGGACGATGGGCTTTGCGGTGCCGGCGGCGATGGGTGCCAAGGTCGGCCGGCCGGACGCCACGGTCTGGGCGATCGATGGCGACGGCTGCTTCCAGATGACCAACCAGGAGCTGGCCACCTGCTCGGTGGAGGGCATCCCGATCAAGGTCGCCATCATCAATAACGGGGCCCTCGGCATGGTCCGCCAGTGGCAGTCGCTCTTCTACAACGAGCGCTACAGCCACACCGGGTTGCGCGGCACGCCGACCGATCCGGCCAGCCGGACCCCGGTCCAGGTGCCCGACTTCGTCATGCTGGCACGCGCCTATGGCTGTGAGGCCCTGCGCTGCGACGACCCGGCCGACATCGATCGCACGATCGAGGCCGCGATGGAGATCAACGACGTGCCGGTCGTCGTGGACTTCCGGGTCCACCAGGACGCCATGGTCTGGCCAATGGTCGCCTCCGGCACCAGCAACGACGACATCAAGCACGCCCGCGACCTGGCCCCGCAGTTCGAGGAGGACGACTGATGAGCACCCACGCCGGCCTCTTGATTAGCTGAGTCCGGGTGAGGGCCGGACATCCGAGATCTGCCGACAGCGTCGTCGGCCAACAGCACCGCCCACAGGGGCACCCACACCGCGCGACCACCGCGCACCGCAGCACCTACAAGGAGCACAACATGAGCCGCCACGCACTCTCTGTCCTGGTCGAGAACAACCCCGGCGTCCTGGCCCGGGTCTCGGTCCTGTTCGCCCGCCGCAGCTTCAACATCGACCACCTGGTCGTCGGCCCCACCGAGGACCCCAAGGTCTCCCGGATGACGATCATCATCAACGTCGGCGAGGACCAGCTGCACAAGGTCACCAACCAGCTGGACAAGCTCATCGAGGTCATCCACATCGAGGAGCTGTCGGACTCGACCGCGATCCGCGACCAGCTGTGGGCGATCAACGACCACGGCCCGCGCCCGGTCGGCGCGATGGCAGCAGCCTGGGCCTAACCTCCCCAAGGTCTCGCGAGCCTGCGACGAAACCTCCCCAAGAATGGGGGAGCCACCTACGAAACCCCTGCAAAAATGCGTGAGCCACCCACGAAACCCCTGCAAAAATGCGTGAGCCACCTACGAAACCTCCCCAAAAATTGGGGAAAAGGAGAACGACTTCTGATGGCCAAGATGTACTACGACGCCGATGCCGACCTGTCCCTGATCCAGGACCGATCGGTCGCGGTCATCGGCTACGGCAGCCAGGGGCACGCGCACGCGCTGTCGCTGCGGGACTCCGGGGTGGACGTGCGCGTCGGGCTGCCCGAGACCTCGCGCTCGCGCGCCAAGGCCGAGGCGGAGGGGCTGCGCGTGGTGACCCCGACGCAGGCCGCGCAGGAGGCCGACGTGATCATGATCCTCACGCCGGACCACACCCAGCGCAAGCTCTATGCCGAGGCCGTCGAGCCGCACCTGGAGGAGGGTGACGCGCTCTTCTTCAGCCACGGCTTCAACATCCGGTTCGACTACATCACGCCGCCGGCCGGGGTGGACGTGTGCATGGTCGCTCCGAAGGGTCCCGGTCACCTGGTGCGCCGGGAGTATGTCGACGGGCGGGGTGTGCCGGTCCTAGTCGCCGTGGAGCAGGACGCCAGCGGGCACGCGTGGGACCTGGCGCTGTCCTATGCCGCGGCCATCGGTGGGCTGCGCGCGGGCGGCATCAAGACCACCTTCACCGAGGAGACCGAGACCGACCTGTTCGGTGAGCAGGCCGTCCTCTGCGGTGGCGTCAGCGAGCTCATCATGAAGGGCTTCGAGACCCTGACCGAGGCTGGCTACCAGCCCGAGGTCGCCTACTTCGAGTGCCTGCACGAGCTCAAGCTGATCGTCGACCTGATGTATGAGGGCGGCATCGCCAAGCAGCGCTGGTCGGTGTCGGACACCGCGGAGTACGGCGACTACGTCTCCGGCCCGCGCGTCATCGACGACAAGGTCAAGCAGAACATGCAGGCCGTGCTCGAGGACGTGCGCAACGGCAGCTTCGCGGCCCGGTTCATTGCCGACCAGGACGCCGGGGCACCGGAGTTCAAGAAGCTGCGTGCCGAGGGCGAGACCCACCCCATCGAGGAGGTCGGTCGTGAGCTGCGCGGGATGATGTCCTGGGTCAAGAGCCACGACTCCGACTATGTCGAGGGGACTGCAACCAGGTGACCAGCACAGACAGCCAGTCCGCGATCGACCCCAAACCTCGGTCGCGCGACGTCACCGACGGGCTGGAGAAGACCGCGGCACGCGGCATGCTCCGGGCGGTCGGGCTCGGCGACGATGACTTCGCCAAGCCCCAGGTCGGGGTCGCCTCGTCGTGGAACGAGATCACCCCGTGCAACCTCTCGCTCGACCGGTTGGCCAAGGCCGCCAAGGACGGGGTGCACGAGGCCGGCGGCTACCCGCTGGAGTTCGCGACCATCTCTGTCTCCGACGGCATCTCGATGGGGCACGAGGGCATGCACTACTCCCTCGTCTCCCGCGAGGTGATCGCCGACTCGGTCGAGACCGTCATGTCGGCCGAGCGGCTGGACGGCTCCGTGCTGCTGGCTGGCTGTGACAAGTCGCTGCCGGCGATGCTGATGGCTGCCGCGAGGCTGGATCTGGCCGCTGCTTTTGTGTATGCCGGCACGATCCTTCCCGGGCAGGCGAAGCTCTCCGACGGGTCGACCCGCGAGGTCACCATCATCGACGCCTTCGAGGCCGTCGGGGCGTGCTCGGCCGGGCTGATGTCCCGCGAGGACGTCGACGCGATCGAACGGGCGATCTGCCCGGGTGAGGGTGCCTGCGGCGGGTTCTACACCGCCAACACGATGGCCGCCGTCGCCGAGGCGATGGGCATGGCGTTGCCCGGATCGGCGGCCCCACCGGCCACCGACCGGCGCCGCGACGGGATCGCCCGGGCCTCGGGACGGGCCGTGGTGGGGATGCTCCGTCAGGGCATCACGGCACGGCAGATCATGACCAAAGAGGCCTTCGAGAACGCCATCGCGGTCGTGATGGCCTTTGGCGGGTCGACCAACGCGGTGCTGCACCTGCTGGCGATCGCCCACGAAGCCGATGTCGAGCTGACCCTCGACGACTTCCGCCGCATCGGCGCCAGGGTGCCGCACCTGGCCGACGTCAAGCCTTTCGGGCAGCACGTGATGGTCGATGTCGACCGGGTGGGCGGCATCCCGGTGGTCATGAAGGCGCTGCTCGACGCGGGCCTGCTGCACGGTGACTGCCTCACGGTGACAGGTCGCACGGTCGCCGAGAACCTCGCGGACGTGCCCCCGCCGGATCTGGACGGCACGGTGCTCCGCGCGCTGGAGAACCCGATCCACAAGACGGGCGGCCTCACGATCCTGCAGGGGTCGTTGGCTCCCGGTGGCGCGGTGGTGAAGTCCGCCGGCTTCGACTCCGAGGTGTTCCGCGGGACCGCGCGCGTCTTTGACGGGGAGCGTGCGGCGATGGACGCTCTGGAGAACGGCACGATCTCGGCGGGTGACGTCGTGGTCATCCGCTACGAGGGCCCCAAGGGCGGCCCCGGGATGCGCGAGATGCTCGCGATCACCGGCGCCATCAAGGGGGCTGGCCTGGGCAAGGACGTGCTGCTGGTCACCGACGGCCGCTTCTCCGGCGGCACCACCGGGCTGTGTGTAGGGCACATCGCACCCGAGGCCACCGAGGGCGGTCCGATCGCCCTGGTCGAGGACGGTGACCCCATCGTCCTGGACGTTGCGCAGGGGACCCTGGACGTCGAGGTGAGCGCCGACATACTCACCCAGCGTCGCGGCGTGTGGACTCCGCCGCCTCCGCCGGACCGGGCCGCCCGTGGCGTGCTCGCCAAATACGTCAAGCTGGTCGGGTCCGCCTCCGAGGGCGCCGTCACCTGCTGACGCGGTGGGCTCTGCCCGGTGCAGAGCCGGCCGTCGCGGCGGTCGGGGGTGCCCCACCACCCCCGGCCGCGGGCGCACCGAAACGAGGTTGTCGGGCCAGTCCTATAGACCCGGCGACGGCGCTGCCCTAGGGTGACCCGCAAGCAGTCCCTGGGACGGAAGGACGCTCATGAGAAAGCGGATCGTATCGCTAGTGTCGGTATTGGCGGTCGGGTTCGGACTCACCGCCTGTAGCGACGGCGGGAGTGGCGATGTGACCATCCTCCGGGTGGCGCTGAACCAGACGGAGACCCACCCTTCCTACATCGCGTTGGCGAACTACAGCGACCGGCTCGAGGAGCAGACCGACGGGCGCCTGCGCCTGGACATCTTCCCCAACGAGACCCTCGGCGCACAGGCTGAGGTGCTGCAGTTGCTCAGCGACAACATCATCGACCTCGGCATCATCTCCGGGTCCCAGATGGAGAACCTGAGCGAAGACTTCCTGGTGCTCAACATGCCGGGCGTCTTCGACTCGGTCGAGCACCAGATGCCCGTGGTGCACGACCCCGAGATCGTCGGCGAGCTCTACACCTCGCTGGAGGACAGCAACGATCTGACGGTGATGGGCGGCTTCACCCAGGGGTCGCGACACGTCTACGTCAAGAACGAGATCTCCTCACTGGCGGACCTGGACGGGGTGAAGATCCGCGTCCAGGAGAGTGAGCTCAACCTCGCCATGATCCGGGCGCTGGGTGGCTCGCCCACCCCGATGGCCTTCGGTGAGGTCTACACCGCGCTGCAGTCCGGTGTCCTCGACGGAGCAGAGAACAACGAGGTCTCCTACTACACGCAGAACCACTACGAGGTCGCACCCTTCTTCACGAACACCAACCACCTCGTCGGCCTCGACTACATGGTGGCCAGCACGGAGATGCTCGAGAGGCTGGACCCGGCCGACCGGCAGCTCCTCGAGGACGAGTGGATCAACACCTACCAGGACCACACCACGCTGTGGGGTGCGGCCACGGACGAGGCCATCGAGGCCACCAAGGCCGGTGGAGCCACCTACCTGGAGCTGGATCAGCAGGAGGTGAAGGATGCTCTGGCGCCCCTGGCCGACGAGTTCCTGACCACTCCTGTGCAACGAGAGCTCTATGACAAGATCCGCGCCGCCGCGCCGGAGCAGGAGGGCTGACATGGAACCCATCAAACGGGGACTGGACCAGGTGCTGAAGTTTGCCTCGGTCGTCCTGTTCGCACTGCTCGTGCTGGTCGTGGTCTGGCAGGTGTTCAGCCGCCAGGTCCTCAACAGCCCGAGCGCCTGGACGGAGGAGCTGGCCCGCTACACCTTCGTGTGGGTGGGGCTCTTCGCCACCGCCCTGGTCTTCTCCGAGCGCGGTCACATCGCGGTCGACTTCGTGGTCACCAAGTTCGCTACCGGCGCCCAGAAGGTGGTCGCCATCGTGGTCCAGCTCAGCATCATCCTGTTTGCGCTGGCGGTGCTGGTCTATGGCGGGCTCCGCGCCGCGAACGGTGCCTGGAACCAGTCGCTCAGTGCCCTGCCCACCCAGGTCGGGGTGATGTATCTCGCGATGCCGATCGTCGGGGTGATTATCACCTTCTATGCGCTTTATCACCTTCAGGCCGTCCTGCGGAACACCGAGGAAGCCATCGCTCACGACGAGAACCCCCAGGTGGTGTGACCCATGGATCCCATTGCGCTAGCTGCCATCATCCTCGTCGCGACGATCGCCCTCGGCATCGTCTTCTCGGTCCCGATCGCGGTCAGCATCGGGCTCGGCTCCTTCTTCGCAGCGATCGTGCTGCTCGACTTCGAGAAGGCCGCGCTGGTCTCCAGCCAGCGGTTGTTCACCGGCATCAACAGCTTCACCCTGTTGGCGATCCCGTTCTTCGTGCTCGCCGGAGTGCTGATGAACACCGGCGGCATCGCCGGGCGGCTCATCGACGCTGCCAAGGTCCTGGTAGGCAAGACGCCGGCCAGCCTGGCCAACACCAACGTCGTGGCCAACGCGATGTTCGGAGCGGTCAGTGGTGCCGCGGTGGCAGCCGCCGCCGCCATCGGCACGGTGATGACGCCGCGCATGAAGGAGGACGGCTACGACCCCAAGTGGTCGGCAGCTGTCAACGTGGCCTCCGCCCCGGCCGGCATGCTGATCCCGCCGAGCAACACCTTCATCGTCTACTCCCTGGTCAGCGGGGCCTCGGTCAGCGCCCTGTTCATGGCCGGGGTGATCCCCGGCCTGATCTGGGCCCTGGCCTGCATCATCGTGGTGATGCTGACCTACCGCCGGTTCAGCACGCCGCAGGCATCCCAGCACGTGACCTTCAAGGAGGGACTGCTGGTGATCTGGCGGGCGGTCCCCTCGCTGCTGATGATCATCATCGTGGTCGGTGGCATCGTGGCGGGCTTCTTCACCGCCACCGAGTCCTCGGCCATCGCGGTCGTCTACTGCCTGGTGCTGGGCTTCATCTATCGGACCATCAAGTGGTCGGACCTGCCGAAGGCGCTGCTGGACGCCGCTCGGACCACGGCGATCATCATGCTGCTGGTCGGTGTCTCGACGGCCCTATCGTTCGTGATGTCGTTCTCGCACATCCCCAACGCTGTCTCCGAGTTCATGCTGGGGATCTCCGACAGCCCGCAGATCATCCTGTTCATGATGCTGGTGGTCCTGCTCATGGTCGGCACGTTCATGGACCCGACGCCGGCGATCCTGATCTTCACGCCGATCTTCCTGCCGATCGTCACGACGTTCGACATGGATCCGGTCCACTTCGGCACGGTGATCGTCTACGCCCTCTCCATCGGCGTGATCACCCCGCCCGTGGGCAACGTGCTGTTCGTCGGCGCCCGGGTCGCCGGGATGGGCATCGAACCGGTCGTCGCCAAACTGCTCTGGTTCCTGCTCGCACTGGCGGTCGGCCTGCTGCTCGTCACCTACATCTCACCCCTGTCGATGTGGCTGCCGGACGCGCTGGGCCTGTTGTCTGACTGACCTCGTCCTTCGAACCGGAGGGTCGTTGCGGGCTAGCAAGCCCACAGCGACCCTTCGGTGTCAGATGCCGTATGCCGGGCGCTCACCTGCCTCGGGTCAGCCTCCGGCGGCGATCTGCGCTGCGAGGTGCCCGGCGCCATAGCCGTTGTCGATGTTGACCACGGCGACCCCTGGAGCGCACGCATTGAGCATCGAGAGCAGCGGGGCCAGACCATCCAGTGCCGCCCCATAACCGACTGAGGTGGGCACGCCGATCACCGGTGCTGACGCCAGACCGGCGACCACGCTGGCCAGGGCGCCGTCCATGCCGGCCACCACGACGATGGCAGAGGCGGCAGCGATCTGGTCGACGCGGGCCAGGATGCGGTGCAGTCCGGCGACGCCGACGTCGACGACCAGCTCGGCCGGCCTGCCGAGGTGCTGGGCGGTGAGCAGTGCCTCTCTCGCGACCGGGATGTCGGCAGTCCCGGCGCAGAGCACCAGGACGGTGCCTCCGCTGGGTTCCGGCACTGGTCCCGGCCAGGCGATGATCCGGGCCACCGGGTCGTGGACCGCGTCGGGCAGCTCCCGGCAGACGGCCTCCGCCTGGGTGGCGGACGCCCGGGTGAACAGGATCGTGCCCAGGGGCTGGTGACCGTTGGTGCTGCCCCGCTCACCGACTGCCCGGGCGATCGCGACCAGGTGCTCCATCGTCTTGCCCTCGCAGAGCACCGCCTCGGGATAGCCGCGTCGCGCGGCCCGGTCAAAGTCGAACTCCGCGATCCCCTCGAGACTGCCACCCGGCGCGCTCTGTGTGTGGGGGAAGTCAGTCACGGGTGACCAGAGGCATCGTGAAGGCGCCGGACTGGATGCCGACCAGGTCCAGTGCCACAAACCGGAAGCCGGCGGCGCGCACGCCCTCGACCAGGGCGGCCCGCACCTGCGGGTCGGCCGCGCGGGCCAGCTCGTGGTCGGTCAGCTCCAGCCGTGCGACGTCGTCATGGTGGCGCACCCGACAGTCCGAGAAGCCCAGGGCGCGCACGGCCGCCTCGGCCCGGTCGATCTGGGTCAGCTTCTCGGGGGTGACCTCCTTGAAGTGCGGGATCCGCGAGGCCAGGCAGGGGGCCGCCGGCTTGTCCGCGTTGGGCAGGCCCAGGGCCGCCGCCACCGCACGCACGTCGGCCTTGGTCAGCCCCGCGTCGGCCAGCGGACGGAGCACCAGGTGCTCGGTCGCCGCCCGGGCACCCGGACGATCGGGCCGGATCGCGTCGTCGGCGTTCTCGCCATAGCTGATCGCGGTGAGCCCGTGCGCCGCGGCGACGTCGTCACCGATCCGGGTGAACAGCTCGTCCTTGCAGTGGAAACAGCGGTCGGGCCCGTTCGCGCGATAGGCCTGCGAGGACCCCTCGTCCGTGGGCACCTCGACGACGCCGACCCCGATCTGGCTGGCGACGTCGTGGGCGGCTGCGCGCTCGGCGGTGGCCAGGCTGGGAGAGACCCCGAGTATGCCGACAGTCCGGTCCGCGCCCAGCTCCCGGACAGCGACGGCCAGCAGGGTGGTGGAGTCGACGCCGCCGGAGTAGGCCACGCCCAACCTGCCCTCAGCGGGCAGGTGGACGGTCACCTGCTCGATCAGGGCAGCGATCTCGGGCGAGACGTCCTGGTGGGCGTCGACCCGCTCGGCGATCTGGAGGACCCGGTCTGCGGTGAGGAGGTTGGCAGGCGGTGTCGGCGGCGCCCCCGCCTGGGAGACCGCGACCACGGGAAGGAGGCGATGGGTGGCGGCCACTCAGATCTCCACCTCGCTCCGGTCACCGGACCACAGCGTGTGGAAGGTGCCCGGCTTGTCGATGCGCTGATAGGTGTGCGCTCCGAAGAAGTCGCGCAGCCCCTGCACCAGGGAGGCGGGCAGCCGCGGCGAGCGGACCGTGTCGTAGTAGGCCAACGCGGCGGAGAAGCCGGGCACGGGCACCCCGGCCTCCGTCGCCACCGCGACGACGTGCCGCCACGCGTCCTGGGAGTTGCCCAGCTCGGCCGCCACGCTCGGCGCGGCCAGCAGCGTGGCCAGGTTCGCGCCGGCATACTCCTGCCGGATCCGCTCGAGCAGCTTGGCCCGGATGATGCAGCCGCCGCGCCAGATGCGGGCCACCTCGGAGATGTTGACGTCCCAGCCGTAGGTCTCACTGGCGGTGCGGATCTGGTCCAACCCTTGGGCGTAGGCCACCACCTTGGAGCTCCACAGCGCGGCGCGCACCGCGTCGACGAGAGCCGCCCGGTCGTCGACGCTGATCGTGCGGTCCGGGCCGGTCAGCCCCTGGGAGGCCTCGCGCAGGGCCGTGTGGCCGGAGGTGGAGCGGGCAAAGACGGACTCGGCGATCGTGTTGACCGGCACCCCGAGTTCGAGGGCGATCTGCACGGTCCAGCGGCCGGTCCCCTTCTGCTCGGCCTGGTCCATGATCACCTCGACGAGCGGTCTGCCGTCCACCTCCTGGTCGAGCACCTCCGAGGTGATCTCGATCAGATAGGAGTCCAGGTCGCCGGTGTTCCACTCGCGGAAGACATCCGAGACCTCCCGGGCGGTCATCCCGGCCGCGGTGAGGACGTCGTAAGCCTCGGCGATGAACTGCATGTCGGCATACTCGATGCCGTTGTGCACCATCTTGACGAAGTGGCCGGCGCCGTCGGTGCCCATGTAGGCGCAGCACGGCTCCCCGTCGACCTTGGCGGAGATGTCCTCCAGCAACGGGCCGAGCGCGGCATACGACTCGGGGCTGCCACCGGGCATGATGCTCGGTCCCTTGAGGGCACCCTCCTCGCCACCGGAGATGCCCGCCCCCACGAAGTGCAGACCGACCTCGCGCAGCGCAGCCTCCCGCCGGCGAGTGTCCTCGTAGTGCGCGTTGCCGCCGTCCACGACGATGTCGTCCTTCTCGAGCAGCGGGATCAGCTGCTCGATCACGGCATCGGTGCCCAGGCCGGCCTGGACCATGATGATCACCTTGCGCGGCCGCTCCAGGGCGGCCACGAACTCCTCCAGCGTGGGCGCGGCCACGAAGGTGCCGTGCGCTCCGAAGTCAGCGCTGAACGTCTCGGTCTTGGCCACGGTGCGGTTGTAGACCGCGACCGTGTGCCCCCGAGAGGCAAAGTTGCGGGCGAGGTTGCTGCCCATCACCGCCAGACCGATCACCCCGACCTGAGCTGTTGCTGCGACCATGTCTTCTCCTGTGAGTCGGTCCTGCACGTGGCCCTACTCTCCCCAACCCGGCGGACGTTCACAAGAGCAGGGCCTGACGAGTCGTGCCGCGACCCCACCACTGGACCGTTGTCGACAGACCGGGTTGGATGGGGTCCATGGTCACCTCAGCGCTGCATCCGGACCGCCTGCTTCCCGCTGACCCCGGCACGAGACAGATCGCCAGGGAGCTCTACGGCTCGGTGCAGGGCCTGCCGATCATCAGCCCCCACGGCCACGTGCCGCCGGAGTGGCTGGCGCAGGACACCCCATTCAAGGACCCGACCTCGTTGCTGCTGAGCCCGGACCATTACATCTTCCGAATGCTGCACGCCGCCGGGGTGCCGCTCGCCGAGCTCGGGGTGGGCGGCGCCGAGCTGGACGAGGCGGGCGCGCGCCGGGCCTGGGCGCACCTGTGCGAGCACTGGCATCTCTTCCTCGGCACACCGGTGCGCTACTGGCTCGAGGACGAGCTGGTCGGGATCTTCGGCTTCACCCAGACGCTCTCTGCGAAGACCGCGGACGCCAGCTATGACCGGATCGCCGAGGTCATCGCGGGCGACAACTTTCGCCCCCGTGCGCTGATGGACCAGTTCGACATCTCGGTGCTGGCCACCACCGACGACCCGTGTGACGACCTGAGGCACCACGCGGCGCTCGCCGCGGACGACACGTTCGACCGTCGGGTGCTGCCCACCTTCCGCCCGGACAAGTACCTCGAGCCGGGCCGGACCGACTTCGCTGACCTGGTCGCCCGCCTCGCCGAGGTCTCGGGCGAGGACACCGGGTCGTATGCCGGCTACGTCCGGGCGCTGGAGAACCGCCGCCGCTACTTCGTCGAGCACGGCGCCGTCTCCAGCGACCACAGCCATGCCGATGTCGTGACCCTCACCCTTGAGGAGTCGGAGGCCTCCCGGATCTATGACGGGGCGCTGGCCGGCACGGCCACCGAGGAGGAGACCACCGCGCTGCGCCGGCACATGCTGGTCGAGATGGCGCGGATGGCGACCGAGGACGGCCTGGTCATGACGCTGCACCCGGGGTCCTACCGCAACCACCACGAGCCCACGCTGGAGGCCCACGGGCCCGACACCGGTCACGACATCCCGATCCAGATGGAGTTCACCCGCGGGTTGCAGCCCCTGCTCAGCCGGTTCGGCACCGTCGAGCAGTTCCGGCTCATCCTGTTCACCCTCGACGAGACGGTCTTCAGCCGCGAGATCGCGCCACTGGCCGGCTTCTATCCGAGTGTGTATGCCGGGGCGCCCTGGTGGTTCCTCGACGCACCGGAGGCGATCGGTCGCTATCGCTCCGCAGTCACCGACACCATCGGCTTCTATCGCACCTCCGGCTTCATCGACGACACCCGGGCCTTCTGCTCCATCCCGGCCCGGCACGACATGTCACGGCGGCTGGACAGCGGCTTCCTGGCCAGACTCGTGGCTGACCACCGGCTGCGTGAGGAGGACGCGCACCAGATCGCCACCGACCTGGTCACCACGATCCCGTCCGCGGCGTTCAACCTCTCCAGAGGCAGCGCGTCATGAGTGACCAGCAGGGTCGGCTGAGCCGCCAGGACCACGGACGGCCGGTCGCGCCGGTGCGGATGGTCCACCTGGGCCTCGGCAACTTCTTCCGTGCCCATCAGGCGTGGTTCACCGAGCACTCGCAGGACGCAGCGGACTGGGGGTATGCCGCCTTCACCGGTCGTTCCGCCGGGATCGCAGACGACCTCGCGGCCCAGGACGGCATCTACACCCTGCTCGTGCGCGAGCCCGACGGGGATCGCCCCGAGGTGGTCAGCTCGCTGAGCGAGGTGCACCCGGGCGACGATGTGGCCGCGCTGCGCTCCTACTTCGCCTCACCAGACCTGGCGCTGGTCACCAGCACCGTCACCGAGGCGGGTTATCGCCGGGCCACCGACGGGGGGCTGGACCTGGCCGACCCCGACGTGAGCGCCGACATCGAGGCGCTGCGGGCCGACCCCGAGAGCGACTCGGTGAGCACGACGCCGGGCCGCCTGGTGGCCGGTCTTCTGGCCCGTCGCGCGGCAAACGCCGGGCCGATCGCGCTGGTGCCATGCGACAACGTGCCCGACAACGGCGCGATGGTCGCCCGCGTCGTGGGCGACCTGGCCACCGAGGTCGACCCCACGCTGCTCGACTGGATCGAGGCCAACGTCACCGTCGTGACCACGATGGTCGACCGAATCACCCCACGCGGCACCGACGAGGACCGCGACACCGTGGGCGAGCTGCTGCAGGTCGACGACCCGCAGGTCGTGGTCACCGAACCTTTTGCCGAGTGGGTGCTCGCAGGGGAGTTCCCCCGAGGACGGCCCGAGTGGCCCGGTGCCCAGTTCGTCGACGACGTCAGCAAACACGAGCAGCGCAAGCTGTGGCTGCTCAACGGCTCGCACTCGCTGATGGCCTATGGCGCCTCGATCCTGGGGCACGAGACCGTGTCGTCCGCGATCGGCGACGACACGGTGCGCGGCTGGGTGGAGCAGTGGTGGGACGTGGCCGCGGCTCACCTCGAGGTCGACGCGGACGAGGTCGTCGCCTATCGGCAGGCGCTGGTGGAGCGGTTCTCCAACCCGCGGATCCGGCACCTGCTCGCGCAGATCGCCGCGGACGGCTCGCAGAAGGTCCCGATCCGGTTTGGCCCGGCGCTCGCGGCAGAGGTGGCTGCCGGACGCTCACCGGTCGGCGCCACCCGCCCGGTCGCCGCGTGGATCGCGCACCTGCACGGGCACGGCGCACCGGTGACCGACGCCCAGCAGGACCGGGTGGCAGAGGTGGCTGCTGCCGAGCCCGCCGAGGCGGTGCGGACCGTGCTCGACTGGATGGGCATCAGTGATCCGGCGGAGGCGCTGGTCGAGCAGGTGCTGAGTCAGGTTGCCGAGTTTGAGGCAGCAGGATCGTCATGAGCCGGCACGTGGTGGTGATGGGAGTCTCGGGGTCCGGCAAGAGCACGATCGCCGCCCTGGTGGCCGAGCGTGTCGGGTGGACCTTCGCCGACGCCGACTCCTTCCACCCGCCTGCCAACATCGACAAGATGCGCGCCGGCATCCCCCTGACAGACGCCGACCGGCGTCCCTGGCTCCTCGCGCTGGCCGAGTGGATGGCCGAGCAGGGACGACAGGGGCACTCGACGGTGCTGGCGTGCTCCGCCCTGATGCGCTCCTACCGCGACCTGCTGTCCGGGCGGACCGAGGTGGCCTTCATCCACCTGCACGGCCCCGCCGAGCTGATCGAGGCCCGGATGCGGGCGCGCGACCACTTCATGCCGCCGAGCCTGCTCACCTCCCAGTTCGCGATCCTCGAGGAGCTGCAGGAGGACGAGCTCGGCGTGGCGCTGGACCTGGCGCTCAGTCCCGAGGAGCTGGTGGACGCCGCGGTGGACTGGATGGGGCGCGGCCCTCTGGAATCCTGCGGCCCCCAGGACTAGGTTGGCGACATGACCTGGTTCAGCCATGAGGCCAAGCCCATCGACCGCCCGACGATCGAGAAGTTGGTGGAGCAGACTCTGACGGAGGCCAAGGAACGACTGGACATCACGGCATACACCCGTGTCCTGCTGCTGCCGCCGGACATCACCCGGGCCCACGCGGGCCTCGGCTGGATCACCGAGCACTTCTTCCACCTGCTGGAGGAGATGGGCGCCGACGTGCACCTCATCCCCACCCTGGGGCAGCACGTGCCGCACACGCCCGAGGACAACCGGTGGATGTTCGGGACCATCCCCGAGGAAAAGATCCACGTCCACGACTGGAAGTCCGGAGTCACTAACGTCGGCACGGTCCCGGCGGAGTTCGTCAGGGAGCAGACGGGCGGGGCGGTCGACTGGGAGATGCCGATCGACCTCAACACGATGACGGTCACGCAGGACTGGGACCTGATCATCAACATCGGGCACGTCGTGCCCCACGAGGTGCTCGGCTTCGCCAACCACAACAAGAACTACTTCATCGGCCTCGGTGGCAAGCGGCTGCTCGGCTCCTCGCACATGGCGTCGGCGGTCTATGGGATCGAGAACAACCTAGGCAACCTGATCACCCCGGTGCGGCACTGCTTCAACTATGCCGAGGAGCACTTCCTGGGGCACCTGAAGGACGTCTACTTCCAGGTGGTCATGGACTATGACGACAACAGCCAGCTCGTGCACACCGGGGTCTATGTCGGCGACGACCTGGAGACCTATCTGGACGCCGCGCGAGCCAGCAAGGCGCAGAACATCACGGCCTTTGACGAGCCGGTCGACAAGATCGTGGCCGTCATGCAGGCCGATGAGTTCCGCGCGACCTGGGTGGCCAACAAGGCGGTCTATCGCACCCGCATGGCGATCGCCGACGGGGGCGAGCTGCTGGTGATCGCTCCCGGCGTCGAGCGGTTCGGTGAGCAGCCCGAGGTCGACGAGCTGATCCGCAAGTACGGCTATCTCAGCCAGTCGGAGGTGCTCGAGCTCTATCGCACCGAGGCGGACATGCAGGACATCCCGCACGGCACCGCCCACCTGGTGCACGGGTCCTCCGAGGGTCGCTTCACCATCACCTACGCCCCCGGTGCGCTGACCCGTGAGGACATCGAGTCCGTGGGCTACCAGTACATGTCGCTCGAGGAGGCGTTGGAGCGCTACAACCCCGACGTGATGCAGGACGGGTGGAACGAGATGCCCGACGGTGAGCGCGTCTTCTATATCTCGACGCCGTCCGCGGGCCTGTGGGCCACGAAGGAGAAGCTCGGCGACCGCTGAGACCGGTCAGGGTGCGGAGCTGTCGTCGAGGCGGTTGACGAGACGCCGCATCCGGGCCAGCAGGGCGGCTGAGGGGATCACCTTCCCGGACCGGTATGTCGACAGGCGGGATGCCGACGTCCCGATGCGCTCGGCGAAGGAGGCTGAGGTCAATCCCGACCGGTTGACCAACTCATTCACGTCCCGTGCCACCTCGGCACGTTCGGCCTGAAGCGCGCATCGGCGTGCGGAGCCGATGGCCCGCTCCAGCAGGGGCGCCACGCCGACCGGTCGCTCGTAGTTGAGGTAGTCGCTCACCTGCCGAGCCACCGGACCCCACGGGTCGCGACGGATCTCCCGGGTCAGCACTGCCCAGTCTGCGATCAACCCACGCTCGATGACGGTCACGATGGCCTCGTATGGCCAGGAACTCACCGGTGCCCCGCCTGGCACATCCACGTTCCGGAAGGCGAGGGTCATGGCAGGTCGCGCTCCACCGTGCGCAGGATCCCGTCGGCAATGTCCAGACAGACCTGGACGACGGCGGCCCAGTCGTGCCACCGCTTGTCCAGGCCCTTGTAGGTGGCCAGCTGGCCGGTCACGCGGTGGTCCCGAGGAGCGGGCTCGGAAAGCCGCTGGACCAGCGCCGTCAGGACCGAGCCGTGGGTGCGGCTACGGTCCTCATAGTAGGTGTCGATGTCGGCGAGGGTCGCCACCGCTTCATCGACCCCAATCTTGGAGCTGAGCGCCGCCGTGTCCAGGTAGTCACGGGTGGCGTTGCGCTGCACCACCAGGTAGGCCTTGATGCGGAGCATCTCGGGCAGTGTCGGCACCAGAAGTGCACTGCCTGAGGTGAGGTCGTGCCGCTCTACCTCCAGCGGCCGGGCCCTTCGCAGCTGACGCAGTCCCGCCTCCACGCCGTCGAGGGACCCGAGCAGTGTCAGCGGTGGCGAGCTCGCCCGCACGCTCGTCACCCACCCCTCGGACACCTCGACGGCCTCCAGCACCTCGGCATACCGCTCCGCCAGCTCGGAGAGCACATGGTCGTGGTCGAAGGACTGGCGGTGGTGGGCGTGAATCGCGGCTGCAGTCCCCCCCACGAGGACGGCGTCGGGAACAAGACGTTGGAGCTCCGCGGCGGAGCGAAGAACGTCGTCCAGGGTCGGCTCGGCTACCACTGGAATATCATATCAGTTATGATAACTCGCGTTGAGGGACACTCATCTGGTCGGACTCGGGACCGTGGATGCAAGGCGGCCGGGGGCGGACTATCCCGGATCGGTGCGGGAGCCGCGGTTGTGGTTCCCCTCACCTCCGCACGGGACCCGCGGCAGATGGGCCGTCTGCGGGACCGCGCACGCCAAGATGGCAGGATCACCTCATGCCGACCGCTCACCCGCTGCTCGACCGTGTCCTCGCCGACCCCACCGGGTTGTCGTGGGCGCTGCTGTGGCGCGAGGAGGGGACTGAGGTCGAGCTCCTGGTCGGCGAGGTGCAGGACATCGGCCTGCTCGCCGACATCCCCGAGGCCACGGCGGGCCGGCCGGTGCTGGCCCTGGTGCCCTTCCGGCAGGTCACCGAGCGCGGTTTTGACGCTCATGACGACGGGACGCCGCTGCGCGTCCTGGTCGCCGCGGCGACCGAGCGGATCCCGGTCGACCTGCTCCGCGACATACTCCCCTCGGCCGCTGTCGAGGTCACCGATGAGCGGTTCAGCGTCTCCGACGAGGAGTATGCCGAGATCGTCACCTCGGTGATCGAGGACGAGATCGGCAACGGTGAGGGCGCCAACTTCGTCATCCGGCGCGACGTCATCGCCCAGACCGACACCGACCCCGCGACCGCGGCGCTGACCTGGTTGCGGACTCTGCTGACCGATGAGCGCGGGACCTACTGGACCTTCGCCGTGCACACGCCCGGGCACACGCTGGTCGGCGCGACGCCCGAGCGGCACGTCAGTGTGCGGGACGGGCGGGTGCGGATGAACCCGATCTCCGGCACCTTCCGGCACCCGGGCGAGGCCGAGCTGGAGCCGGCGTTCCGCCGCTTCATCGTGGACACCAAGGAGACCGAGGAGCTCTTCATGGTGGTCGACGAGGAGATGAAGATGATGGCGCAGATCTGCTCGCACGGCGGGCGGATCACCGGGCCCTACCTGAAGCAGATGGCCCACCTGACGCACACCGAGTACCTCCTCGACGGCCGCGCCGACTCCGACCCACGGGATGTTCTGCGCCAGACGATGTTTGCTCCGACGGTGACCGGCTCGCCGATGGAGAACGCGTGCACGGTGATCAGGCGTCATGAGCCGGCTGGGCGGGGCTACTACTCCGGTGTCCTGGCGCTGCTCGAACGGGAAGAGCCCGGTCGCGACGGTGTCGTCGGGCGCGAGTCGCTGGACGCGCCGATCCTGATCCGCGCCGCGCACCTGGATGACGCGGGCACGGTGACCATCAGTGCGGGCGCCACGCTGGTGCGCCACTCCGACCCGGTGTCCGAGGTGGCCGAGACGACCGCCAAGGCGAGCGGGATGCTGGCTGCGCTGGGGCTGCGTCCGCGACGCGAGGTGCGCGACACTCCCACGCTTGTGGAGCTGCCCGGGGTGCGCGACGCGCTCGAGGCACGCAACGACTCGCTGGCCGCCTTCTGGCTCTCACCGCAGGAGGCCCGACCCGACCCGCTGCTGGTCGGGACGGAGGTGCTGGTGGTCGACGCCGAGGACATGTGGACGCAGATGCTGGCCCACCAGGTGCGCCACTTCGGCATGGTGGCGCGGGTGCTGCGCTGGGACCAGGTCGCCGAGGCGGACGTCGCCGGGGCGGAGCTGGTGCTGTTCGGACCCGGACCGGGTGATCCCGACGACCCGGACGACGCCCGGCTGGCTCGGCTGCGGGAGCTGATCGGGGTGCGCCTGGGCGCCGGCCTGCCGCTGCTCGCGGTCTGTTTGAGTCACCAGGTGCTCGCCCGGATGGCGGGCCTGGAGGTCACCAAGCTGGCGCGCCCCAACCAGGGCGTGCAGCTCGAGGTGGACCTCTGGGGCACACCCGCCCGGCTCGGTTTCTACAACACGTTCGTGGCGCGACCCGGGCCTGCGGTGCTCGAGAGCGCGGGGGAGCAGGTCGAGCTGGAGGTGGCGGCCGACGTCGAGCATGGTGTCGTCGCCCTGCGCGGGCCCGGCGTGGCGACGATCCAGGGGCACGCGGAGTCGGTGCTCTCCCGCGACGGCCTGGTCACGCTGCACTCGCTGATCCGGCACACCCTGGCAGGGCGGTCATGACCGGGCGTCTGGCGGGGGTGCGGGTCGTCAGCCTGGCTGGCACCCTGCCCGGCCCGGTCGCGGCGCGGCGGTTGCGGGCCGAGGGGGCGGAGGTGATCCGGGTCGAGGGGCCCGGTGGCGACATCCTGCGCACGGTCGCCGCTGACCTCGTCGACGCGCTGGTGGGGGACCAGCAGGTGATCCGGCTCAACCTTAAGGAGCCAGCCGACCGGGCGAGGTTGCACGAGCTGCTGGACGAGGCAGATCTCCTGCTCACCTCCTCACGTCCGTCGGCCCTCGCCCGGCTCGGCCTGACCCGGGAGGTGGTGGCGCAGCGCTGGCCCCGGCTCGGCTGGGTCGCCATCGTCGGGGAGACCGGCGAGCGCGCGGAGGAGGCCGGGCACGACCTGACCTATCAGGCGCAGGCCGGACTGCTCGGCGCCGGCACCGAGCTGCCGCGGGTGCTGCTGGCCGATCTGTCGGCGGCCGAGCGGGTGGTGACCGAGTGCGTGCTCGCACTGCGACAGGCGGACCTGCACGGCAGTGGAGGGTATGCCGAGGTCGGGCTGGTCGAGTCCGCCCGGGACCTGGGGGAGCCGCTGCGGCACGGCCTGACCGCTCCCGGCGGGATCCTCGGTGGCGGCCACCCGGCATACGCCATCTATCTCGCGCGGAGCGGACGGGTGGCCGTGGCCGCCCTGGAACCACACTTCTGGGCGCGGCTGCTGGACCTGCTCGGCATCGGGGGCACCCACGCGGAGCTCGCGGCGGCCTTCCTCGAGCGTGACGCGCAGGACTGGGAGGCGTGGGGCAGCGAGCACGACGTCCCCGTGGTGGCAGTGCTCTGAGGCGGGGGGAGAAGTTGCCACTGTGGCTGTGCACGCATCACTAGACGCGGGGATGGCACAGGTCCATAGTGTCCTGTATGGCTAAGGCAGCAACGAAGCGTGAGAACTGGTCTGGCCAGACCGGGTTCCTGCTGGCCGCGATCGGTTCGGCAGTCGGAGGGCAACATCTGGCGGTTCCCGGGAGTGGCCTACGAGAACGGCGGGGGAGCGTTCCTGATCCCCTATCTCGTGGCACTGCTCACGGCTGGCATCCCGATCCTGTTCCTGGACTACGCCATCGGGCACCGCTACCAGGGCTCGGCGCCCCGGGCCCTGGGGCGGCTGTTCAGGGGCGGGCAGACCCTGGGCTGGTTTCAGGTGGGGATCTCGTTCGTGATCATGTGCTACTACGGCGTGATCCTGGCGTGGGCCGCGAGCTTTACGATCTTCTCGGTCACCGAGGCGTGGGGAGACAACCCGACCGCGTTCTTCACCGGCGAGTACCTCGAGCTCGCCGAGACGCCCGGCCTCAGCCTCGACATCGTCGGTCACCTGCTCCTGCCGCTGCTGCTGGTCTGGCTCGCGGTGATGTTCGTGATGGTGCTCGGCGTGCAGAACGGACTGGAGAAGGCCAACAAGTTCTTCCTGCCGCTGCTTGTGGTCCTGTTCACCATCCTGGTGGTCCGCGCCCTCTTCCTGGACGGCGCGATGGATGGGCTGAACGCGCTGTTCACCCCGGACTTCTCGCAGCTGACCAACACCGACGTGTGGCTGGCGGCCTACAGCCAGATCTTCTTCTCGCTGTCGATCGCCTTCGGCATCATGATCACCTACTCCAGCTATCTGAAGCGCAAGTCCGACCTGACCACGACGGGTCTGGTCGCCGGCTTTGCCAACTCCTCGTTCGAGATCCTGGCCGGCATCGGTGTCTTCGCCACGCTGGGCTTCATGGCCGCGGCCAGCGGCGTCGGCGTCAACGAGCTGGAGGGGCTCACCGGCCCGATCCTGAGCTTCGTCACCTTCCCGCAGATCATCTCCATGATGCCCGGAGGTCCGATCTTCGGTGTGCTGTTCTTCGGCTCGCTGGTGCTGGCCGGGTTCACGTCGATGATCTCGATCGCCCAGGTGGTCGTGGCGGCGCTGCAGGAGAAGTTCGAGCTGGGTCGGGCGGCCGCGTCGGCCCTCGTCGTGGGGGTCTGCGGCTCCATCTCGATCGTGCTGTTCGCGACGACCACGGGGCTCTACACCCTGGACACCGTCGACAAGTACATCAACGAGATCGGCATCATCACCTCGGCGATCCTGATGACCGTGATCATCTCGTGGGGCCTGCGCAAGCTGCCCGAGCTGCAGGCGCACCTCAACCTGGTCTCCGCGTTCCAGGTGGGGACCTGGTGGCGGGTGCTGATCTCGTTCGTCGTCCCGGTCATGCTGCTGGTGATGATCACGACCACAGGCCTGTCCCTCATCCAGGACGGCTACGGCGGCGACCCGCCCTACCCGAGGTCATACACCAACCTCATGGGCTGGGGAACGGTTGGCTTCGCGATCCTCTTCGCCCTGGTGTTCACCGTGCTGCCGGGCCGCAGGGACACGGCGGCTGAGGATGAGGCCTTTGACCCGGACGACCTGACCGGGGACGACGAGTTGGAGGAGGTCCGATGACTGGCGTCGCGATCGCGTTCCTGGTGCTGGCAATCGTCGTGCTGTGGGGCGGTTTGGTCCTGGCGGTCGTCTACTATCGCCGGTCCGGCGCCGCAGGCGGGTCCCCGCCCCGCGACCAGGGCGGAGAGGCCTCCTGGCCGCGGGACACGTGAGGGGGAGTGGGAGACAGCTGAGCGCTCCTACGCCTCTTGGCGCGCAGCCGCCCTGATCCCATCCTCGAGGCTCTCCGGCGTGCCGACCCATCGCGGCCACGGAGGCCCGCCCATACTGGGGTGTGTCTAGTCGCTGGGTCACTCGGCTCCTTGTGGTGCTCGCGGCGTGGGGGCTGGCGCTCACCGTGTGGCCCACCGACTATCGAGCCGTCGCGACGGTGCACACGAGCAGTGGCGAGGCTGCTGACTCGGTGATCGAGCGGTTCGGCTCACTGCGGGCGGACCCTGACGCCGTCGCTGCGTTGCTGGGAGCCGAGTCGGCGCTCACCGAGTCAGCGCGCCTGCAGGTCTCCAGGCAGGACGACACCATCCTGGTCACGACACGCCACCAGGACCCACGGCTCGCCCAGGCCATGGCCGACTCGGTCGCTGTCGCCGTGGCCGGTCCGCGACCGGGGATCGAGCGCACGCAGCTGTCGCAGCTGCCCACCGACGCGAGTGGGCCGTCGCGGCTGGCCCTGTTTGGTGCCGGTGGGGGCATCGCCCTCGCCGTCGGCCTGACCTTGGCGGCCCGCGCGGGGCGAGGACGCCGATGAGCCCGTCGGCGCGAAGGCGTGCCGGGTTCCGCCAGGACATCGAGGGCCTGCGAGCGGTCTCGGTGCTGGCCGTCGTGCTGTGGCACGCGGGACTCCCGTGGCTGCCGGGTGGCTATGTGGGTGTCGACGTCTTCTTCGTCATCTCGGGCTTCCTGATGACCACGATCCTGGTCACCGAGCTCGAACGGGACGGCACGATCAAGCTCGCCGCGTTCTATGCCCGGCGGGCACGTCGGTTGCTGCCGGCCGCGCTCGCCGCGCTGCTCGGCACCGCGATCCTGAGCCTGACACTCCTGCCGTCGCATCGCTGGCCGGACATCGGCAGGGACATCGCCGCCAGCGCTGCCTATGTCGTCAACTGGACCCTGGCGGGCGGTTCGGTCGACTACCTGGCCCAGGACCAGGCCCCCAGCCCGCTCCAACACTTCTGGTCCCTCGCCGTGGAGGAGCAGTTCTACATCGTCTGGCCGGTCCTCCTCCTTCTGGTGCCGGTGATCTTCCGTCGGCGGCTGCGTGGCGGAGTTGTCGCCGTGACAGCTGTTGCCTTCGTCAGCTCGTTGGCCTACTCGATCTATCTGACCGCCGCCAATCCTTCCGTCGCCTACTTCGTGACCCCGACCCGCATCTGGGAGCTCGCGCTGGGGGGCTTTGTGGCACTCGGCGCGGCCGAGTGGCACCACCTGCGCCGGTCCGTCGCGAGGGTAGGCGGATGGCTGGGTCTGGCGATGATCCTGCTGGCGATCGTGACCTACTCCGAGACGACGCCGTTCCCCGGCTGGCAGGCGCTGCTGCCCACCGTCGGGGCGGCACTGGTGCTGATGGCCGGACCGGCCGCTGGCCGACATGGCCCGATCATCGCCCTGCGCCCGCCGCCCATGCAGTTCCTGGGCAAGATCTCCTACAGCCTCTATCTGTGGCACTGGCCGCTGCTGGTCGTGGCCATGCAGCTGCTCGGCGACGGTCACCAGGTGCCGCTGGTGGCCGGACTGTCCGTGGCTGCCCTGTCTGTCGTCCCCGCCTGGCTCTCCTGGAAGTATGTCGAGGAGCCAGTTCGCGCGGCCGGCAGCCGCTTCAGCAGGTTGACCCTCACCAGGCGGTCCTTGCGGCTCGGGTTCAACTGTTCGCTCGCAGGCCTCATCGCGGGCTCTGCAGTCTTCCTGGCCGCCGGGCCACAGGTGCCGGACGAGTCGCCCAGCTGGGTGTTGCCGGAGGCGGTGCAGGTCGTCCGGGACCCTTTCGGGGCCATGGTGCTTGGGGATGACCCCATCGAGTCTGAGGCCGGCGTGGCCGTGGACGTTATGGAGGCCATGGACCCACCACTGGATGCACTGGAGGCCGACCTTCCGGCATACCAACCGGAGGGTTGTCACGTCGGTCTGACCGCCACCAAACCCGGTTTCTGCGAGGCTGGTGACCCGGACGGCGCAATCCTGGTCGTGCTCGTCGGAGACTCGCACGCCGGTCAGTGGCTCACGGCGATGGACCTGCTGGGCCGCGCAAACGGATGGCGGATCGGGATGATGACCAAGTCGTCCTGTCCCTTCGTCGGCGGTGTTGACATCCAGCGTGCGGGGGCGACCTACTGGCAGTGTCTCGACTGGAACGATGCCGTCCGAGCGGACCTGCTCACGATGGAGCCGGACCTGGTCCTGTCCTCCCACGCCTCCTACGGAATCGAGCCCGGGGCCATGGCGGAGGGACTGGAGCGGGCCATCGCGCCGCTCGAGGCGGTGGGCATCCGGGTCGGCGTGATTCGGGACGTCCCGCGGGCCGACGAAAACATGCGGCACTGCATGCTGGAGAACCCGCAGGAACTGACCAGGTGCTCCTTCTCGCGCGAGTCGGGGCTGGCCCGGGCCGGCACCGGACAGATCGCGCTCATCGCGCTGCGGCCCGACCTGCCGCTCATCGACCTCACGGACTACATCTGCCCGCTGGAGACCTGCTCTCCGGTGATCGGCGGGGTGCCGGTCTATCGCGACAGCAACCACCTCAGCGCGACCTATGTCCGGAGTCTGAGCTCGCACCTGGCGGCTCTCGTTCTGCCGCTGGTCCCCAGCGACCCCGTCCGGTGACCTTCCCGATCGAACGCGTCGCCGACGCGCACACTCTTGGCGAACGGGGGCACAGCACCGGCGAGCTCGTGCTCACCTGGTAGCGAGCAGGTCTGCCCTCCATCGCGGCGCTGCTCCCCCTGAACTGTCGTGCACCCGCGTTTGTGCTGGTCAGGGCTCTGTCGGTAGTGGCATGTATGTTCTAATTATGGATCAGGGGTCGAGGTCGGACAGTCACGGTGGGGCCACCGTCGCCGCTCCTGACGTGCCCACCCAGGACAACACCGCCCAAGACGGCACGGACCAGGACGGCACGGACCAGGACGGCGCGGACGCTGGTGGGCGTGGGCCGATGAAGTATCGCCCGGTGATCGGCACTGGTCCGTTGCGGGAAGCCTCTTCCTGCAGTGGACCGTTGGTCCCGCCCGACGATGCCGACCCGCAGGCTGCGGGCGACCTGGACGGCTCCGGGCGTGCTGATGGTGGTCCGCGGTTGACGGCCAGCGGTCATGAGGTTCCCGAGTTCGCTGCCGGGACGGCGCACATGACCCAGATGCTCGCAGGCGACTTCCCCCTTGAGACGTTGCCCGAGGAAGCACTCGGGGAGACGATCGGCGCGGCGCAGGCCCTGGTCCAGGCCGCGCAGTCACTGTTGACTGCGGCTACCCATGAGGCGATCACCCGCGGGCTGCCGGGGGAGTCCGGGCACACGGTCCCGGACTGGATCACCACGTGGGCCCCGATGATCGACCGTCCCGAAGCCCTGGCCACCGCCCGCGTCGCAGCCGCTATCGACGATGACCGGTTCGAGGCCCTGTCCGAGAAGGTGACCGACGGCAGTGCCCGGGTCTCGCGGGCCAACATCATCACCCGCCTGACCCAGGAGCTGACCCCGATCGCGACGAAAGAGTCGTTGCAGGCCCTGACCGATGTGATGACCGACATCGTCGAGACCACCGGGCTGCGTGCCCTGGCCCAGATCGGGACCGAGGCCAAGAAGCTTCTCATCGAGCCTGATGACGATGACGAGCTCGACGACAAGCAAGGCGCCCGGCGGCTGCTACGCCGCACCGGGACCGTGGCCGGCCTGGCCGAGTGGCAGCTCCTGCTCGACGACGAAGCCGAAGCGATCCTGCTCGCCGCGCTGGACCCGTTGTCCAAGCCCCGTCCCGGCGCTGATGAGCACGGCGCCCACCAACTGGACCCGCGCACCGCCTCCACCCGCCGTGCTGACGCCCTGCTCGAGATCATCGGCCGCGGCGTCGCCGCCCCCGAAGGCACGGTCGTTACCGACAAGGCCAAGATCCAGGTCACCATCGGCCACGAGGCCCTGGCTGGCAAGGTCAGTGGCGGGGGGACGACGGCCACCGGTCAACGCCTCTCCGCCGGGACGATCCGGCGCCTGGCCTGCGACGCGCAGATCATCCCCATCGTCCTAGGCGGCCCGTCTGAACCGTTAGACGTCGGCACCACCCGGCGGTTGTTCACCCCCGCACAACGCAAAGCAGTCCACCTGCGGGACAAAGGCTGCTCCTTCCCGGGCTGCACGATGCCCACGTCCTGGACCGACCTCCACCACGTCATCCACTGGATCTTCGGCGGCGCCACAGACCTGTCCAACGCCGCCGCCCTGTGCCGACGACACCACGTCACCGTCCACCGCTACGGCTACACCGCCACCATCACCGCCACCGAAGTCACCTGGCACCTCCCAGGAACCAGCACCGGGACCCACGCCGCACCCCTGGTCGACACCTAGCGGCCACGCCCCCGACCCCGCCAACCCACACCGGGACAGCGGGGTCACACCCACGCCGAGACCCCCTTCTAGGCCGGTTCTGGGCCCGACTGTTTCCAGGCCTGACCCTTCCAGGCCTGACCCTTCCAGGCCCGACTGATCCCAGGCCCGACTGATTCCTGGCCCGACTGATTCCTGGCCCGACCCTTCCAGGAGGTGGCCGTGGGTCATCGCGGGGGGCGCGAGACGTCCGACGATCCCAGGCCAGCGACCAGGTCGACAGTGACCTCATCGAGACTGCCCACGACTACATCAGCGAGCGCGAGGGCATCATCGGCGGGCGGGAAGGCCTTGTGGGGGACGGCGATGACGCGCATCCCGGCGGCCGAGGCCGACCGCAGACCGTTGCTGGAGTCCTCGAGAGCCACCGCCCGGGCAGGTTCCACGCCGAGCAGCTCGCAGGCCCGCAGGAATCCATCAGGTGCTGGCTTGCCCCTGGCGACCTCTTCGGTCGACACCGAGACCTGGAAGAGGTCGGTGATGCCGAGGGTCTCGAGCGAGGTGTCGATCAGGCGGCGGGCCGAGGACGAGGCGAGGGCCAAGGGCCACCTGGCGGCCAGCCGCTGCACGGCCTCCACCGCTCCTGGAAGGATCGGGAGGTGCTTGCGATATCGCGCCGCCATCGCCTCGAGCGTGCGCTCGCCCGGGTCGCCACGGACCCCCACCGTGGTGGTGAGGTAGGCGGACCACTCGGGCGTCGACATGCCCATCATGGCCTGGGTCGCTCCCTCGGGCCAGGCCACGCCATCCTGCTCCGCCAGCCCGCGGCGGACCTCGTCCCAGATGGTCTCGGTGTCGGTCAGCACGCCGTCCATGTCGAAGACGACGGCCGCGATGGGGAGGGTACTCACGCGGTCCATCGTGCCCGACAACGCCCTAGGAGTGCGCGATCGCCCTAGTGCGCATGGCCTAGGAGTGCGCGCGGATGGTGTCCACGCCCTGGTTGGCGAGCGCGTCGGCGCGCTCGTTGCCCGGGTCGCCCGAGTGGCCCTTGACCCAGACCCAGTGCACGGTGTGCCGGCTGACCTCGTTGTCGAGCGCCTGCCACAGCTCGACGTTCTTCACCGGCTTCTTGGCCGCGGTCTTCCAGCCGTTGCGCTTCCAGCCGGCGATCCAGGAGCGCATGCCGTTCATCACATAGGACGAGTCGACGTGCAGCGTCACCTGGCACGGCTGGTTCAGGGTCCGCAGTCCCTCGATGACCGCCTGCAGCTCCATCTGGTTGTTGGTCGTCAGCGCTTCGCCGCCGCACAGCTCCCGCTCATGACTGCCCGACCGCATCCACACGCCCCACCCGCCGACGCCGGGGTTGCCCTTGCACGCCCCGTCGCTCCACATCTCCACCACGGGCAGGGCCTCAGTCATAGGTTGACCCTATCCAGGCGGTGATACCTGCCCCCGCACGCGTGGCTACGCTGGGGCCAGGAGGCTTCCATGGCGCGCGTGACCAGACCCTGGCGGGTGACCCGGCTGGGACGGGACGGGTCCACCCGGGTGCGCGCCGACATACTCGCTGGTGAGGAGCCGCTGGAGATCCGCCTCGGTGGGCGCTCCTTCTCCGTCACCATGCGGACCCCTGGCCACGACTTCGAGCTGGTCGCCGGCTTCCTGGTCAGCGAGGGCGTCGTCACGGCTCGGGAGCAGATCCGCGCGATGGACTATCGCTCCGGGATCTCTGCCGGCGGCGAGCGCGACTACAACGTGATCGATGTGAGGCTCGCCGAGGGCGTGGCGCTGCCCGACACCTCGATGGAGCGGCACGTCTACACCTCGAGCAGC
This sequence comes from Ornithinimicrobium cryptoxanthini, assembly GCF_023923205.1. NCBI lineage: Bacteria > Bacillati > Actinomycetota > Actinomycetes > Micrococcales > Ornithinimicrobiaceae > Ornithinimicrobium > Ornithinimicrobium cryptoxanthini. The sequence goes on along the minus strand of NZ_CP099490.1, from coordinate 3,288,293 downwards.
TGTGGCGTGTGCGGCACCGCCTCGATCGAGGCGGTGCGCAAGACCTCGTCGTATGCCGTCGCGCAGGACCCCCTGACCCTCCCGCTGGACGTGGTGCTGGGTCTGCCGGAGGCGCTGCGGGCGGAGCAGCAGGTCTTCGACCGCACCGGCGGGGTGCATGCTGCAGGGCTCTTCGTCGATGGTGAGCTCGTGTGTCTGCGCGAGGACGTGGGGCGGCACAACGCCGTCGACAAGGTGGTCGGCTGGGCCCTGCTGGAGGGGCGCCTGCCAGAGACCGGGTCCGTGCTGCAGGTCTCGGGCCGAGCCTCGTTCGAGCTGGTGCAGAAGGCTGCGATGGCTGGCATCCCGGTGCTGTCGGCGGTGTCGGCGCCGTCTGCGCTCGCGGTCGAGCTGGGCGCCGATCTCGGGCTGACCGTGATCGGCTTCAACCGCGGTGAGACACTCAATGTCTATAGTCGGGCCGATCGGGTGGTGACGGATGAAGCTTGAGCTGGTCGATGTGACCGAGCGTTCGGACGACCTGTGCGTCGCGCGGGTCCCGCTGTTCCAGGCGCTGACCCACGGCGAGCAGCTGGACGTCGCGGCGGTGGCGCGCCAGGTGAAGACGGCCAAGGGTGAGCAGATCTATGGCGCCGGCGACAACGTCTCCCAGCTGATGGTCGTGCACACCGGGATGATCAAGATCAGCCGCATCAGTGCGGACGGGCAGGAGCAGATCATCCGGGTGCTGCATCCGGGCGACTTCGTGGGGGAGTCAGCCTTCCTCGGCGGTGGACGCCCCGACCACTATGCGACCGCGCTCGAAGCGGGGAGCATGTGCGTCTTTCGCCACCAGGACCTGGGCCAGCTCATCGGTGCGCACCCCAGCATCGGGCTGCGGATGCTGCAGGGTGTGAGCCGTCGCCTGGACGCCACCGAGGAGCGGCTGGCCGCGGTCACCTCGGTCGAGGTCGGCGGGCGTCTGGCGCGCTACCTGGTGGAACTGCCGGCCAAGCGATCTGGGCACGACACGACCCGCGTGCGCCTGCCGCTGGCCAAGAAGGACATCGCCTCGCTGCTCGACACCACCCCCGAGTCCCTGAGCAGGCAGCTGCGCCGACTCCAGGATGCTGGCGTGATCGCGTTGGAGGGGGCCCGGGACATCGTCATCCTGGACATCGACCGTCTCCTGCACCTGGCGGAGTAGGCCTCGCGGCGCTGGTCCCGGTCCGAAGCCGGCCCCGTCAGGAGTCGACCCGGTCACGCGTTGACCCGCTCAGGCGAGGTTCCTCTCAGGCGACCCGGGCGCCTCGCACCTGGTAGCCCAGGGACATCACGACCTCGCGCAGCTCCTCGACCGTGATCGCGTGCGGGTCGAAGTCGACGTCGACCCGCGCGTCAGTGACAGAGACGGTCACCGAGTCGACGCTCCTGAGCCGGCCGACGGCCGAGACGATCCGTCCGATCGCGGACGGGTCCAGTGGCGCGGTGCTGAGCCGGGCGGTGATCAGGGTCTTCATGGTGCTCATTCCTCGAGGGCCGGTGGGTTCCACCCAGCGTCTCGCCCGTTGCGCTCGCTGTCCTTGATCCAGGTCAAGGAACCCGAGGTCAAGAGAACCCCGGGTGAACTCAGGGCAGGAGAACACCGGGAAGCAGGGTTTGGGGAAGCAGGATGACAGGATCACCGGATGCGATGGACGGCGGTGGCCCCGGTGACCTGGCCCAGCGACCAGGGCTTCGACGCCTGGTGGCGCGCCATGGTGGTGGAGGAGCTCGCGGGCAGCGGTGACCAGGTGGGCCTGTTCGACCGCGACGGTGAGCAGGTGCGGCTCATCTCCGGGGAGCACCTGCAGCCCGGGGCGGTCTATCGCTGGGTCCCGCCTGAGGGCTTTTCCCTGGGCGGCGCCGCCTATGGCATCGGCGGACCTCCCGATGCGCGCGAGCTCTTCCTGGAATATCAGGAGGGCGCTGACGCGGGGCGTCGGGTCACGGTCGTCGTCGACAGCCTCGACGACTGTCGGTCCCTCACCGCCACCAGCAGCCTCAAGCATCTGATGGCGCAGGCGAGCTTCAGGCCGGAGCGGGACCGTCTGCTCGACGTCGAGGTCAAGCTCGACTGGTTGCTGGTGCGGGTCCGAGGCCGCGTCGTCCCCGCGGCGGTCGGCGAGCAGCTCCGCGTCTCCCTGCGCGTGGTCGGGCGCGGCCTGTGGAAGCCGGTGATCGCACCCTTGCTGGTGCCCGTCGGCATCGCCCTGAGTCACCTCCTCGCGGAGGAGACCGAAGAAGCTGCCGACCGGCTGACCCACCTGGACGACGACCCGCGCGGCGACGGTGCGCCAGAGCGGGAGCTGGAGCGGATCCGCGCCGGGGCCGAGCTCATCCGGGCACGGCTGCACGAGGTGGTGAGCACGGTTGACGCGCGGTCATGGTGGACAGGGCGTCGGGCAGCTCACCTGCGTGCGGCGTTCGACGCGCTCCCTGCCGTCGGCCCGGACTGGCCGCCGGTGACGCCGGCGGTGGCCTTCGGCGGCACCGGGCGCTGGTGGGACGAGGAGCAGTGGATCTTTGACCGCTTCCTGGAAGCTTCCCCTTGGCGTCGAAAGCGAGCCGACGAGGTCGATCGGCAGGTCGACGGGTGGCTGCGGCAGCAGGAGCGGATGGTCACGCACCGCACCCAGGCCCAGGCCGAACTCGCTGCGGCCGAGGATCCGCTCGGGGACCTCGCGGGCCGCACCGGTGCCGAGCTCAACGCGATGCTCGACCTGTCGTGGCTGGCCACACCCTGGTCCACGGTGCGGTTCCTGGTCCGACAGGCCTCCCGAGACGGCATGGATGACGACCTGCCCGACCTCGAGACCGACGCCGATGCGCGAAGATTCTTGACCGACCTCCTCAAGGATGTCTGAGGCCAGCGCCCGTGGACCGGGGCACGCGCTGATCGACCGCGGCACGCGCCGATCGACCAGGCCAACGGCCCGTTACCTGTCAGTAACCTGCGCCGGTAGGCTGAGCCGGGTGACGGCATACCCCCACCTGCTTGAGCCCCTCGACCTGGGCTTCACCGAGTTGCGCAACCGCGTCGTCATGGGCTCGATGCACACCGGTCTGGAGGACCGCGGCGCCAATGCCGGGCGGCTGGCCGCGTTCTTCGCCGAGCGCGCCCGGGGTGGCGCCGGGCTCATCGTCACCGGTGGCTATGCGCCCAACCTGGCGGGCACGCTCTATCCGGGGGCGTCCGCGCTGATCAGTCGGCGTCAGGTGCGACAACACCAGGTCGTCACCGACGCGGTGCACGCCTGGGACGGCAAGATCGCCCTGCAGATCCTGCACGCCGGGCGCTACAGCTATCACCCGCTGTCGGTCTCAGCCTCGGCCGGCAAGTCACCGATCACCCCGTTCTCAGCTCGGGCTCTGACCGGACGGGGTGTGCGTGCGACCGTGGCGGCATACGCCCGCTGTGCACGACTTGCCCAGGAGGCCGGCTATGACGGCGTCGAGATCATGGGCTCGGAGGGCTACCTGATCAACCAGTTCCTCGCGCCGCGCACCAACCAGCGCACCGACGAGTGGGGCGGCTCCCCGCAGAGGCGGCGTCGGCTGCCGGTGGAGATCGTCCGGGCGGTGCGCGAGGCGGTCGGTCCGGACTTCATCATCATCTATCGGCTCTCCATGCTGGACCTGGTGCCTGACGGGCAGAGCTGGGCTGAGATCGTCTCTCTCGCAAAGGAAGTCGAGGCTGCCGGGGCCACGATCCTGTCCACCGGCATCGGCTGGCACGAGGCGCGCGTCCCCACCATCGTCACCTCGGTGCCACGCGGCGCGTTCACCCGGGTGACCGCCCAGCTGCGCCCGGAGGTCACCATCCCGGTGATCACCTCCAACCGGATCAACATGCCCGAGCTCGCCGAGGAGGTCATCGCCGACGGCAGCGCGGACCTGGTGTCGATGGCCCGGCCCTTCCTGGCCGACGCCGACTGGGTCCGCAAGGCGAGCGAGGGCCGCGCCGACGAGATCAACACCTGCATCGCCTGCAACCAGGCGTGCCTGGACCACACCTTCGCCAAGAAGACGGCCAGCTGTCTGGTCAACCCGCGCGCGGTGCACGAGACCCTGCTGGTGCTCGGACCGACGCGGGCAAGCAGGTCCGTGGCCGTCGTGGGCGCAGGACCGGCCGGGCTCGCGACTGCGGTGTCGGCGGCGGAGCGAGGTCATCGGGTGGAGCTCTTCGAGGCGGCAGACGACATCGGTGGTCAGTTCGCGATCGCGATGCGGATCCCCGGCAAGGAGGACTTTGCCGAGACGATCCGCTACTACCGCCGCCGACTGGACCTGGAGGGCGTCACGGTCCACCTGGGTCGGCACGCCACGGTGGATGACCTGGTGGGCTTCGACGAGGTGGTGCTCGCGACGGGTGTGCGGCCGCGCATCCCCGAGATCGACGGCGTGGACCACCCCATGGTGCACACCTATGCCGAGGTCGTGCTGGGCGGCGCTCCGGTCGGGCAACGGGTGGCGGTGCTGGGCGCTGGAGGCATCGGGGTGGACGTCTCGGAGTTCCTGACGCACAGCGGCCCCTCGCCGATGGGCATCGAGGAATGGATGGCCGAGTGGGGTGTCGGTTCACCCGACGTGGCCCGCGGCGGCCTGGTGCCGGCCGACCCTGCGCCGTCGCCACGTGAGGTGCACCTGCTGCAGCGCAAGACGTCCAAGATCGGCAAGGGCCTAGGCAAGACCACCGGCTGGGTGCACCGCGCTTCGCTGAAGGCCAAGGGCGTGCGCCAGCACACCGGCATCAACTATGAGCGGATCGACGACGCGGGGGTGCACGTCACCCATGGTGAGGAGCGCAAGAACCCGACCGTGCTTGAGGTCGACACGGTCGTCCTGTGCACCGGCCAGGAGTCGGTCAACAGTCTCGGGGCCGAGCTCACGGCCCGGGGCGTGATCGTCCACGTGATCGGTGGAGCCGACGTCGCCGCCGAGCTGGACGCCAAGCGGGCGATCCGTCAGGGCACTGAGCTGGCTGCCGCCCTCTGAGGCGTTGATCGCGCCACGGCGCGTGAGGCGAGACGGTGAGGTCCGAGGGGTGCTGCGCGATGAGTCTGGGGCCGGTCACCGGTCTGTCTGTCGACCGGACTACTGATGGAGGGCCTCATGCGCAAGGTGATCACCGGACTGTTCAGCTCCCTCGACGGAGCCGTCGAGGGACCCGACAAGTGGCAGTTCGACAGTTTTGACGCAGAGCTCGGCGAGCTGATGACGCGGACGATCGGGGGGATCGACGACGTCGTCCTGGGACGGGTGACCTATCAGGAGTGGGCTGACTACTGGCCCTCCTCTGCTCCTGCGGAGGATGATGTCTTCGCCAACTTCATCAACCCGGTGCCCAAACATGTCGCCTCCACCACTCTCACGGAGCCGTTGACCTGGCAGAACTCCAGGGTCATCGAGGGCGATCTGCACGAGCACATCCGCAACCTGAAGCGGTCGCAGGGAGGCGACATCGGGGTGCAGGGCAGCATCACCGTGGTGCGCGACCTGTTCCTGGCCGGGCTGCTCGACGAGCTCACGCTGATCGTGCACCCTGTCGTCGCCGGCGGCGGCTTCCGTCGGCTCTTCCACCCGGGCGACCCCATGACGCGGTTGGAGCTCGTCGACCTGGTGCGCACGTCAGCGGGCAACTCGGTGGTGGCCTATCGGCGCCGGGAGTGACTCGCGCCTGCGGGAGTGACTCACGCTGCGGGACTCATTCAGCTGCGGGACCTGCAGCCACATCGGGGGATTGGTCAGCCGACGGGTGCCGCGGGGGCGCGGCCCGGGCCGGGTGGTCCCGCGAAGGCTTGGGCGAGGTCCAGCCACTGGTCTGCCCCTGGCCCCTCCGCGACGAGATCAAGGTCGTCACGGTGGCGCCGCTGGGTCACCCTCAGCGCGAAGTCGTAGGCCGATCCGCGCACCACATCGGCGGCACCGGGATCTCCGTGCTGCCACTGCGCGCCGGACGGGAGCGTCAGCGAGACGAACACCTCGTCCGGGTCGGGCTGGCCGTGGGCGCGGAAGGCGAATCCTCGCGTGAGTGCGCCCAGGAGCGCGACATGCCGGACGCGGTCCGTGCGCGTCGGCTCGAGGCCGAGAGCGTCGTGCACGTCGACCGAGTGAGCCCACGTCTCCATGAGGCGGGCGGTGGCCATCGAGGTGGCGCTCATGGGTGGGCCGAACCACGGGAGCTTGCTGCCCTCCGGCACGGCGCGCAGCGTTTCGACCAGAGTGGCGCGGGACCGGCGCCACCGCGAGAGCAGCTCGGCTGGTGCGACGCCGGCACCCTGCAGAGCCTCCCGATCCACGAGCCCGGTGATGTCCTGCTCGGCCTCCCGCGAGAGCTGGGCCCAGCTCGCGCCCTGTGCGGCCGCGGCGACCGTGGCCCCGTCGGTCCACGCCAGGTGCGCGATCTGCGTCGCGATGTCCCACCTCTCGGCAGGGGTGGCGGTGCGCCAGCCCTCCTCGTCCAGCGAGGCGACGACGGTGTCCAGCGCGAGGGACTCTGCCTCCAGGTCCTCGAGGACTGCAGTCAGCTTGTTCATCGGTGGCCCTCCGCAGGGGGTCGCGGCCAGTGGGGCTGGGCCCGGACTCAGCGCCCAGGTCTCCATCATGGCTGACGCCGAGCCGACCGGAGGTCAGTCGGCTGACGCCGAGCCGATCGGAGGTTAGTCGGCTGACGCCTGACCGGCATAGATGGTGTCGCTGATCTGGTCGCGCAGCTGCGTGAACTCCGGGGTCGAGCGAAGCTCCTTGCCGTCGAGGAGGCGGCCGTACTTTTTGGAGATCTCGACCTTCTCGTCCAGCACAACGCGGCCGGGGCGGGGACTCATGACGAGCACCCGGTCGCCGAGGATGATCGCCTCCTCCACGCTGTGCGTGATGAAGAAGACCGTCTTGCGGCGCTCGCGGGAGATCTTCAGCAGGTCCATCTGGAGGCGCTCGCGGGTCAGCGCGTCGAGTGCGCCGAACGGTTCGTCCATCAGGATGATCTCGGGGTCATTGGCCAGGACCCGGGCGATCTGCGTGCGCTGCTGCATGCCGCCGGACAGCTCATAGGGCTTCTTGTCCTCGAAGCCGCCCAGCCCCACCAGGTCCAGGCACGCCTCGGCGGTGCTGGCGCGGATGTCCGCGGCGACGCCGCGGAACTTCAACCCCAGCTCGACATTCTTGCGCGCGGTCAGCCAGGGATAGAGGTTGGCTGCCTGGAAGACGACGCCCCGCTCCCAGGACGGCCCCTTGATCGGGACGCCGTTGGCCCGGGCCACGCCTCCGGTGGGCTCCAGGAAGCCCGCGAGGATCTTGAGCAAGGTGGTCTTGCCGCAGCCGGACGGCCCCACGACGCAGACGAACTGGCCGGTGTCCACCTCGATCGTGGTGTCCTCCACGGCGTGGACGATCTCCCCGCTGTCGGTGAGATAGCGCTGGGAGATCCGCTCCAGCGAGAAGCTCACTGCCCGGCGACCTGGTCGATGGAGTCGCGATAGATCGCCGCCTCGTAGGCCTCTGCGGTGTTGACCTCGTCGATCTCGTCCTGGGTGACGAGGAAGTCTGCGGTGTTGATCAGGTCCTGGGCGAGCTGGCCACCGAAGTAGTCGTCGCCGGCCTGCTCTGCAGCGTCGAGGTAGGTGTAACCGCCCAGCTGGGCGGTGACCTCCTCGGGGGAGATGCCGAGCTGGACCGCGATCGAGGCGGCAGCTGCCTCCGGGTCGTCCTTGATCATCGTGACCGCCTCGTTCTGCACTGCCGTCCACACCTGCATGAACTCGGGGTTGGTCTCCACGAACTCGGTCGTGGCGCCGGCCAGGTCGAAGGTCGGTGCTCCTGCCTCGGCTGTGTCCTTGGCCGACAGGATGATGGTGCCGGTCTCGACGAGCACCGGCAGCGTCGGGGCCCACACCCAGGCGGCGTCGATCTCCTGGCGTTCCCAGGCGGCCAGCATGGCGTCGGGGGAGAGGTTGATCAGATCCAGGTCGGTGGCGGTCATTCCCTCGCGCTCGAGGGCCGCGAGCAGGGAGTAGTGGGCGGTCGAGGCGAACGGCACGGCGACCTTCTTGCCCTCCAAATCAGCCAGGCTCTCGCCGGCGCCCTCCTGGACGACCAGCGACTCCGCGTCCCCGATCACGTCGTGGATCCAGATGACCTGCATGTCGACGCTGACGGGCGGGGATACGGCCTTGGTCGCCGGGCTCGAGCCGACGAGCCCGAGGTCGACGGAGCCGGACCCGAAGGCCTGGATGACCTCGCCGCCGGAGGCGAACTTGGACCAGGTGATGTCCGCGTTGGGCAGGCAGCTCTCGAGCCACCCGTGGTCGCGCACGATCAGGTCACCGTTGGGGATCGGCTGATAGGCGATGCGCACCGCCGTCTCGACATCCTCGTTGACCTCTACGGGGCACTCGGCCCCGCCGGCACCCTGCTCGCTGTCGGGGTTGCTGGTCCGGTTGTCATCGACGCAGCCGGTCAGGGCGAGCGCGGCGATGCCCACGCCAGCCAGGACGGCCGAGCGTGCGGTGCGGGAACGGGACTGAGTCATAGGTCTTCTCCTTGGGTCACGCTTTGCCATACCAGGGCACCAGCATGGTCCCCAGGTGTTTGATGATGGCGTCGAGGGCGACGGCTGCCAGCCCGATGACGATGATGCAGGCGATGGTCAGGGCGGTGTGCAGCTGCTGGCCCGAGACATAGGCGAGCCCGCCGATCCCGGGGATGCCGGCATTGAGCTCGGCGGCGACGACGGTGGTCCAGGCAAAGCCGACCGCGATCCGGATGCCGCCGATCAGCTCCGGCAGGGTCGAGGGCAGGACCACATAACGTCCTACCTGCCAGTGACTGGCGCCCATGGACCGTGCGGCGTGGATGCTGTCCTGGCGCACCCCCCGCACCCCGTTGATCGTGGCGATGACGATGGGCGGGAAGGCGGCGAGGAAGAGCAGCCAGTATTTCGAGGTGTTGCCGATGCCGAACCAGACGAGGAGCAGCCCGATGTAGCCCAGCGGCGGCAGCGAGCGCAGGAAGTTGAGGTAGGGCTCCAGCGCGTCGTTGAGCCACTGGATGCTGGCCATCAGGAAGCCGACGATCGGACCGAGGATGATGGCCACGCCCACGCCGACACTGATCCGTTGCAGCGAGGCGAGCAGGTGCTCCCACATGTAGTAGTTCTGCTCGCCGCAGACAGTGCGGTCGGCCCCCACGGTCCGGCACGAGTTTGACTGGACGAAGGCGTCCCAGACGGCCTTCGGGCTGGGGAGATAGAGCGGCTTGATCCAGCCCGCCGCAGTGACCAACCACCAGATCGCGATGAACACCACGAGCACCACCGCGCTGAGCGCGAGCTTGCGGAACCGCCGGGTCCTGCGCGAGCGCTTGTGATCGGCCACGACCTTGAGCGACTGGCCCAGGTGGTCGGCCGGAGCGGGTGGGTTGCCCATCAGAGTGAGGTGTCCGTCCGTGATATCGCCATGCGCAGACTGCGCATTTTCGTCGGTGCAGCCTAACGGCTGGATCTGCCAGCGACACAAAGGCCGCAGATCGCGGCGTGCGACCTGCGGCTGTTGCGCGAGGCGTGGTGGTGGCCAGGGGCGGGGTCGAACCGCCGACCTTCCGATTTTCAGTCGGACGCTCGTACCAACTGAGCTACCTGGCCGGGTCTGCGCTGACAGAGATCTGACCTGCGCAGACAGGACGCCGGATCGCTCCGGCGCGGGTTCACTATACCTGATCCCAGCGGTCAGTCCGGTGCAAGAACAGGGCCACGGGGAGGACGCCGACCTGCGTCTGACGCTAACCCTCGAGCGGGACCGCCACCAGCGGGTCGCTCGTAGGCTGCTCGGAGCCTCCAGCGGGCTCGAGCGTGATCCCGACGGCAACCGCCTCCCCGGGGTCGCCCTCGAGCAGGAACTGGTCGTCGTCGCGCGGCAGCAGCCCGGCCGACACCGCAGCGCCGTCCCCGCCCACGAACCACAGCTGATAGTCCTGCCCCTCGGGCGCGTCCGCCAGGCCCTCGGTCACCACGACGGACCGATCGATCGAGTATGCCGTCACGACCGTGACCGTGGCACCGTCGACCGACCCTGAGGCCCGGACCGCGTCGGGGGCGTCCAGGACCTCCTGCACCGCCACGATCGAGGGGTCCGACGCGTCGTCCGGCCACTGGGTGACTGCGATGGCGCCGACGGCGACGGCAGCCGCCGCAGCACCGGCCAGGACCCACCGGCTGAACCGCCCGGGGGCGCGGTGCCGTGCGGCCCGGCGGTCGGCAAGCTCGTCAGGCCTGCCGTCCTGCGAGGTGACGGCGTCCTGCGTGGCGACGGCGTCCCGCGAGGTGACGGCGTCCTGCGAGGTGGGGGCGTCCTGCGAGGTGGGGGCGTCCTGCGGGGTGACGGCGACCTGCGCGAGCAGCTGCTCGCGCAGCGCGGGCGCAGGCTCCACCTCGAGGCCGTCGCTGAGCGCCAGCGCTGTCTCGGTGAGCTCGGCGACCTCCCGCCGGCAGTCCGGACACCCCTCCAGGTGTGCCTCGAAGGCGGCGCGCTCGGCGTCGTCGACCGCGTCAAGGGCATAGGCAGCTGCCAGGTCGTGCGGGTCGGGGAGGCCGACGGGGTCTGCCGCATCGCCCCGACGCGGGCCCAGGTTGTCGTCGCGCTCGTTGTCGTCGCGCTGGCTCACCGTGCACCTCCCAACTCGTTGCGCATCCGTCTCAGGCCGTCCCTGATCCTCGTCTTGGCCGTGCCGAGCGGCACGCCCAGTCTCTCCGAGACCTCGCTGTGCGTCAGCCCGTCAAAGAAGGCGAGCTCGACCGCCGACCGCTGGGTCGCGGTCAGCGCCCCGAGAGCAACATGCACCTCGGTGGCCTCCAACCGTCCCTCAGCGATCTCGGCGGTGCTGTCGAACGGTGTGGTGACGCTCTGTGATTCGTAGGCGACGTCCCTCCTGGATTGGGCGACCACCGACCGGACCCGGTCCACCGCCCGTCGGTGCGCCAGCGTCAGGAGCCAGCCCAGGGCGCTCCCGCGGGAGGAGTCGAACGACCCAGCCGTGCGCCATACCTGCAGGAAGACCTCCTGGGTGACCTCCTCCGCCTGAGCCCGGTCCCGCAGGACCCGCAGCACCAGGCCCAGGACCCGCGGAGCCGTGGCGTCATAGAGCGCCGCGAAACTGTCCTGGTCTCCTGACGCTGAGGCCGTCAGCAGCCGGGACAGGTCCCGCCCGGGGTCATCCGTCACCGGCCCATCATGCACTAACGGGACTGCTCCGGCCGCTCGGAAGAGTGGCCGATGACCGCCTCGGCTCCCTCGGTCACGGCACCATCCGGGCAAACACGACGATGTTGTCCAGGTGCGCCCGACGCGCCGGGTCGTAGGTCCCGCCGCAGGTGATCAGGCGCAGCTCCGGACCCTCGGTGTTGCCATAGACCGTCGCCTTGGGGAACTCGTCCTTGGGGAAGCTCTGCGCGCCATAGACCTCGAATGTGGCCGTCGTGCCGTCCTCGCGCTCGACCTCGACCAGGTCGCCGGTCTCGAGGGCACCGAGCTCGAAGAACACGCTCGGCACCGACCCCTGGCTCGTGACGTGCCCCTCGATGACCGCGGGTCCGGCCTCACCGGGGGTGGGGGAGCCGGAGTACCACGCGGCTTCGTCGTAGCGCTCGCCGCTGGGGACCTCCAGGGTGCCGTCGTCAGCCAGACCCAGTGCGTGCAGCGGGCTCTCCACGTCGATCGAGGGGATGCTGACCCGCACCGGCTCTGAGGCCGGGAGCGCCTCGGCCGTGTCGGGGCTGGCTCCTGGGGATGCGGACTCCCCTGCGGTGTCCGCGGCCCCAGGAGGGCTGGTGGTCCTGGCAGAGGTGTCGGTCGACGGCGCAGCCTCGCTGCCAGAGGGTGGGGGGCTGCTGTCCGGTGTTGTCTGGGCCGTATGCCGGGCGCTCGCCGGTGTGGGTGGCTCACCGACCTGGTTGCTGGTGGCCCACCAGAGGAGTCCGACGCCCACGGCCAGGAGCAGCCCGAAGGCCGCGAACGTCATACGGCGTCCGCGGCCCCCAGGTGTTGCTGAGCTCATCGGTCAGCCGCGCTCACCGGCGCGCCGACGGGTGCCGGCCAGGCCCAGGCCACCGACGGCCAGGGTCAGCGCACCCAGGGCGAGGATGCCGGTGTGCTCGGTGCCAGCCGTGCTGGCACCTCCGGTGGCGACGCCGTCCTCGGGCATCGACATCTGGGCGACCTCGAAGACGCCGCACAGGGCGGGGTTGGTGGCCTCGGCCGGCAGTGCCGGGTCCAGGTCAGACATGGCGTCACCGTCGTAGGTGCCGCTGCCGTTGTGGTCGACCCCGTGCACGACGACCACACCGTTGCCCTCGGCGATGTCGGCTGCCGTGGCGTCGTCCACCTCGATGGTGCGCTCGTAGGTGTAGCTGCCCATGGCCGGGAAGTTCGCGACGTCCAGCGCGTGCTCCCCGCTCGTCATGCCGGGCTCGTTGGTCAGGCTCAGGGCGACACCGCCGTAGGACGGCACACCGTCAGAGGTCTGCAGCTCCCCGTTGGGGCCGGTGCCCTCCACGTCCGCACCGGGGCACATGTTCATGCCGCCGATGTGGATGTGCTGGGCGTGCGGGGCGCCGTCGAGCAGCCCCTGCGTCTCCAGGATGACGTGCAGCTCGTTGCCCTCGAGCATGCCCCAGGCGGTGCCTGAAGCCCCGGAGTCGTTCAGCTCGGTCAGGGTGCCGGACAGCTCCGTGCCTGAGTGGTCGTCGGCCGAGGCAGGTGCTGCCGCGAGGAACGGCAGGCCGACCAGGGCGGCAATGGCGAGGGGGGCGAGTCGGGTTCGGGTGGTGCGCATGACATCTCCTTCGTTGATGGTCTGTCATGGCTGATTCGCCACCCTCGCTCCATTGGATTGGTGCTGACGGGAAAGGCGGGAACACTGCGGCGCCCAGCGACGTTTGTGCTAGTGCGCCTGGATCGTGTGATCCGGGCGTCAACCCCTCACTACTTTCCCTCGGAAGGATGAGCATGAGCAGGCGCAGAAAGTTCGTCGAAATCGAAGAAGTGCCCGGCAAGCCGCTGCGGTACTACCCGCACGTGCTCGGTGGCGGCATGGTCGCCGACGGTGCTGTGGTCGACCCCGGTGCCTTCGTGCACGCCTCGGCCTATGTCGACCCGGGTGCGCACGTGGCGCGCGGCGCCCGGATCAGCTCCGGCGCATGGGTCGATGCGGATGCGGTCGTCGGCCCGGACGCGGTCGTCGGCACCAACGCGCGCGTGGGTCGTGCGGCTGAGCTGGGCCGTGGCGCCCGTCTTGGCATGCGCGTGAGCATCGGTGACCACGCGCGGGTGGGCGACTTCCAGCGCGTGGACGCCGACGAGAAGGTCTCGGCCCGGGCAGTGCTCGGTCGGGTCCAGCGGGAGAGCGTCCAGCAGGAGAGCTCCGCAGCCTGACGCCGGCTGGGCCACACACAAAAGGCGCCGTCACCCACACTGGGTGACGGCGCCATACTGCGACCCCGACGGGACTCGAACCCGCGACCTCCGCCGTGACAGGGCGGCGCGCTAACCAACTGCGCTACGGGGCCTGGTGACAGGCCTTCATGCTGTGGCCCGAAGGCTACCTTGTCGTGCTCGGTCCGAAGACCGGATGGTCACAAGACCACGCATCCCCAACGGGATTCGAACCCGTGTTGCCGCCGTGAAAGGGCGGAGTCCTAGGCCGCTAGACGATGGGGACCCGTCCTGCCGCCCCCTCGCCGCCAAGCGCAGCTCGGATCCGTCGAGGACAGTGACAGAGCATACGTGACGGATCCAGCTGCCGCCAAAACGGGGTCATCTGTGACCAGGTTCAGGGGGCCGAGGTCCACTCGAGGAGCTGCTCCAGGGGCCAGGAGTTGACGATCCGCTCGACGGGCACGCCCAGTCGTTCCGCGCGTTCACAGCCGTAGGCCTGGAAGTCGAGCTGGCCCGGGGCGTGCGCGTCGGTGTTGATCGAGAACAGGCACCCGGACCCGATCGCGAGGGTGAGCAGGTCATCGGGTGGGTCGCTGCGCTCGGGGCGGCTGTTGATCTCCACGGCCGTATTGCTCTCGACGCAGGCTGCGAAGACCGCGCTCGCGTCGAAGGTGCTCTCCGCTCGCGTGCCGCGGTCACCGGTCACCAACCGACCTGTGCAGTGCCCGAGGATGTTGGTCCGCGGGTTGCGCACGGCCGCCACCATGCGCCGGGTCATGGCCGAGGACTCCATCTTGAGCTTGGAGTGCACCGAGGCGACCCGCACATCGAGCTGGTCGAGGAGCTCGTCGGTCTGGTCCAGGGACCCGTCGTCGAGTATGTCGACCTCGATCGCCTTGAGCAGCCGGAAGTCTTCTCCGACCGCGGCATTGATCGCATCGACGACTTTTAGCTGCTGGATGAGCCGGGCGGCAGTGAGGCCGTTGGCAACGGTCAGCCGTGGCGAGTGGTCGGTCAGCGCGAGATAGTCGTGCCCGATCTCCATCGCCGTCGCCACCATCTCCTGGATGGGGGATCCGCCGTCGGACCAGTCGGAGTGGCTGTGCAGGTCGCCGCGCAGCTGGGCCCGCACCTGCTCGCCGCCCTCGACGAGCGGACCGCCGACCTTCGCCTCCAGGTCGGCGAGCTTGGTCGGCACCTGCCCGGCCGCGGCCTGCTCGATGACTGCGGCGGTGGACGGACCGATGCCCTCCAGCTGTTTCAGCGTGCCGTGGCGCACCCGCTCCCGGACCTCCTTCTCGGGGATGGCCAGCAGGGTGTCCGCAGCCTGCCGATAGGCCTTCACCCGATAGGTCGAGGCACGGCTGCGCTCCAGCAGGAAGGCGATCCGCCGCAGGGCGTCCACCGGCTCGATGCTCATGGTCCGACGGTAGTTCACCGCAGCAAGATGTTCGGCCCAGTGGGCCCGCCCTAGAGCCGTCGGAGGCGACCGCGCGGCATACTCTGGATTGATGACCGAACCACAGCTCCGGGTCGCCTCGTTCGCCGACCTGACCACCGCCCAGCTGTATGCCGTGCTGCGGCTGCGCGTCGACGTCTTCGTGGTCGAGCAGGACTGTGCCTATCCCGAGCTGGACGGCCGCGACGACGAGCCGACCACGGAGCACCTGTGGGTGGACGTGGACGGGGAGGTGGCGGCCTATGTCCGGGTGCTGGACGATCGCGACCGGGCCCGAGTCGGGCGGGTCGTGACGGCAGAAGGTCATCGGGGACACGGTTATGCGGCGCAGTTGGTCGCCCTGGCGCTGGAGCGAATTGGCAACCGCCGCACCGAGATCGGCGCACAGGTCCAGTTGGAGCAGTGGTATGCCCGGCTCGGCTTCGCGCGCTCCGGCCCGGACTATGACGAGGACGGGATCATGCACCTGCCGATGATCCGGGAAGCACCCGCGAGGGCGGCTAACTCGGGATGAGGAGCGTCGGGTGATGCTCGCCACGGCGCGCCTAGCCGCGGTGCAGGCTGATGTCCCCGACCGACGTGCGGACGTCGATGATCCGACTCTGGCTGTTGTCGGACCCGATCGTGTTGGTGAGCTGGCCGATCGTGGTCTCGGCCAGGACGCGGTAGCTCGTGCCATCGTCTGGCACGGTCACTCTCACGTCACCAGTCGACGAGCTGACCTGCAGGTCCTCAGGTGGGGACACCAGGTCCAGGACAACGTCGCCGACGTCGCTGTGGGCCCGCACGGTATCGCTGCCGAGACCGGTCGCGGTGATGTCACCGACGTCCGAACTGAGCGAGACGGCGCCGGTGACCTCGACCACGGTGATGTCGCCGACGGAGTGCTCCACCGTGACTCCCGTCCCAGCCGGCACGACGACCGCCCACTCGACGGAGCAGTTGTCCCACCAGCTGTTCGGGCACGTGTCCGACAGCACCGCGGCGTCGCCGCTCACCACAGCCTCCACGGTGGGCTCGGTGACGCCGGAACGGACGGTCGCCACGGCTCCCGGCTCCTCACCGGGTCCGGCCACCCTGATCGCGACGTCACCGACGTCACCGTCGACGGTGAGGCTGACGATGCCCACGGGCAGGTCGTGGGAAGCCTGCTCGGTGGTCTGGATGATGCGGCCGACGGCGGGGACGGCCAGAGCGAGCACGATCAGCACTGCGACGGCGCTCCCAGCGAGGACGATCGCACGCTTGGTTGAGGCGGTCATGACCTACTCCTTGGTTGAGCCGTGGTCGAGCCACCGCAGGACCGCTAGCACCCTGCGGTGGTCCTGATCGGTCGGTGGCAGGTCGAGCTTGGTGAAGATGGAGGAGACGTTCTTCTCCACGGCGCCAGCGCCGATGAACAGGCTCTGGGCGATGGCGGCATTGGTGCGGCCCTCGGCCATCAGGCCGAGCACCTCCCGCTCCCGGGGCGTGAGCCGCTCGAGCGGGTCCGTGTTGCGAGCCCGCGAGAGCAGCTGCAGCACGACCTCGGGGTCCAGGACGGTGCCGCCGCCGGAGACCGCGTGCAGTGCTGTGATGAAGTCTGAGGTGTCAGCGACCCGGTCCTTGAGCAGGTAGCCGATGCCCCCTGCGCGACTGGCAACCAGCTCGGTGGCGTACTGCTCCTCGACGTACTGGCTCAGCACCAGCACGGCCGTGTCCGGATAGCGCTCGCGGACCGTCAGGGCGGCGACGATGCCCTCGGAGGTGAAGGTCGGTGGCA
Source organism: Ornithinimicrobium cryptoxanthini (assembly GCF_023923205.1). Lineage (NCBI taxonomy): Bacteria > Bacillati > Actinomycetota > Actinomycetes > Micrococcales > Ornithinimicrobiaceae > Ornithinimicrobium > Ornithinimicrobium cryptoxanthini. The sequence continues at coordinate 3,271,627 of NZ_CP099490.1, read as the reverse complement.
TCCGGACGTCGACCACGACCAGGCCCGGACGGTGGCGCTCGACGGCGTCCAGGAAGGTCACGGCGTCGGGACAGGCCTCCACCACCTCGAACCCGCCGCCCTCGCCGATCAGGCGCACCAGGCCCTCGCGCAGCAGGGCCGAGTCCTCGGCAAGCACGACCTGCACCGGTGTTGTCATCGGATCTCCTTGGGGGTGGTGGGGGCGGGTCGAGCGGGCAGCTGGATCACCACGGTGGTCGGGCCGCCGGCAGGCGAGCGGACCGCGAGGGTGCCGTCCACCGATGTCACGCGCTGGCGCAGCCCGACCAGGCCAGTGCCGCCGCGTGGGTCGGCGCCGCCGACACCGTCGTCCTCAACCTCGATGAGCAGTGCGGGCGGGGACAGGTGCCTGTGGAGGTCGAGGCGCACCGTGGCCTGCCGGGCCTGCGAGTGCTTGGCCACGTTGGTGAGCAGTTCGGAGACGCAGTAGTAGCCGATCGCCTCCGTCGTGGGGTCGAGGCGGTCAACGCCGCGGACCTCGACGGTGACGGGCACAGCCGAGCGGGCAGCCAGGGCCGAGACAGCTGCATCCAGACCGCGATCGGCCAGGATCGGTGGGGTGATACCCCGGGCGACATGGCGCATCTCCACGATCGCCTCCTTGGACGCCAAGTGGGCCTTGTCGAGGAGCCCCCGTGCTCCCTCGGGGTCGTGGGCGAGACGCTCGCGGGCCATGCCCAGGTCCATCGCGATGGCCACCAGCCGCTGCTGTGGGCCGTCATGGAGGTCCCGCTCGATGCGGCGCCGCTCGGACTCCACTGAGTCGACGGTCTCCGTCCGCGAGGTGGTCAGCGTCTCGACCCGCTCCGAGAGTTGCGCGATCTCCTCCTCGGGGTCCTGCCCGAGGAGCGACCGCACCAGCTGGGTGTCCACCTGGGTCACCTGGCGGGCCGCAAGCGGGAGCAGGAGCAGCACGACCAGTGCGACGACCCAGGCGCCCACCCACGCCGCCGTCGAGTGCAGCGGGACCACCCCGAGCAGGTGCACTCCGACCTCCGGTATGCGCCCGGCATACAGCGGCAGGGCCAGGAGGGCGAGGCAGTTGGCCAGGAGAGCGCTGACCAGCCCCCCGGTCAGCAGACCCCAGAGGGCGTGCAGGCCGGAGTATGCCGCAGCGCGCCGGTGAGCGCTGCTCACCCCGAGCGTGGTGACCCACCGGGGCTGACCGGTGGACACGTGCGGTGTGATGCGCCGCCCGGTGAAGGCCTCAAGCCGGCCGATCTCAGCCTTGGCGAACAGCCACGCGAGCCACAGCGCCGGCCACAGCAGCAGCACGCCCGCGCCGGCCGCCACGAGCAGGACCGCGCCGACGATGATGCACACGATGAGAGCCAGCGCGACGAGCCCGGTCAGCAGGTTGAGCACCAGGAAGGTGACGTGCCGCCAGCCCCGGAGCCACTGCCTGAGCAGGCTGCGGGCGGGTGTCGGCGCGGTGGGCATGCCTCAACACTAGGACCGTGGGATCGGCTGGGGCAGAGGGTGAGCCACCGAACCTGGGGTTGGGTTATCCCCCCGGTGATTCGGGTGTCCGCGCCAGTGCGCAGAGGTCGCCGGGTCGAGAGGCTGGAGGCATGATCCAGAACCCGACCGACGCGTTGGTGCGTCCCACTGCCCCCGAAGGTCCGGAGCACGGGCAGCCGTCCGCGACGGATGAGCTTGCCTACCGCCCAGATCTGCCCCGCAGCCCACTGGCGCTGTGGTGCGCCCGGCACCGGTGGAGCGTGCCGGCCACCGCCCTGCTCGTGGTGCTGGGCAGCGTGGGCCTGCTCGGCACAGTCGGCATCACCACCCAGGACATCAACGACCAGCTCGTCGGCGACTCTGCCGAGGCCTACGACACCCTGGATGAGGCGGACTTCGGGGACGTCCCGACAGAGTTCATCATCGTCTCGGACCCGGAGGGTCCGTTGTCGCCAGAGCGTGCCGCGGAGCTGGGCTCCGAGCTGGCCACCACCTATGAGACCGTTCCCGGCGTCATCGCCGTGGGAGAGACCTTCGCCGGCCAGGACGGCAGCATCGTGCTGCCCCTGGAGTTTACCGATAACGGCGAGGGCGTCGCACTCGAGATCGACGGCTCACTCCAGGCGACCGACGACCTCGCGGCCCTCCACGGCGACCTCACGATCTCCCAGTTTGGCCAGACGTCACTGGACCAGGAGATGAACGACACGGTCGGCGAGGACTTCCAGCGGGCCGAGTTGTTCGCGATCCCCGCCACCCTGATCATCCTGCTGCTCGCCTTCGGTGCCGTCGTGGCAGCCGGCGTGCCGCTGCTGATCGGCCTCGGCAGCGTCGCCGCCGCCCTCGGTCTGACGGCGATCGTGTCCACCTGGCGGCCGGTCGACCAGAACAGCCAGGCGATCGTGCTGTTGATCGGGTTGGCGGTCGGTGTCGACTATGCGCTGCTGATCCTGCGGCGTGCCCGTGAGGAACGACGTGCTGGTGCCTCCGTGCTGGACTCGATCGGCATCGCCGGGGCCACTGCTGGCCGTGCGGTGCTGATCTCCGGCCTCACCGTGGTGATCGCGATGTCGGGGATGCTCGTGGCCGGCGGGATGTTTACCTCGCTCGGACTGGGCGCCATGCTCGTCGTCGGCGTGGCCGTCATCGCCGCAGTCACCGTGCTCCCCGCCCTGCTGGGCCTGCTCGGCGACAAGGTTGACGCTCTCCGCCTGCCGTTCACCCGTCGGCGGGAGGCCCGCCGCGGCTCGGAGAACTCGTTCTGGGGCCACCTTGCTGGCGTCGTGACCCGCCGTCCGCTGGCCTCCCTCGTCGTCGTGGGTGGACTGCTGGTGGCCCTGGCCACCCCGGCACTGGGCATGAAGACCGCCATCGGCAACGTCGAGGCCCTGCCGCAGGACCTCAAGAGCGTGCAGGCCTATCACCAGTTCCAGACCGCGGTCCCGGCCGAGTCCGACGCACTGCAGGTCGTGGTGCGTGCCCCGGCGGAGTCCGCGGACGACGTCGAGGCAGCGCTGCTGGGGGTGACAGCTGACGCAGAGAGCATCACGCACATCTCCGGAGCCGCCGATGAGGTCGTGCGGTCCACGGACGGCACGGTCAGCACCTGGAACCTCGGGGTCGACGTGACCCCGAGTGATGACGCGATGGCGCCCACCGTCGAGCAGGTGCGCGGTGAACTGCTCCCGCAGGTGCGGGCCGAGTTGTCTGACGTGCCCGGGGCCGACGTGCACCTGGGCGGGCAGGCAGCGGTGGTAGACCTGACGAACTGGATGGAAGACAGCCTGCCCTGGGTCGTCGGTTTCGTGCTGGCGCTCTCGCTGCTGGTGATGCTGGTGTCCTTCGGGTCACCGGCCCTGGCGCTGGCCACCGTGGGGTTGAACCTGCTGTCGGTGGGAGCGGCCTACGGAGCGCTCGTGCTCGTCTTCGGCGGCACGTGGGCCGAGGGGCTGCTCGACTTCACCTCGACCGGAGTGATCGCCTCCTGGTTGCCGATGATGCTGTTCGTCCTGCTCTTTGGCCTCTCGATGGACTATCACATCTTTGTCACCAGCCGGGTCCGCGAGGCCTTCGACGCCGGGGACTCGCCGCGGCTGGCGGTCCGCCGCGGAGTGGCCCGCTCGGCCGGCGTCGTCACTGCTGCGGCGGCCGTGATGATCGGGGTGTTCTCGATCTTCGGGACGTTGTCGATGCTGGAGATGAAGCAACTGGGCGTGGGCCTGGCCGTCGCGGTGCTGATCGATGCCACGGTCGTGCGCGGGGTGCTGCTCCCCGCGGTGCTCACCCTGCTCGGCGAGCGAGCCCACACCGGCCCCACCTGGCTCCCGCGACTGCACCACTGAGGTTCGGCGCCGCGCCCGCTGCGGTGCCACAGGCGCTATGTCATGCAGTGCCAGGGTCCCAGCCCCGGCACTGCATGACACAAGCGCGTTTACGGGCGTGGGTCAGGCGGCGGTCACGGGCCGGAGCCACTCGACCAGGGGCCGCACGGCCCGCCAGTCGGCCCGCACCTGCTCCACGAGCGCGTCGGTCGTCACGATGTCGGCGTCCTCGATCCAGCGCATCGCCGACAGCGTCTTGTGGCGCAGCAGCCCGATGCGTTCGTGTTCCCTGCTCCACCCGCGCGGTGCGGTCTTGAGCTGGTCGCCGTCCACCTCCCACCCGGACCCCCGCAGCCTCGCGACGATCTGCTCCAGCTCCCTGCCGCGTGGCCCGTCGACCGCCGACCGGTAGGACGCCAGCACAGCACTGTCCATGTGATAGCACCCACCCCCGAGACGGAACCCGTCAGCCGACACCTCGGCATACCAACCAGATCGGGTGCCGGCGGCGACATAGCCGCCCTGGTGCGTCTTATAGGGACTCTTGTCCGCAGAGAACCGCACGTCGCGGTGGGGCCGGAAGATCTTGGCGGGACCGAACTCCTCCTCCACCTCCTCCAGCAGCTGGGTCAGCGGGCCGCGCACGCGTGCCTCGTAGCGGTCCTTATGGGCCTGCCAGAAGTCGGTGCTGTTGTCCTGCTCCAGCTCCGCATAGAAGTCGGCGGCATCGTGCGGGATCCCGGTGAAGCTCATGGTTCCCAGCGTATGCCGGGGGCTGGGCTGGTCAGCAGGGCTGGCGTTCGCCGACATCAAGGACGGCGGTGCAGAATTGCGTGCATGTCGATGACCTGGCGCGCTCTCACCGCAGCTGACGTCTCCGCTGTGGTGACCTTCACCAACCTGGTGGCAGTGCGCGATGGCACCGGCCAGGTCACCACCGAGGAGGCGACCGCCGAGATGTTCCAGGTGCCTCGGTTCGACGTCTCGACCGACACGGTCAGTGCCTGGGACGGCGGCGAGCTCCTGGCGCTGGGCAGCGTGTTTGCCCGCGACGGGCTGGTGGAGGGCCGGGCCATGGTCAGCGTGGACGGCGCCGTCCACCCCGACCACCGCGGCCAGGGCCTGGGCAGCGAGCTGCTGTCGCGGCTGGAGACTCGAGCGAGCGGTCTGGCGGGCGAGCGGCACCCGGGCCAGGCGCTGCGGCTGCGCACCTCCGGCGGTCTGCCGGAGTCGTCGTCGCAGCAGTTGCTGGAGGACCGTGGCTATGCGCCCGACAACTACTTCATCACCATGCAGGTGCAGCTGGCCGACTGGGTCGACCCGGGAGGTGACTCGGTCGCCGTGCGTCCGGACCAATCACTGGAGGAGGGGATCCGCGACGCGCACAACGATGCCTTCCGCGACCACCGCAACTTCAGTCCCATCTCCGCCGAGCACTGGGCCTTCTGGGGGAAGTCGTCTGCGCAACGGCCGGACCAGAGCCGCGTCGCGGTTGAGGACGGTCGGGTGCTGGCCTACGCCGTCACGAACGAGCACGAGCCGGGCGTCAGCCACGTCGAGCTGGTCGGCACGCGCCGGGAGGCCCGCGGTCGCGGCCTGGCCCACGACGTCCTGCTGGGCTCATTGCGAGCCGCCCGCGCGGCCGGTTATCGGATCAGCGAGCTCGAGGTCGACTCGACCAGCCCGACCGGCGCCGACCGGCTCTATCTCTCCGTCGGCTATCAGCCCGTGCGGGTGATCTCACGCTACGTCCGCGACATGGAGGCAGTCGCAGGTCGCTGAACCATGTTGGGGAGATCTGGAACGCCTCGAACCCGTTCGTGAGGAGCTGCGAAACCACTGCAAAATCACGGGATTGACCTACGAAACCACTGCAAAATCACGGGAGCGACCTACGAAACCACTGCAAAATTCCGGGATCGACCTACGAAACCCCTACGAAAATTGGGGGACCCTGGGCCGCGCGGAGGGTGCGGGCGCCGGTGAGGGCGAGGGCCATGGCCAGGAAGGCGGCGACGACGGGGACGACGAAGGCCGGCTGGTGACCGCCCCAGTCGGCGAGGCGGCCGGCGACGCTGGAGCCGACGGCATAACCCAGACCCGTGGTGGCAGCCAGGATCGTCATGGCGGCACCGAGCCGGCGCACCGGCGTGATCCGCTCAGCCAGCGTGAAGGTGGTGATCATCGTCGGGGCGATCGCGACACCCAGCACGAGCAGGGCGATCGTGAGCATCCCGAGTCCGTCCACCGCCAGCAGCGGCAGCACCAGCACGGCCAGTGCGACGGTGAAGACGCGCAGCCGGCTCTCATAGGCATAGGTGTCGGGCACCGCGACGACCGCGAGCCCGGCCAGCACGCTCCCGACGCCGAGCAGGGCATGGAACAAGCCGGTCAGTCCGGGCTCTCCGGCGTTGGTCGCCAGGACCGAGGTGCCTGCCTGCACCGAGCCGAAGATGACGCCGACGGACAGCTGCACGGCAGCGAGGAAGAGCAGGGACGGCGTCAACAGCCGACCGGTGTCGGCGGTGGTGTGCGCGGTCGGCCGCCCCACGAGCCCTGAGGTGGGGTGCAGCGCAAACCAGGTGCCGAACGCGGCGAGCAGGATGCCGGCAGCCAGGATCGCGGCACCGGGGTTGATGAGGGCGCCCACCACGCCGACCAGTGCGGGTCCGAGCACGAACGAGGCCTCGTCAGCGGCCCCCTCATAGGAGAAGGCGGCGTCGACCACATCGCGGCGTTCGACCCCCGCGCGCCGGCTGATCGGACGCCAGCGCACCCGGGCCATCGTGCCGATCTGCGGGGTGAACGCCCCGGCGACTGCGGCCACGATCAGCAGCGGCCACCAGGCGGTGCCGCGCTCGTAGGCGTTGGCGAGCAGGACGAGGGAGACCAGGCCCAGGGATCCGACCACGGACTGGACCAGGAGCACGGGGCGCTGGCCGATGCGGTCGGTGAGGCCGCCTGCCATGGGGGCAGCGATGGCGTTGGCCACCGCGAGGGCTCCCGCGACGGCACCGCCGGCACCGTAGGAGCCCGTCACGCCGGAGACGAGCAGGAGAGCCCCGAGCTGGGACATCGCCAGGGGCAGGCGGCCGAGGAAGGCCACGACGACATACAACGGGCCGGTCAGGGCAAAGAGACGTCGATAGGACGCGACGGGTGACAAGCAGGGCCTCCGGGTGGGTTCAGGCAACTCGCGCCATCCCACCCCTGGCGCGTCAAGTCCCTGTGCATCTCCATTCTAGCGGGATCAGCAGCACCGATGAGCCGGATCTGCGGTGAGACGCGTCACCGCACCGCGTCGCCTCGGGCACCCAGCTGAGGGCACCGACGGGCCTCAGAGCACGTCGCGGTGGCGGAAGCCCACGAAGCCGACGGCGAGCAGCGCCACGACGACACCGACCAGGACGACGAACCCGGCCCACTCGGGGGAGACGGCAGAGACATGAGGCACGTGGCGCAGCGGGCTGATGCTCAGGGCCCAGTCAGGCAGGCGGAAGGTCGGGCCGAGGATGGTCAGGCCAAATGTCGCCACGATCCCGAGCCACCCGACCAGTCGCTTGCCGGGTGCTGCACCGACGGCGGCGACGGCGAGTGCGACCAGCACCCAGGCCCCGGGGATCATCAGGAGCGCCTGCCCGATCACCTCGCCGATCGAGATCGAGCTGTCCGCAGCCGAGGCCACGACCCCGAGGCCCGTGCCGGCGAGCATCATGGCGATCCCCGAGCCGACCAGGGCGACAACGACATTGCTGGCCAGGTATGTCGAGCGGTGCAGTGACCCTGCCAGCAACGGTTCGACCCTGAGGTCGATCTCCTCGGCGTGCACCCGCTGGATCATCTGCACGCCCATCACGGCGGCGATGATGGCGATGAGCTGCAGGATCGTGATCACGAAGGCGAAGGTGAGGTCACTGACCGTGACCGCGCCAGAAGCGAGGATGGCGGCCATCGCCGGGTTGTCGGCCAGGACGTCGCCCACCGAGGACGCCAGGTTGCCCAGGACCAGACCAAGGAGGGTCAGTCCGATCGACCACGAGAGGAGGGCCCCGCGGTGGAGCTTGACGGCGAGCCCCCACACGGTGCCGGCCAGTCCGGCCTCGGCGGGTCCCGGGCGGCCCGCGAGCAGTCCCTGACCGAAGTCACGGCGCCCCTGGAGCACAAACGCGACCGCGATCAGGACGACCGCGAACGCCAGCGCGACCAGCAACGGCCACGGGTTGTTGTCGGTAGCGGGTCGGGCCTGCGCCAACCACCCGAGGGGAGTCAGCCAGGTCATCCAGTCGCCCCCGCCGCTGGTGTCGATGTAGCCGCGCGCCACGAAGCAGACCGCGAGAGTGGCGATCGCCAGGCTGCTGGCCGTCCGCGCCTCGGAGCCGAGCTGGGCCGCGATCGCGGCGACCCCGGCAAACATCAGCCCCGAGGCGGTGAAGGTGGCGGAGAGCACCAGCGTGGCGGCCAGACCGCCGCCGCAGGCGACGGTGAGCACGAAGCAGACCACCCCCAGGGCGACTGACGCGAGCGTGGCCATCGCGACGGCGACCGCGAGCCGGGACTGGCGGGCGAGCACTCCCGAGGCGAGGAGCTCGGCCCGACCGGAGTCCTCGTCGGCCCGGCTGTTGCGGATCACGATCAGGATCGTCATGAGTCCGGCGAAGAAGGCACCCAGCTGGCCGGCTCGCCACGCATTGAAGCCGTCGCTGGTGGACAGGTCGCGTGCCGGGCCGAAGATCAGGGACAGGGCCGGGTTGCCGCGCATCGCGGTGGCCAGCGCGGTGCGGTCCGCAGCGTCGGGGAAGATCCAGGCATAGATCAGGACGGAGGAGGCGGACAGCACGGAGATGAGCACGACCCACGGGGCGATGTTGTGAGCGTCCTGACGGATGGTCACCTTCAGCAGCGCCCTCGTCGCGGGTCCGGCGCCCGGCCGGGACATCCCGGGGGGAGCGCGGTGGGTATGACGTGTGGCGTGGGTGGTGCTCACGGTCGGTCCTGCGTGTCCTCGGTGGTCGAGTACTGCTGCAGGAAGAGATCTTCAAGGGTGGCCGGCGCAACCGTCAGGGCCGACATCTCGTGCGGCACCAGCGCGGCCATGGCGGCATTGATGTGATCGGGGTCGACGGTGCCGGTGAGCCGTCGGTGCTCGTCCAAGTGCGCATCCTGGAGCACGGTGAGCGCGCTCAGGTCGGCGGGCGGCCGGCCCAGCGTCGCGCTGATGGTGACCCGTGTCTGCCCGCGCAGGTCGGCCAGCGTGCCGGTCTGGACGATGGTGCCTTCGCGGATGATGCTGACCCGGTCGGCCAGCGCCTCGACCTCGGACATGATGTGGCTCGACAGCAAGATGGTGCGCCCCCTGGCCTTCTCCGACGCCACCTCGTCCTGGAAGACCGCCTCCATCAGTGGGTCGAGCCCCGAGGTGGGTTCGTCGAGGATGAGCAGCTCGACGTCGGCAGCCAGCGCGGCGACGATCGCCACCTTCTGGCGGTTTCCCTTGGAGTACTGCCGCCCACGCTTGGTCGGGTCCAGCTCGAAGCGCTCGATCAGGTCGGCTCGCCTGGAGGGATCCAGGCCGCCGCGCAGGTTGCCCAACAGGTCGATGGCCTCGCCGCCAGACAGGCCCGGCCAGAGCACCACGTCGCCGGGCACATAGGCCAGGCGCTGGTGGAGGGCGACCACATCGCGCCACGGGTCACCACCCAGGAGCTCGACCGAGCCGCTGTCCGCGCGCAACAGGCCAAGCAGCACCCGGATCGCGGTGGACTTGCCGGCGCCGTTGGGGCCGAGGAAGCCGTGGACCTCACCCCGGGTGACCTGCAGGTCGAGGCCGTCGAGCGCGGTGAACGAGCCAAACGTCTTGACCAACCCGATCGTCTCGATCACCACGTCCCCCGTGGCGGGGTCGTTCGTGGCGGGGTCGTTCGAAGGTGCTGGTGCGGCCGGTGTCTGGGTCATGGCTGCTGACCTCCTGCTGGGGGCGCGGGCGGGGGCTCGACGACGGCAAACAGGTCGAGCTCGGCACTGTCCCCTCGCAGGTAGCGCGCGACGGAGGGGGTGACGGCATCGGTGAGCTGGGCGGAGGTCAGGCTCGCGAGCGGTTCCATCCCGAGCACCTTGCGGATGATGACCAGCCCGACGAGCTGGCTCACGGCCAGCTGCACCCGAGCGGCTGCCACCTGGTGGTCGCTCCCCTCGACGAGCCTCTCGGCGAGAGTGCGCAGCAGCGTGGCACCCATGAAGTCCCGGAAGAGTGTCGCCGACTGCTGGTCTGCCAGGACTCGGCGCAGGAAGCTCACCATCGCCGGGCCGGTCTCGGGTGAGTCCCACACGGCAAAGAACGTCTCCACGAGCCGCCGTGGGGCACCCGCGGGGTCGCCGTCGACGATCCTGCCCACCAGCTCCTCGGGGTTGATCGGGGTGTCCAGCGTCGCGCGGAACAGGCCCTCCTTGGTGCCGAAGTAGTGGTGCACCAGCGCAGGGTCCACGCGGGCCCCGGCGGCGACCGCACGGATGGAGGTGCCGGCGTAGCCGCGCTCCGCAAACAGGCTCAGAGCCGCAGCGAGGATCTCGGCCCTGGTGTCCGGGCGTCCCGCCCGGCGGCCCGCCTGCCCACGTCGGCTACTCTGCCGGCGACGACTGGCCGGTGTGGGTCGGCGCGCTGGACTGCCCTCGGCCGGCTGAGCATCCTTCGCGTTCATCAGTCCCTCGACAATTCAACGCCCGTTGAAGGACACGTTAGCGCGTCGTGGTCACCAGATCAACGGTGGGTGAATTGCGGCTGCGACCGCCTCGTCAGCGCACCCGCGGCTCAGGAAGCTCAGGTGGCTGGGCGCTCGGGGTCTCGGCCAGGCGTGCGAGCACCTCGGCGATCGCACGGTCCAGCTGGGGATCCGCCGACCCGAAGAAGTCGGAGGGCGAGTGCACCACCTCGATGTCGGGGTCGACACCGTGGTTCTCCACGTCAAAACCCTTGCCGGACAACCAGAACGCATAGCGCGGCTGGGTGATCGACGTCCCGTCGACCAGGTCGAAACGGCCGTCGATGCCGACGACCCCGCCCCACGTCCGCACGCCGACGACCGGCCCGATCCCGAACGCCTGGGCGCCGGCATTGACGATGTCACCGTCGGACCCGGAGTTCTCGTTGGCGACCAGGACAACCGGCCCGCGCGGAGCCTGGTCCGGATAGCTCGACGGTGTCGCGAAGTGTCGACCCACGCCCCAGCCCACGACCGAGCCCATCAGCCGGGACAGCACCATCTGGCTCGTGTGCCCGCCCCGGTTGTAGCGGACGTCGGCGACGAGGCCCTCGGCCCGGGTGGCGCGACCCAGGTCACGGTGCAGCTGGGCCCAGCCGGTGCTCGTCATGTCCGGCACGTGCAGATAGCCGACGCGGCCTCCGGAGTGCTCGCGGACATAGTCGCGCCGGGAGCGGACCCAGTCCTGATAACGCAGGACCTCCTCGTCACCGAGTGGCACGACCACGACCCGACGGTCGACCCCGTCCCGGCGCAAGGTCAGCTCGACCGGCTTGTCCGCAGCGCCCAGCAACGAGGTGGCCGGCCCGAAGGCGGGGTCGACGGGGCTGCCGTCCACCGCCACCACCAGGTCACCCTCCCGCGCGTCGACGCCAGCGGCTCGCAACGGGGAGCGCGCGTCCGGGTCGCTCGACTCGCCGGGCAGGATCCGGTCGATCCGCCACCCGCCGTCGGCAGGAGACAGGTCGGCACCGAGCAGGCCCAGCCGCCGGGACTGGTCCCCGCTGGGACTGGCTGGCATGACATAGGCGTGCGAGGTGTTGAGCTCGGCCACGACCTCCCACAACAGGTCGACGAGGTCGTCGTGGGTGCGCAGGGTCGCTACGAGCGGGCGGTAGCGCGCCACCACACCGTCCCAGTCGACGCCGCCCATGTCCGCCCGCCAGTAGTGGTCGCGCATGATCCGGGCGTTCTCGTCATACATCTGGTGCCACTCGGCCAGCGGGTCGATCTCGAGACGCAGGCGGGACAGGTCCACCGTGACCGCCTCGCCGGACTTGTCGTCGGGCTTGTGGTCGGCCGGCGAGACGATGACGTCGTCCTTGACCCGCAGCACCACTCGCTCACCGTCGCCGGACACCGCACAGGAGTCGACCTTGTCGGCGATCGTGATGACCTTGCGCTGCTCGAAGGACCAGAGCTCCAGCGAGTCGGCCGCGGGATCGCCGGTCACCCCCGCACGCCGCGTCCCGAGCACGCCCGCCTCACCGGCGATCCGGACCCAAAGCACACCGGCCTTGGCCGCGCGCAGGTCCCGGTAGTCGCCCGACGGCACGGGGAACGGCACGATCCGCTCCTCGGCGCCGTCGGCGTCGAGGTCAGGGCTGGCCGGAGGCTCCACGGTCGGCGTCGCTTCTCCGGGAGCAGCTGCGGGCTCCTTGCTGATCCGCCAGCCCTCGGCGCTGGGGCCGAACGGGGCCGGGTCGGTCGCGGACAGCGGCAACAGCCACGGGCGCGTCGACCCGCTGAAGGACAGCGCGAACTCGTGGGTGTCATAACTCGGGTCGAAGGTGCGGTCGGACAGGAAGACCAGATAGCGCCCGTCCCTGGTGAAGGCCGGTGAACGGTCGTGGAGGTTGCCGTCGGTCAGCGCCACGGGGTCGTCGCCGGAGGTGAGGTCGGCGATCATCAGCCGCGACCTCTCGCCCTCGAGCGTGGGCTGGGCCCAGGCGAGGTAGCGCCCGTCTGGTGAGAAGACCAGACAGGTGGCCTCCCCCTCGGCCGAGTGCGCCAGCTCGCGGACGCTGCCGGCCTCGACCGTGACCAGACTGATCCGGCCGTCGTGCGAGACGGTCGCTACGGTCTCTCCGGCAGGGTCGGAGGCGGTATGCAGAATGCGGCCGAGCGCGCCCACCGCGAGTCGGCGCGGTGGCTGGCTCCCGTCGAGATGGTGCACCTCGAGGGCGTCCTCACCCTCGGCGTCGGTGACCACCAGGGCACGGCCGGTGCGTCCGAGCAGAGCGGGCTCGCGGACCCGCACGCCGGAGTCGGCGACCAGCGCGCGGGCGGGACCCTCGCGGTGGCTCAGCCAGAAGGCGTTGCCCCGCCAGCCGACCAGGCTCCCGTCCCCACCGTGGTCCGGCACGACGGCCTCGAGCCGCTCGGTCGGCTCTGCCGAGCGTGGCTGCGGCAGGACACCCTGCAGGTCGATCTCCAGGCGCTGGGGCTGCCCGTCGAGGTGGTCCAGCAGCCAGATGTCGCCCCGGCTGTGCCACACGATGCGGGACCCGTCGGTGCTGGCGTCGCGGACATAGCCGTCCTCGGCGGTCTGGTGGGTGAGCTGGACCGGGTCGCCGTCGCCCAGGTCCCACACCCACAGGTTGGCCTGTTCGTCCGCGGCCGACGGGAAGGTCGCGGCCCGGTCGGAGACGAAGACGAGACGCTCGTCGACCCACATCGGGTCGACCAGGCCTGCCGCGTCCTCGACCAGCAGCTGGGTCCAGGAGCCGTCGCCGGCACTGTCCAGCCACAGGCGGGGTGCGGTGCCTCCGCGATAGCGCTTCCAGTGTGCTGGTGGCCTGCTGCCCGGCGTGCTCAGAACGACAGCGCCGTCCCCGCGCACCGCCACCCCCCACGCGGGGCCGTAGGAGAGCCGCTCGACGGCACCGTCCAGGGCGACCGCACGCACCGTCAGGTGGCGCAGGTTGGCCTCGCCGGCGTGCGAGGCGGCCAGCACCCGGCCGTCGGCGGTCCAGCCCAGGACCAGCGTGTTCTTGGCACCCCACCAGGTGAGCCGGTGGGCGGCGCCGGTCGCGACCTCGACGACCATCACCTCGGGGTGGCCGTCGCGGTGCGAGACATAGGCGATGTGGGCGCCGTCCGGGCTGAACCGTGGCGTGCGTGCGGGGGCACCGTCGGCGGTCAGCCGCCAGGCCCGGCCACCCGAGACGGGGACGAGCCACACGTCGTCGGCCGCGACGAACGTGACCAGGTCACCGTGGACATGCGGAAAGCGCAGATAAGCCGAAGTCACGAGGTCCAACCCTAGTTGCGGGCGCTGTCACCGCGCCCATGGTGATGGTCAAGATTCGGCAAGGACTCGGTATGCGAAACCCCGGGCCGTGTCGGCCCGGGGTCTCGTGGTGGTGGGGACTACTGCTGGCGGCCGCGGACGGCCTGCGCCGCACGCTGAGCGACGTTGCCGGCCGCCTGGGCCACGTCGTCGGGGACCTGCCGCGGTGCCGATCGCGGGCGCCCGGAGGCGCCCGCCTGGATCTGCGGCAGGAGCTGTGCCATCAGCAGCGTGGACAGCGCCGAGTTGTCGCTGGACCCGGCGTCCGTGTGCACGATGACCGGCCGCGGGGCGGACTCGGCCAGCGTCGCACCGACATCGAGTCGCCGGCGCGCCAGCTCGTAGCTGAGCACGGCCCTGTTGTCGCGGTAGGCCGTGGCCAGCTGCTCCTGGGCCTTGGCCTCACCCTGGGCGGCGACCAGGTTGGTGCGCGCCCGGGTCTCGATCTCGTAGCGGATCTTCTGCGCCTCGGTCTCACGCTCCTCGAGCATCTGCGCAACGTCCTTGCGGGCCTTGTTGAGCGAGGCCTTGACCTCGACGATCTTGGCGTCGCGGATCTTCTTGGACCGCTCGATCTCCATCAGCAGGGTGTCGATGCGGCGCTTGCGCGTCAGCTCCCACTCCTTCTCATAGGCGACGAGCTCCTTGGCGACGCGCTCGCGGGTGGCCAGGTGCTCGCGGTACTGGTCGGGCAGTTGGACGTCGGGGATGTTGCAGCCCATGATCTGCACGCCATAGCGGGTCAGCTGACGGTTGAGCAGGTCCTGCATGTCCTTGACGTCGCTGCCGCGCAGGTCATAGGCACGCTCGGTGCGGACCTGACGACTGCGCTGGCGGATGGCGTCCTGGACCGAGTTGGACAGCACCAGGTCGAAGTTGCCGGCACCGATCGTCTGCACGAAGCGGATCGCGTCGACGATGCGGAAGCGCAGGAAGAACTCGATCGACTTCAGGGGGACGTTCTCGTGCGTCGGGGAGGACAGGACGGGCGCGGCATACGGGATCTCGGTCGTGACGTCCACGACGTAGGCCACGCGCGCCCACGGGTGCCAGAGGTAGTGCCGGCCCGGCGCGAGACCGGGTCCGCTGATGGCACCGAACTTGGTGAGCACGCCGACGGTGCCCTCCTCGATCTCCACGATCGAGGAGCGCCACCACCACAGGGCGGCGAGCACGAGGGAGACGACGGTGACCAGGATCGCCAGGGTGCCCAGGCTGCCACGGTCGGCGCTCATCAGCAGGAACCCGCTGATCAGGGCCCACAGGGCGAACCACACGAGGGTGGTCCAGCGCAGGCCGCGGCTGTCTCGGGGGATGACGACAGGCACCAGAGCGCCTGACTCACCACCGCGCAGCAACCGGGCGACGTCGCTCCAGCTGGACACGACCTCCTTGATCGAGCTCATGCCCTGGCCGCGGATCGCGCGGGAGGTCTGCTCCATCATCTGCTCAGCCACGGTTCTCACCCTCGTTCGTCACGTCGTCCTGCTGCGGTGCTGCCGGGTTCTGCTGCGGCGCCGGCTGGGCGCCCGGTGCCGGCGGGTAGCCCTGCGGGGGCGGGGGAGGGAACTGGCCCTCCGGCTGCTGGGGACCGCCGGGGACTGCGCCCTGGGGACTGGCCGGCATACCTGCGCCGGGTCCGCCCTGAGGGTCGGGCTCCGGAGCCTGGCGGCCGGTGGCCTCCTCAAGGTTGGCGCTGACCGCCTCATCCGCCACCGAGCGGCGGATCTGGTCGAGGACGCCCTCGCCCTCCGGGTCGTCGACCGGTTCGGAGGCGGGGATGATCTCGACGTCGGTCGCCTCGGGCGCCTGCAGCAGGTGGCCGATCTCGCTCTCGCGGCCGGAGACGCGCTGGGCGATATCGGGCTGGCGTGAGCGGATGGCCGCCATGTCCTCGTCGGTGAAGAGCTTGTGGTCCTGACCGCCGACGAGCTCGCGGGCGATCTGCAGGTAGTCCACGCTGGTGCCCTCGCCACCGCCGACCCGCACGATCTGCGGGAGCGACTGGGCCAGGCTCTCCATCTTGTCCAGCATGTCCTGCTGGTAGCGGTAGTCCAGGATCTCCGGGGCGAGCGCCGCGCTGAGCGCCCGGATGTCGAGGGCCTGGGCCTCGAGCAGGGCTGCGTTGGCATGCGCGGTCGACTCCGACTCCACGAAACGCTGGCGGGCCAGCGCGTTGGCACGGTTGGTCTCCCGCTCGAGCGCGGTGTCCATCTGCGCCTGGTAGCGGGCGATGTCGGCCTGGATCGCCGAGAGGTTCTCGTTGAGCGAGGCGAGGTCCTTGTTCAGGTCACCCTCGTTCTGCTCCTTCTTGAGGTTGAGCTCGTACTGGTAGGTGTAGGCCTCCTTGGCCACCCGGATCATCTCGGGGGCCGCCAGGTCCATGCGGTACTCCTGCGCGGAGGGCTCAGCGTGCGTGATGTTGGCGGTCGTGAGCTCGACGGCGGGGGCGAACTGGGAGTTGAGCTGCTCGAGGAGGCGGGCGGTGCTCTCACCGACCAGGTCATAGATGCCGGAGGCCTCCTGGTCATAGATGAGCGAACGCGTGGTCTCCGAGATCGCGTTGTTGAGCTTGTCCTGGAAGCCCTGGACGGCGCCGAGCACGAAGACGAACTCGCGGGCGTTGACGATGCGGAACTGCAGGAACAGGTCGACCGAGGCCTGCACCCCGGACTTGGTGGGAGCCTGACGGATCGGGGCGTTGAAGGGGTACTCGCGGGTGGTGTTGACGATGTAGGACACGCGCTTCCACGGGTTCCACAGCGTGACCCGACCCGGTCCGACCTCAGCCTCGACCTTGCCGAAGCGGCTGATCAGGGCGGTGCAGCCCTCGGGCACCATGACCATGCCCTGGCGCCACCACATGAAGGCGGCCACGAGCAGCACAAGGATCCAGTAGTGGGCTCCGAAGAGCGCCGAGCTCATCCCGTCAAAGGGCAGCAGGACGACGCTGCCGACAACACCCAGGATGACCAGGAAGATCACTGGGAGCATGGCCCGCAGGCGGCGTCCCTTGGGCATCACCATGGGGGTGATGACGTGGACCGGTCCGCTGGGGCCCATCTCGTAGTGGCTGCGGCTCAGGTGCTCGGCGGCGTCATCCAGCGAGACGCTCTCGGAGGCGATCCGGGTGCCGGCAGATCCACCCTCACCGCGGGCTGCCGGGAAGTCCCGGGCGTTCAGACCGAAGCCTGCTCCGCCGCTCGCGGCCGCGCCACCAGCTGCCTGCTGGAGCGACTGGCCGACGACGTCGCGCACGTCCGCGCCTCCGGCGACCTGCCGTGCGGCGTCGATGAACTGTTGTGATCTGTTGCTCAAGCCCTCATCCCCTTCATCCGTGCTCTGGCGCGGGCCTCGCCGCGCGCTGTCGAGTCTTTCACAGGGCAGACGGCGCTCAGGCGCCTGCGGTTCCCCGGGCACTCGCCTAGGCGGACGATCGGGAGCGGGCGGCCGGGAGTGGGCGGCGGAGGGCGAGCGCGCTGCAGACGGTGTCAGTAGTCTCGACGGCATGAGCAATCTCGAGATAGCGCCGGCTGAGGTGGAGGGTGGCGCGGACCAGCCTGGTCCGGCTCTGGAGGTGATCGCCCCGCGTGAGGTGCCGCTCGGTGGCCCGAGGGCGATGACGGTGCGCCGCACACTCCCGACCCGGGGCCGCACGACGATCGGCGCCTGGTGCTTCGCCGACCACTACGGCCCGGACGCGGTGGCACAGTCCGGCGGCATGGTGGTGCCGCCCCACCCGCACACCGGCCTGCAGACCGTCTCGTGGCTGTTCACCGGCGAGATCGAGCACCGCGACAGCACCGGTGTCCACGCGATGGTCCGACCGGGCGAGCTCAACCTCATGACAGCGGGACAGGGAGTCTCGCACTCCGAGGTCTCCACCCCCGCGGCCACGACCCTGCACGGCGTCCAGCTCTGGACCGTCCTGCCGGACGGGTCGCGCGCGGTCGAGCCGGGATTCGAGCACTACGTGCCCGAGCCGGTCGACCTGGTGGGCGGACGGCTCGCAGTGTTCCTGGGTCAGGTCGACGTCGACGACCCCGGACTGGACGGTCCGGTCAGCTCCAGCGTCACGACATACACCCCGCTGTTGGGCGCCGAGCTGACCGTGCAGCCGGGCGCGGTGATCACCCTGCGGCTGGACCCGACCTTCGAGCACGGGGTCCTCGTCGACGGCGGACCGGTCTCCGTCGGTCCGGAGCAGGTCGGCGCGCACGATCTGGCCTATCTCGCCCCGGGCCAGGAGTCCGTCGAGCTGCGGGCCGGCGAGCACGGTGCCCGCGTGATCCTGCTCGGCGGACCGCCCTTCGGTGAGCAGATCGTCATGTGGTGGAACTTCATCGGCCGCACCCATGACGAGGTCGAGGCCTTCCGCGCGGAGTGGCAGGAGCGGGTCGCGAGCGGGGCGGACACCCGCTTCGGGATCTTCGACTATGACGGTGACCCGCTGCCCGCGCCGTCGCTGCCCGGGGTGCGGCTGAAGCCACGGGGCTGACTTGTCGCGCGTCCTGCTGATCGACAACGTCGACAGCTTCACCTACAACATCGCTGACCTGCTCCACCGGGTGCTCGGGGAGCCGCCCACCGTCTGGCGCCACGATCACCCGGCCGGCGACCTCACGGACGACGACCTCACGTCGTTCGACGCGATCGTCGTCGGGCCTGGACCGGGGCGTCCGCAGCACGCCGCGGACATGGGTCTGAGCGACCTGGCGCTGCGTCAGCGCGAGGTGCCCGTGCTCGGGGTCTGCCTCGGGCACCAGGGGATGGCGCACTTGGCCGGTGACGCCGTCACCGAGCTCGCGACCCCCGTCCACGGCCAGGTCAGCGCGGTGGAGCATGACGGCACGGGACTGTTCGAGGGCATCCCGTCGCCGTTCGACGTGGTGCGCTATCACTCGCTCGAGGTCACGCTGAGTGCGCCGTCGCCCCTGCGGGTGAACGCCCGGGCCACCGATGACGGGGTCGTCATGGCGCTCCACGAGCCGGGCGAGCGGCGCTGGGGAGTGCAGTTCCACCCGGAGTCGGTGCTCTCGGAGCACGGTGAGCTGTTGGTCGCCAACTTCCTGCGTATGGCGGGGGTGCAGCCCCGCCATACCGTCTCCTCACGCGTCGCGATCGGCGATGTGCACCGGCCGCTCCCGACCCGCACAGCAGGCGGACGTCCGGTGCGGGTCACTGCCGTCGTGCTCGGCCGCGACGTCGACACGTGGGCGCTGCACCAGTCGCTGCTCGCCGACAGTGCCACCGCGTTCTGGCTCGACGCCTCCGGCACCGGCTCGGCGTCGGGTCGGTGCTCTGTGATGGGGGACGCCTCGGGGCCGCTGTCCTATGTGCTGACGCACCGGGTCGGGACAGGCGACCCGTCGGAGGGTGCCGGGGCGGTCACCGAGCTCTCGACGGGGGAGCGGCTGGAGGGCCCCTTGCTGCCGAACCTGGCCCGGTTGTGCGACCGGTTGCGCGTGAGCGACGCGGCCGAGCTTCCCGGGACGTTCCGGCCCGGGTTCGTCGGCTATCTGGGCTATGAGCTCAAGGCCGAGCTCGGCGGCAGCGCGGCGCACGCCTCGCCCCACCCGGATGCGCGGCTGGTCATGGCGGACCGGGCGGTGGTGGTCGACCACGAGGAGGGCACTGCCCACGCGGTCTATCTCTGGGACGCGAAGACACAGGCCGAGCAGGTGGCCTGGGTCGAGACGGCGCGGGCGGCGGTCGACGGCAGTCCTCAGCGTCCAACTGCACGCATCCTTCACAGCGATTCGAGCGTGGAGCGTGAAGGAGCCATGCAGTTGCGCGCGGGGGGTGGGCTGAAGGTGGACGGGGCGGACGCGGGGGGTGAGCTGGACGCGGACGAGGACAGCGCGCGGGGAGAGGCGACCTTCCGGCATACCCAGTTGCAGTATCTCGACCTGATCGCCCAGTGCCAGCGGGAGATCAGGGCCGGGGAGTCCTACGAGATCTGCCTGACCAACACCGCGACCTGGCCGGGGCGCGTGGACGAGGCGACGCTCGCCGCAGGGATGCGGGAGGCGAGCCCGGTGCCGTTCGCCGCATGGTTGCGCGGACCCGGGACTACCGTGCTCAGTGCGTCTCCGGAGCGGTTCGTCTCGGTGAGCGCCGACGGTGCGGTCGAGGCGCGCCCGATCAAGGGCACCCGCCCCCGCGGCACGGATCCACAGGCCGACGCAGCGCTCGTCGAGGACCTGCGCACCTTCGTCAAGGACCGTGCGGAGAACCTGATGATCGTCGACCTGCTGCGCAACGACCTGCACCGGGTCTGCCGGCCGGGTTCGGTCCACGTGCCTAGCATCTTTGAGGTCGAGACCTATGCGACCGTGCACCAGCTGGTCTCCACGGTCCGCGGGCAGCTCGCCGAGGGCATGGACTGCCTGGACGTCATCGGCACCTGCTTCCCGGGTGGCTCGATGACCGGGGCGCCCAAGGTGCGCACGATGCAGATCCTGGACCGGCTTGAGGGTGGCCCGCGCGGTGTCTATGCCGGGGCGCTGGGCTGGATCGGGCTGGACGGCGCGATGGACCTGTCGATCGTGATCCGCACCGTCACGCTGAGCGACGGCGTGGCCGAGTTCGGCGTCGGAGGCGCGATCACGGCCCTGTCCGACCCAGCCGAGGAGTATGCCGAGACGCAGGTCAAGGCGCGGGCGCTCACCAGGGCGCTGGCGGCCGCCGCGGAATAGCAGCGCGTCCGCGCGTGTAGGCACAGGTATGACGAACTCCACGATCCCCAGCATCGAGCTCAACAACGGCGTCACCATCCCGCAGGTCGGGTTCGGCGTCTTCCAGGTGCCGGAGGAGACGACCCAGCAGGTGGTCGAGCAGGCGCTCGAGGCCGGCTACCGGCACATCGACACGGCGGCGGCCTACTACAACGAGGCCGGTGTCGGAGCGGCGATCAGGGCCAGCGGTCTGCCACGCGAGGACATCTTCGTCACCACCAAGCTGCGCAACGGGGACCAGGGCGCCGAGACCGCGCTGGCCGCCTTCGAGAACAGTCGCAAGGCCCTCGGCCTCGATGTCGTCGACCTCTATCTCGTGCACTGGCCGTTCCCGAGTGCCGACAAGTATGTCGAGACCTGGAAGTCCTTCGAGAAGCTGTATGAGCAGGGTGCAGTCCGCGCGATCGGCGTCTCCAACTTCCTCCCGCAGTTCCTCGAGCGGCTGCTCGCTGAGACCGAGGTCGTCCCGGCGGTCAACCAGGTCGAGCTCCACCCGACCTTCCAGCAGACCCACACCCAGGACGCCAGTCGCGCTGCCGGCATCGCGGTCGAGGCCTACTCGCCGCTGGGGCAGGGCAAGGACCTGAGCACCCCGGCCGTGACCGCGATCGCCGAGCGACTCGGCGTCAGCACCGGTCAGGTCGTGCTGCGCTGGCACGTCCAGCAGGGCACCATCGTCATCCCCAAGTCGGTCACGCCGGAGCGCATCGCGTCCAACCTGGACCTGTTCTCCTTCGAGCTGACCGACGAGGACATGGGCGCCATCAGCGCACTGGACTCCGACGAGTTCATCGGGGCCGACCCCGCGACGGCGGCGTTCACGCAGGTGCGCGCCTGACGGCAGGCAGCACCCAGACAGCGAGGCCCGGGACCGATGTCCCGGGCCTCGCTGTCTCTGCAGGCGTCAGAGCGTGGTCGGCGACAGCACGCGCTCGGGTGCAGCGGTGCGGGACCGCAGCGCCCCGACCGCGATGACGGTCAGACCGAGGGCGAGCAGGCCTGCGCCGAACGGCCCGAACATCGGCGTGACGACGGCGCCGACCATCATCAGGCCGGCGCCGACCCGGCTGTGACCGGCCCGCCACAGGGTCACCGCGAAGAGCACGTTGACCACGAGGAAGGAGAGCCAGATCGTGAACAAGGCGATCTGGAGGGCGCCGCCGTCGGTGGTCAGGTCGATCACCTCCGGGGCGAGGGGGAGCAGCCAGGCCATCACGAAGCCCTGGACGAAGTGCGTCGCAGCCTGCGCGGCCAGCGTGATCTGGACGAGCGGGCCGACCCACGCCGGCGGGGTGCCCCGGCCTCCTGCCCGTAGGACGGCCGGGATGACGGGGATGAGGAGGGTCAGCAGGAGCCAGCTGATGCGCTGACTCCAGGGAAAGGCCGCGATGGCGACGGTGTCGCTGAAG
Source organism: Ornithinimicrobium cryptoxanthini (assembly GCF_023923205.1). Taxonomy (NCBI): domain Bacteria; kingdom Bacillati; phylum Actinomycetota; class Actinomycetes; order Micrococcales; family Ornithinimicrobiaceae; genus Ornithinimicrobium; species Ornithinimicrobium cryptoxanthini. The sequence continues at coordinate 3,249,613 of NZ_CP099490.1, read as the reverse complement.
GCCTCGGCGGGCGCCAGAATCCACAGGGGGCTGAGCACGAAGGCGTTGAGCACGAGGGCCCCGCAGATGGCGACCAGGGCGACGAGCGAGCGGCGTGTGGTGAGCATGCGTCTTCCTTTCGGGTCGGCCAGGCTGCTCCCGGCCGCTGACCACCACGGTGGCGTTCCCGGATTCCCGGTGGACAGGGGCGGAACTCCTGATCTGAGGCTTGGCGTGCTCAGGGAGTCGTGCGTCTAGCGGCGGGACGGGGGGACACGCTGGGGGGCGGGCGAGAAGACCGTCTACCAGGCGTCGCGGGCAAGGGCGACGAGCTCGGCGCGGGTGCGGGCGCCGGTCTTGGACAGCAGACCGCTCACGTGGTTCTGCACCGTCTTCACCGACAGATAGAGCGAGCGCGCGATCTCGTGGTTGTCGCGGCCCTGGGCCACGAGAGTCAGCACCTCCGACTCCCTCGTCGACAGCCCCGGCAGCGCCGGACCGTCGGCCGCGAGCGAGCGGCGTCGCACCGCCTCCCCTACCGTGCCACTGAGCACCGTGTCGCCCTCGGCCACGGCCCGCACTGCCCGGGCGATCGCCCCGTGACCGGCTCCCTTGAGCACGTAGCCCCGCACGCCCGCATCGAGGGCCCGGCCCACGACCGTCGGCTCGTCGTGCATGGTCAGAGCGAGGATGCCCACACCTGGGCGGGACGCCGCGAGGCGACGGGCCGTCGCCACCCCGTCGAGCACGGGCATGTCGAGGTCGAGCACGACCACGTCCACCTCCAGGCCCGGCTGGTCAAGGAGTGTCAGCAACTCGGCTCCGTCTGCTGCCACCCCCACGACCTCGATGTCTCCTGAGCTGTCCAGGAGCAGCTGCAGGCCCTCGCGGAAGACGGGGTGGTCATCGGCCAGTGCGACCCGGATCACCGCAGCGCCCCCGGGAGCTCGAAGGTCACCACGGTGCCACCGGCCTGGCCGGTCGCGATGCTCAACCGGCCACCCTCCTCCGCGATGCGCGAGGTCATGCCCGATCGCCCGACGCCAGCTGCTGAGTCTCCTACTCCGCGACCGTCGTCCCACACCTCGGCACGCAGCCGATCGCCCCTCATCCGCAGGCTGACCGTGGATCCGGTTCCACCGGAGTGCCGCGCGGCGTTGCGCACCGCCTCACTGATCACGAGGTATGCCGTGGCCGCCACCTTCTCATCCAGCGGCGGCAGCGGGTCGGGGTGAGCGTGCAGGGTGACCGGGAAGGAGTCGGCGTGGGCCTCCAGCTGGACCCGCAGGGCGGGCACGAGGTCGTGGTCGTGCATCGCGCCCGGTCCCAGGCCGTCGATCAGCCGGCGAACCTCCGTGAGGGCCCCCTCGGTCGCGTCACCGATCGATCCGAGCAGGCTGTCCACACGGGCCGCGTCGCCGCTGGTCAAGAGGTTGCGAGCAGCCTCCGCTCGCATCGAGATGGACCCGAGCACCGGTCCGAGAGAGTCGTGCAGCTCACGGCGCAGGCGCTCGCGCTCCTGGTCGCGGGTGAGGCGCAGCCGGTCATAGCGACGTCGCAGATCCAGATCCCACAACTCCTCGCGCAGCACGGCCAGCCCGATGCCGATCGGGAGGAGGAGACCCGCCACGCCCTGCAGGATCTCGCCGGCTTCGCTCACGGCGGCCAGCGGTGCCGCGACCGCCACCGTCACCGCCGCGACGGCGATCCACCGCAGGGCGGCGCGCTCGCGGGTGCCGGCGCGCCGCCAGCGCAGGATAGGCGCCGCGGTCGAGACGAGGATCAGGACCGGCAGGACGATGAACAGAGCGGTGAGCAGTCCCTCGGAGAAGCCGGACAGGGCGCTCACCCCGATGGGGTTGGTCAGGGGCGCGAGGATGTCCGCCCCGAGGGGCCCGGGGAGCAGGGCGGTGGTCAGGACGGCTAGCCCCGCCCAGACCAGCACGGCCCGCTCGGCCGCCCTCCAGCGGGGGCTGGGCAGCCGCCCCGTGGGCAGGCGCAGCAGCACCACCATGGACAGCGCCTGGGCCGGGACCCAGATCCAGTTGGTGAGCCACCCGGCGAACGGAGCCAGTGCGCTGTCCCCGTCCAGGAGCCACCACGCCCCGGCCAGCGCCATGGTGCCGAGCAGCCAGGCCAGGGCGGTGCCCAGCATGAGCCAGGCGATGAGGGAGCGGGGCTGTTGCCGGGCCAGGACGGTGCCGGCGACCGCGAGTCCAACCATGCCGACGGTCAGCAGACTCGCCGCAACTGTGCTGTTCAGCTGCTCCGCGCGTTCGGCGGGCAGGACGACCATGACGACCAGGGACGCGACGGCGGTGAGCACGGCGAGCACCAGCCCAGTCAGCGCGATCCCACGCAGCACCCGCTCGGTGCGCGGGCCCTGCGCCAGGATCGGCCGGGTCACGGCGAGGGTCTGGACTTCGCTCACGAGCACAATCTAGGGCCGGGGTCTTCCCGGGGGATAGGGGTCGATCTCCCGGCGGTAGGGGTCGATCTCCCGGGTCAACTGCAGTTAGGCGTTGCGGCGACCCCGTCGAACCGGTCGACGGTCCACGCCAGCAGGTCCTCAATCAGGTCCGAGTCGGGCTCGACCACCGACAGGTGGTCCCGCCCTGGGTAGGTCCGGTACTCAGGTGACTGCCCCGCGGAGCAGAGCCGGTCGACATACGCCTGCTGGTGGGCGGGTTGGATCAGGGTGTCGGCCTCGCCCTGGGCGATCAGCACCGGCATCGGGAACGGGCCGGTGGGGATGTTCTCGTGAAGCCGCTGGCCCAACGCCCCCTCGGTCGGCGGGGTCGCATAGACGGACTGGTCGCGGGCCAGCGACAGCACTGAGAGCAGGGACGCCAGGATGCTCGGCTCGGACAGGCAGCGGCCGGACATCTCGCGCACCAGGGTCCGGGCCGGGGGGATGACCTGCTGGTCGAGGGTGATCTCGGGGTAGTGCGCCGCGTAGGCCGTGATCACGTATGAGGCGAACAGCTCCCCGCCGCTGACCGTGGGCAGACTCGCGGCCAGCGCCGTCACGTCCGCGGCCGGGGCCATCGCCACGGTGCCGCGCAGGTCCAGCTCGGGGGCGTAGTCCGCTGCGAGCTGGCTGGTCCACAGGGCCGCGTGCCCGCCCTGGGAGTGCCCCCACACCACGGTCTGCGGGGCCAGGTCGGCGTCGGGCAGCTGCTGTGCTGCGCGTATGCCGTCAAGCACTGAGTGCGCCTCTCCCGTGCCGATCAGGTAGGGGTGGGCGCCGGGCGTGCCGAGGCCGGTGTAGTCGGTGGCGACCAGGGCCCAGCCCTGCTCGACCACGCGGTCGAGGGCGGGCATCGCCCCGGCCTCGAACGGGTGGGTGAGCAGCGTCGGTGCGCAATGGGTCGCCCCACCGGTGGTGCCGTGCGCCCACGCGATCACGGGGCGCGGCGCGTCGGCGTTGTCGGGGGTGAGCACGATGCCGCTGGCTGTGGCGGGCGACCCGCCCGCCGCGGTCGTGGTGTAGAGGATGCGCCACCCGGTGGCTCCGGTGGGTACGTCCCGGGTGAACGGCTCGTGTCGCAGGAGGGTGCCCGGTGTGTCGGGCACGTCTGCCGGGGTGGCAGAGAAGTCGTCGACCACCGGGGACAGGGTGCGGGCCTCGTAGCCGAGGAAGGCGGCTCCTGCAGCCAGGAGGAGGGTGAGGACACTGCCGGTGAGGCGCAGCCACGGGCGCGCAGACGAGGTTGGTGCTGTGCCCGCCGGCGCCCGGGTCTGTCGCGGTCCGGCGAGGCCGCGACGGATGAGCAGGACGCCCAGGACGACCAGGCGCACCGCAAAGATCACGGCCACGGCCAACAGGGTCAGGTCGGGCCAGCGCAGTGCGAGGAGGCCGATGACGAGCTCGGCCAGGGCCAACACGCCGCTGGCGACTCGCTCGACGGTGCCGCGCCGTTCCGCCGCCTCGGTGCGCTGCCCCCGCGTGGCCGACCACAGCCGGCGCACACCTGAGATGACCAGGGCGGCCCCCACCGCAAGGGCGAGCAGGTCGAAGTGGTGCCGCAACCAGAGCAGGATGAGCAGTCCGAGGACGATCGCGCCGACCGCGCGGAGCGTTTCCCAGGCATCGGGCTCGCCCGGAGGGTCGCTCTCGCCGTCGGTCCTGATCAGGGTGAGTCCGCCCAGCGCCAGGAGCGCGACACCGAGATAGAGCCCCAGCGCCTGAAGCGAGGTCAGCGGCCGGGTCACCAGCGCGACCCCCACCACGACCGCGAGCAGCCCGACCACCACCAGGAGCCAGCGGGGCGGGGACTGCAGGCGGATGGCCCAGCTGGGCTGCCCAGGAGTTGGCGAGGTCATCGGGTCCGTTCGGCTGGGCCGCACTACACGGCCGTCTGGCGGCAGCGTAGTGGAGGTCGCGGGGCCGCGGCCATGGTGGACAGTCCCGCTCAGCCGACTGACGCCATACCGACGACAGCGCGGCGGGTCGCGACCCTCCACGCGCACTCCACAGCAGCGATGTCAGTGGTCGGTGCCACACTCGATGGGTGAAGGCAAACCACGGCCTCGGCCAGGGTGGATCGAGTCGCGAAACTCCGATGACTTTCGGAGTTGAGTCCTGTCTAATTGTCGGTTGGGACAAACCGAGGGAGTGCGCATGACAGAGATCATCGAGGCCAGGGGACTGGTCAAGAGGTATGGCGAGGTGACGGCCCTGGACGGGCTGGACCTGTCGGTGCCCGAGGGGACCGTGCTCGGCCTTCTCGGGCCCAACGGCGCGGGCAAGACGACCGCGGTCCGCATCCTGACCACACTGTTGAAGCCCGACGAGGGACAGGCGGTGGTGGCCGGCATCGACGTGCTTCGTGATCCGCAGGGTGTGCGCTCGCGCATCGGACTTTCGGGGCAGTACGCCGCCGTCGACGAGCACCTGAGCGGCTTCGAGAACCTCGACATGGTGGGTCGGCTGTATGGCCTGGGCCGGGCGCAGTCCCGTGCCCGTGCCCGAGAGCTGCTCGAGCGGTTTAGCCTGTCCGACGCCGGGGACCGCCCTTCAAAAACCTATTCAGGCGGCATGCGGCGCAGGCTCGACCTGGCTGCAGCGCTGGTGGCCGAGCCGCCCGTGCTGGTGCTCGACGAGCCGACGACCGGCCTCGACGTGCGGGCGCGTCAGGAGATGTGGGACGTGATCCGTGAGCTCGTCTCCGGCGGTGCCACGTTGCTGCTGACCACGCAGTATCTCGAGGAGGCCGACCTGCTGGCCGACGACATCATCGTGATCGACCGCGGCCGCGCGATCGCGCACGGCACGGCTGATGAGCTCAAGGGTCAGGTCGGCGGAGAGCGCGTGGAGATGGTGCTGCACCCGCAGGCCGACAGCAAGGCTGCGTTCGCCGCACTGGCAGCTGTGGCCAGCAGTGAGGTGCAGCGCTCCGAGAACGGCCGACGGGCCATGAGTGCCCGGGTCGACTCCGGCCAGCGGGCGCTGACCGAGGTGCTGCAGCGGCTGGAGGCCAGCGGTGTCGAGGTGCTCGACATCGGGTTGCGTCGACCCACCTTGGACGACGTCTTCCTCGAGCTGACCGGCCACGCGGCGGAGGAGGCCCGCCAGGACGCGACCCGCGACGAGCCGGCCCAGACACGAGAGGAGGCACGTCGATGACGACCACCGTGAGGAGGCCGGAGCTCCCGGTCCGCCAGACCACGCCACTGAGCGTGCTCAGCGACAGCTGGGTGATCGCCAAGCGCAACCTGATCAAGATCAAGCGGGTCCCCGAGATCCTGGTCTTCATCCTGATCAGCCCGATCATGTTCGTGCTGCTGTTTGCCTATGTCTTCGGAGGCGCGATCAGCGTCGGGGACAGCCCGGCGGGATATCGCGAGTTCCTGATCGGCGGCATCTTTGCCCAGACCGTGGTGTTCGGCTCGACCTTCACCGGCGCCGGCTTGGCCGAGGACATGCAGAAGGGCATCATCGACCGGTTCCGGTCGCTGCCGATGTCGCGGGCCGCCGTGCTGATCGGGCGCACGGCCTCAGACGTCGTCTACAACGTGCTGACACTGATCATCATGGCGCTGACCGGGCTCCTGGTCGGCTGGCGGATCCGCAACTCGGTGTTTGACGCACTGGCGGGCTTCGCGCTGCTGCTGGTCTTTGCCTATGCGTTCAGCTGGGTGATGGCCTATGTTGGCCTCCTGGTGCCCAGCGTCGAGGTGATCAACAACGCCTCCTTCATCGTCATCATGCCGATGACGTTCATCTCCAACGCGTTCGTCCCGCTCGAGACGTTCCCCACGGTCCTGCGGGTCTTTGCCGAGTGGAACCCGGTGTCGACGGTGACCCAGGCCGCGCGAGAGCTCTTTGGCAACACCACCGCGGCGGCGGTGACCTCTGACGCGTGGTCCCTGCAGCACCCGGTGCTCTACACCCTGATCTGGACGGTCCTGATCGTCGCGATCTTCGCTCCGCTGTCGATCGCCCGCTATCGGCGCACCTCCGCCTGACAGCCAGGTCAGGATGCCGAGGGGGGTCGCGTTGACTCGACCCTCGGCAGCCGGGAGGCTCAGTCGGCCTGGTCGAGGCCGAGTGCCAGCAGCTCCGCGGTCTCGGAGTTCCACGTGAGGCGCAGCACGGTCCCGTCCGGTTCGTGGGACCACGAGTCGAGGCAGATGGCGTGGGCGCGCACGTTCAGCGCGACGAGATAGAGCTCACCCGGTCTGCGGGCCCTGGCCAGCAGCACCATGCCGTTGGCGAAGACGAGGCGGCCGGTGTGCACCCCGGGCGCCGGGCGGACGGCGCGCAGCGGGACGCGACGCGACTGCACCGTCCGCAGCCGCCGGTCGAGCAGTGCATCCAGGATGTGGGAGCCGTCGTGCTCTGCTGCCGCGAAACCCCGGGCCAGATCTTCCTCGTCGTCCGGGGCCAGGACCGGGTCGTCGCGCCGCTGCCGCCGCGTCCGGGACGGGGCCTGCCTGGCCCCTCCGCGGCGGGGTGGCACCTGTCGCCGGCCACGCACGACTGCCAGGCCCAGGACCAGGGTCAGGGCCAGGAGCAACGCAATCCACTCCACAAGGTCCAGTGTGCTGGCTGGAGCCTCCCGGCGCGATCGCGATGATGCACGCAGGTCAGCGGTCGGCCGGTGCCACCTTGCGTGGCCACCAGAAGCGCTCGCCGAGCGTGAGGACGATCGCGGGCACGAGGATGGTCCGGACGAGCAGGGTGTCCAGCAGGACGCCGATGCAGATGACCGCCCCGACCTGCGCGAGGACCACGAGCGGGAGCACGCCGAGGACGGCAAAGACGGCTGCCAGCAGGATCCCTGCGCTGGTGATGACACCACCAGTGGCCGAGAGCGCGCGCAGGACGCCCTCGCGGGTGCCCGACTCCCTGGCCTCCTCGAGAGTGCGGGTGATGAGGAAGATGTTGTAGTCGACGCCGAGGGCGACCAGGAACAGGAACGAGAGCAGCGGGACGCTGGGGTCCAGCCCGCTGAACCCGAGGATGCTGGTGAACAACCACCAGGAGACCCCCAGTGCCGCGGCGAAGCTGGCGATAACGCTGGCCACGAGGATCACCGGTGCCAGGACGGATCGCAGGATCCCCATCAGCGCGACCAGGACCAGTCCGAGGATCAGCGGCAGGATCACGAGGCGGTCGCGGGCACTGGCGTCGGACTCGTCTATCGACTGCGCCTCGGGGCCGGAGACATAGGTCTGGGAGGTCTGCGACGCGACGGTGCGGATCTCCTCGACGGCCTGGCGTGCCTGATCGCTCTCAGGCTCCACGCTGAGGACGGCGTTGAGCTGGGTGACGCCGCCGCCCTGGGCGCTGACCATGACCGAGCCGACGGCGTCGAGGCCCTCGAGGTCGGTGACCAGCTGCTCGACGGCCGGCTCGTCCTCGGTCGCGGTGACCACGACCGTCGGGTCGGCCGTGCCCGCGGGGAACGACTCCGCCAGTCGCTCCGCAGCAGAGATGGCCTCCGGCTGGTCGAGGAACTGCTCCGAGGCGGAGAGGCCGAGCTGGATCTGGGTGAGACCGAAGGCCATCGCAGCGAGGAGCGCGAGTGTCCCGGCGATAAAGGTGCCCGGACGGGCCGCGACCTGGTCGCCGATCCTGCGCCATGCGGAACGGCGCCCCGCCTGCCCCTCCTCACCGACATGCGGATCCCGCGGCCAGAAGATCCAGCGCCCGAACAGCACGAGGGCTGCGGGCAGGACCAGGAGCACGAAGGCGGCCGCCACGACGATGCCGACTGCCGAGGCCAGTCCCAGGCCACGCGTCGTGGGGAAGACGGAGAGCAGCAGCGTCAGCACGCCCACCACCACGGTCGCCGCGCTCGCCAGGATGGCTTCGGCGGCACGCTTCACGGCGTGGGCCATCGCCTCGTGCCGGCTCTCCCGGGTGCGGAGCTCGTCGCGATAGCGGGAGATCAGCAGCAGCGCATAGTTGGTGCCGGCTCCGAAGACCAGGACGGAGAGGATGCCGATCGTCGACTCGTCCCAGGACACCCCGAACCCGGCGAGCACCTGAGTGGCCAACAGCGCGGCGGTCCGGTCGGCCAGGCCTACGACGCTCAACGGGATCAGCCAGAGGAACGGGCTGCGATAGGTGACCAGGAGCAGGATCGCCACGACGGAGGCGGTGAACGCCAGCAACGTCGTGTTCGCGCCGGCGAAGACCTCGGTCAGGTCGGCTCGGATGCCCGCCGGGCCGGTGACCTGCGCGGTCACGCCGTCAGGTGCCGCCTCCAGCAGGTTGCTGCGCAGCTCCGACACCGACTCACCGACATCGGTCGCGGTCTCGGCAGGGACGTTGACCACGGAGAGGGCGGCCGTGTCGTCCTCGGCGGGCTGGACGAAGGCAGGGGGCCCCTCGACTCCGGTGTCCAAGCCCGCCACGACCTGCTCGAGCTCGCCCAGCTGTCCGGAGATCGAACCGTCGGTCGTGAACAGAATGACTGCGGCAGCAGTCTCCTCAGTCGGCAGCTGCTGCTGCAGCGCCACGGCCTCGGTGGACTCGTAGCCCACCGGCAGGGTGTCGGTGGGGGTGGCACCGCGGTCGGCCTCGCCGAGCCCGACGATGACGCCAGCGCCCAGGAGCACGCCCAACAGCACGCTGATCCAGGCGGTGCGCCGTCCGGTGACAAATCGGACGATCCGGTCGATGGGCTCCTTCACGGAGGACTCCTTGCTGCACGATTGAACAATGTTTGTCCAACCTTACGGCATGGAAAGCCCTCGGGTCGACACGCGCGGTCTCACGGCTACTTGTCGACGCGGAACCCGAGCTTGATGCCCACCTGCCAGTCGGCCACCTTGCCGTCAGTGAGGTGGCCTCGGACCTCGGTCACCTCGAACCAGTCCAGGTTGCGCACGGTCTGGCTGGCGGACTGCAGCGCGTTGTTCACGGCGGCCTCCACTCCGTCGGGGGAACTGCCGACCAGTTCTGAGATCGCATACACGTGGTTGGACATGGCGTGCCTCCGGTGCGTCGCGCCGGACGTCGGTCGCCCGGCTGCTCTCTCAACGTAGACGGGATCGCCCGGGTGCAACAGTGGAGAGGGCTGAGGTGGAGAAGGCGGTCCCGGCACTTTCGAGTCTCACTCAGTGAAACAAGGTCTTGCAGAGTGAGTCGATCTCGAGTTGTCTTGGATCAACCCGAACTCAGCGTTCACGCTGACCGTTCCGACGAAGTGGACACCATGGACAACGACGTTCGCCTGAGGGTCGCGCAAGAGCTGGCCTCGGCATACACCACCCGCGAGCCGATCGCGCCGCTGGTGCAGACCCACCCTGGCATCACGCTTGATGACTCCTATGAGATCCAGCAGCTGCAGCTGCGTGAGCGCCTCGACGGCGGCGCCCAGGTGGTCGGCTACAAGGTGGGGCTGACCTCAGCGGTGATGCAGCGCCAGATGGGCGTCGACCAGCCGGACTACGGCTACCTGCTGGACGAGATGACCTATCTGGAGAACGCGCCGGTCCCGACCGAGCACTTCGTCCAGCCCAAGGTCGAGCCCGAGATCGCCTTCGTCCTCGGTCGCGACGTCAGCGGCCCCAACGCCACGGTCGCCCAGGTGATGGGGGCGATCGAGTATGTCGTGCCCGCGCTGGAGATCATCGACTCCCGCATCAGGGACTGGAAGATCGGGCTGCTGGACACGGTGGCGGACAACGCCTCCTCCGGCGGCGTCGTGCTGGGCTCTCGCCCCACGTCCCTGGTCGACCAGGATCTGCGACTGGCTGGCTGCAACCTCTTTGTCAACGGTCGCATCGTCGGCACCGGTGCCGGCGGGGCCGTCCTCGGCTCGCCGCTGACCGCTGCGGTCTGGCTCATCAACACCCTCGGCGCGCGTGGGGTCACCCTGCGCGCCGGCCAGGTCATCCTCTCCGGCTCGGTCACCGCTGCGGTCACCGTCGCGCAGGGTGACACCGTCTCGGCCCAGATCGCTGGTCTGGGCACCGTCACCACCCGCTTCGTCTAAGACGCTTCGTCACCACCTGACTCCTCCTTAAGGAAAGGGCACACCATGGCAGAGACCAAGCCCACAGCCGCCATCGTCGGCTCCGGCAACATCGGCACGGACTTGATGTTCAAGCTGATGCGCAGCGAGACCCTCGACCTGCGCTACATGATCGGCGTGGACCCGGCCTCGGACGGCCTGGCCCGCGCGGCCAAGCTCGGCCTGGAGGCCTCCCCGGAGGGGGTGGACTGGCTGCTGTCCCGCTCCGAGCTTCCGGACGTCGTGTTCGAGGCGACCAGCGCTGGTGCCCACTTCGCGAACGCGCCGCGCTACCGCGAGGCCGGGATCACCGCGATCGACCTGACGCCCGCGGCGGTCGGCCCCTACGTCTGCCCGCCGGTGAACCTGGACATCAACCTGGACGCGGACAACCTCAACCTGATCACCTGCGGCGGTCAGGCCACGACCCCGATGGTCAAGGCCGTCAGCAGCGTGGTCCCGGTGGAGTATGCCGAGATCGTCGCCTCGATCTCCTCCCGCTCGGCCGGTCCGGGCACGCGGGCCAACATCGACGAGTTCACGCAGACGACGTCCACGGCGCTGGAGCAGGTCGGGGGCGCCGGTCGCGGGAAGGCGATCATCATCCTCAACCCGGTCGACCCGCCGATGATCATGCGCAACACGGTCTTCTGCTCGATCCCGGCCGAGGCCGCCGAGCCCGGTCAGCTGCAGGACCAGCTGACCGCCTCGATCCACGACATGGTCGCGCGGGTGCAGGACTACGTCCCGGGCTACAAGCTGATCGCCGACCCGCAGTATGACGTCGCGCACGAGATCTGGAACGGCCGCTCGCGAGTGGCGATCTTCCTCGAGGTCCGCGGGCGCGGGGACTACCTGCCGGAGTATGCCGGCAACCTGGACATCATCACCGCCTCCGCGGCCCGCGTGGGCGAGCTGGTCGCCACCCACCAGCAGCAGAGCAGCAAGAGCGGAGCACTGGCATGAGCAGCACGCAGTCCCTGAACGCGACGGCGGCCCCGGACTACCCCGGTCACCCCAACGACCTGGCCGCGGCTGGCATCGACCTGCGGATCACCGACACCACGCTGCGCGACGGCTCGCACGCCGTGCGGCACCGGTTCACCGAGGCGCAGGTGCGGGAGACCGTCCGCGCCCTGGACACCGCCGGCGTGCAGGTCATCGAGGTCACTCACGGTGACGGGCTGGGCGGGTCCTCCTTCAACTACGGCTTCTCCCTGGTGCCCGAGCTCGAGCTGGTCAAGGCCGCGGTCGAGGAGGCCGAGCAGGCCAAGATCGCCGTGCTGATGCTGCCCGGGCTGGGCACCATCGACCACCTGAAGGCCGCTCGTGACGCCGGGGCGTCGGTGGCCCGGATCGCCACGCACTGCTCCGAGGCGGACGTATCGATCCAGCACTTCAAGGCGGCCCGGGACCTCGGGTTTGAGACCGTCGGGTTCCTGATGCTCTCCCACCGCCTCGAGCCCGAGCAGCTGGCCGAGCAGGCCCGCATCATGGCCGACGCCGGCTGTCAGGGTGTGTATGTCGTGGACTCGGCCGGGGCGCTCGTGCTCGAGCAGGCCTCCGACCGGGTGGCCGCGGTCGTGGCCGAGCTGGGCAGTGACGCCCAGGTCGGCTATCACGGGCACCAGAACCTGTCCTTCGGTGTGGCGAACTCGGTGCTGGCCTATCGTGCCGGCGCCCGTCAGATCGACGGGTCGCTGGCCGCCCTGGGCGCTGGCGCCGGCAACTCACCGACGGAGGTGCTGGTGGCTGCCTACGAGCGCCTCGGCATACGGACCGGGGTTGATCTCGACCTGGTCCTGTCCGCCGCCAACGACGTCGCCCTGCCCTACATCACACGGCTGCCGTGGATGGACCGCGCCTCGATCGTGCAGGGCTATGCCGGGGTCTACTCCAGCTTCCTGCTGCACGCCGAGCGGGCGGGCGAGCGTTATGGCGTGCCCTCGCACGAGATCCTGCGCCGCGCGGGTGAGAAGGGCTACGTCGGCGGCCAGGAGGACCTGATGATCGAGCTGGCCATCGAGCTTGCCGCGGCCCAGGACGAGGTGCCCGCATGAGCGAGACGACACAGTCCACCTGGACGGCCGAGTCCGTGGCGGCAGAGCTGATCCGCTGCGAGGACGAGCGCGTCGACCGCGAGTCGTTCAGCGACGACTGGCCGGACCTGGACGTGGCGACGGCCTATCAGATCCAGGATCTGACCCTGGCGAAGCGGTTGGCCCGCGGCGGGCAGATCGTCGGCGTCAAGCTCGGTCTGACCAGCAAGGCCAAGCAGCAGACGATGAGCGTGGACAGCCCGATCGTCGCGTGGCTCACCGACGGCATGGTGCTGCCCACCGAGGGCCCGGCCAAGGTCAGCGACTTCATCCACCCCCGTGTCGAGCCCGAGCTCGTCGTCACCCTCAAGGCCGACCTAAGGGGTCCGGGGGTCACCCCGGCGCAGGCCCTGGATGCGGTCGGTTCGGTCCTGGCCGGCGTCGAGGTCATCGACAGCCGCTATCGCAACTTCCGCTTCACCCACCAGGACGTCGTGGCTGACAACGCCTCCTCCGGTGCCTACGTCACCGGAACGGTCGCCAAGACCGTCCCCGAGGTCGACCTGGCCCTGGAGGCCGTCCTGGTCGAGGTCGACGGTGCCGTGGTCGACACCGCCACCGGCGCCGCGATCATGGGCCACCCGGCCGAGGCGCTGGCCGCGGCAGCCAACATGCTCGGCGCCCGCGGCATCACGATGGAAGCCGGCTGGGTCGTCCTGCTCGGCGCCATGACCGACGCCGTGCCCGTCCAGGCGGGCACCACGCTGGCGTTCCACTACACCAACCTCGGGTCCATCTATCTGTCCTGGGAGGACTGAGATGCCCGGCATCGACGATGTGACCATCACGCAACGAAGGAAGAAGTCATGACCACCACCGAGACCGTGGACACCGTCCCGACCGAGAGCACCCGCCCGTTCTTCGGGCACGTCATCGGCAACCAGGAGATCGGCTCGATCGACGGCGCCACCTTCGAGTCCGTCGACCCCTGGGGCCGCGAGCCCTGGGCCGACGTCGCCCTCGGCACGGCCGCCGACGCCGACGCGGCGGTGACCGCCGCCCGCACGGCCTTCGACGAAGGACCCTGGCCGCGGATGGGCTTCCACGAGCGCGCCCGGCTGATCCACCGCCTGGCCGACCTCATCGAGGAGCACACCGACGAGCTGGCCATGGCCGACACCCGCGACATGGGCAAGCCGATCACCCAGGCCCGCCACGACGTCGCCCGCTCGGCCCAGAACTTCCGCTTCTTCGCCGACCACGCGCGCCTGTCCGTGGCCGAGACCCTGCCGATGGACACCGGTCACCACACCTACACCCGCTACGAGGCCGCCGGCGTCGTGGTGGCCATTGCCCCGTGGAACTTCCCGCTCATGCTGGAGACCTGGAAGGTGGCCCCGGCCCTGGCCTGGGGCAACACGGTGGTCCTCAAGCCCGCAGAGGACACCCCGACCTCGGCCACGATCCTGGCTCGCCTGGCCATCGAGGCCGGCTTCCCCGAGGGCGTCTTCAACGTCGTGCACGGCTACGGCCCCGACTCGGTCGGCTCGGCGCTGACCGAGGACACCCGCGTCGACCGGATCACCTTCACCGGTGAGTCCGGCACCGGCAAGGTCATCGGCAAGGTCGCCGCAGGCAACCTCACCCCGGTCAGCCTCGAGCTGGGCGGCAAGGGCGCCAACATCGTCTTCGCCGACGCCGACCTCGACAACGCCGTGCACTGGTCGGTCCAGGCGATCTTCCGCAACGCCGGCCAGGTCTGTCTGGCCGGGTCGCGGCTGTTCGTCGCCCGTGAGATCTATGACGAGTTCATGGAGCGCTTCGTCGCGGCAGCGCAGGCGTTGGTCCCGGCCGACCCGAAGACCGAGGAGAGTGCCTTCGGGCCGCTCGCCTCCCAGGAGCACTACGACAAGGTCCGCGGCTACCTCGACAGCGTCGAGGACGAGGGCGGCACCATCGCCACCGGTGGAGCGGGCGAGGGTCTGGTGATCCGCCCGACCATCGTGACCGGCCTGCCCCTGGACGCCCCGCACGTCACGCAGGAGATCTTCGGCCCGCTCGTGGTCGTCCACCCCTTCGACACCGAGGCCGAGGCGGTGCACCTGGCCAACGACACGCCATACGGCCTGAACGCCATGGTCTTCACCGAGAACCTGCACCGCGCCCACCGCGTCTCCGCCCAGCTCGACGCGGGCACGGTCTGGGTCAACTGCTTCTTCATCCGCGACCTGCGCGCCCCCTTCGGTGGGTTCGGCGACTCCGGCGTCGGCCGAGAAGGCGGCCTCTTCAGCCGCGACTTCTTCACCGAGCCCAAGGCCGTCGTCATGCAGATCAGCACCGAGTAGGACCTGGCTCACCGCACCACCGCACCACCTCTATCGCCGGTGGGACGGCAGCACGGGAACCCCCGCGATGCCGCCGTCCCACAGGGCGAGACCGCGTTTCACAATCCGCGTCTCACTGGATGAGACTCCGTCCCAAAAACCTTTGTCCACTTCCTATGGTGGACAGCACATCACCAGCCCGGTCCCGGGCCCAACTTGGCCAACGACGCCCAGGAGTTCTCCATGACTTCGATGACGCAGTCCGCTCCCGCAGCAGTTGCTGCCGGTGAGCCGATCACCCTCCAGGGGGTGAACAAGACCTACTCCACCGCCTCTGGCCCGCTGCCCGTGCTGCGCGACGTGAACCTCGACATCGAGGCCGGAGAGTTCGTCGCCCTCGTCGGCCCCTCCGGGTGCGGCAAGTCCACTCTGCTCAAGCTCATCGCCGGTTTGATCCCGTTCGACAACGGACAGGTCCGCGTGGGCGACCAGGCCCCCAAGGAGGGCCGGCGCGACGTCGGCTTCATGCTGCAGCAGTCGGTCCTCATGCCGTGGCGCAGCGTCCGCGAGAACGTCGAGCTGCCGTTCGACCTGACCAAGGACAAGGGCCCGCACGTCGACCAGCGCGTTGACTATCTGCTCGAGCTCGTCGGCCTCGGTCACTCGGTGGACATGAACCCGTGGGAGCTGTCCGGCGGCATGCAGCAGCGAGTGGCGTTTGCCCGCACACTCGCGCTCGACCCGCAGGTCCTGCTCATGGACGAGCCGTTCGCGGCGCTGGACGAGTTCAAGCGCGAGCACCTCGGGCTCGAGGTCACCAAGATGCACGAGGACATGCGCAAGACCTCGATCCTGGTCACCCACTCCATCCCCGAGGCCGTCATGATGTCCGACCGCATCATCGCCCTGGGCGCCCGCCCCGGCCGGGTGGTCGGTGACATCAAGGTCACGCTGCCCCGCCCCCGCTCGGCCGCGATGATCAGCACCCCCGAGTTCCAGGACATCGCTCGCCAGGTCCGTGAGGCCCTGGCCGGAGAAGACGGGTCGATCGCATGACCACTACAACCACCACCACGCCGGGTCCCGCCCGGGCCGAGTCGGTGCCCGAGCCCTCCCGGCAGCGGACACCACTGCTGTCCCGCACCTGGGTCCGGGTGGCCCTGCCGGTCCTCGTGCTCGTCGCCGCGATCGGGCTCTGGGAGCTGGCCAGCATCAGCGGCTGGATCAACCCGATCACCGTCCCCTCGGCGTCGGACACCTTCGGCGCGATGGTCCAGCTGACCACCGAGAGCTACTTCTGGGAGGCCGCCTGGGTCACCCTGCAGGAGACGCTGTACGGGTTTGCGATCGGTGCCTCGCTCGGGCTGGCGATCGGAGCCCTGACCGGCACCTTCGCGGTCTTCCGGGTCGCGATCTGGCCGTTCGTCGTGGCCTTCCAGAACACCCCACGCATTGCGCTGGCCCCCATCTTCCTGACCTGGTTCGGCTTCGGCATGACGTCCAAGGTCGTCATGGCTGCGGTCATCTGCTTCTTCCCCGTGGTCATCAACACGGTGGCGGGGCTGGCCTCGGTCGATGACAACGCCCGGCTGCTCTTCCGCACCTATGGCGCCAGCACGCGCCAGACGTTCGTCCGGCTGACGCTGCCCACGGCCGCCCCGATCACCTTCGCCGGCATCAAGACGGCCCTGACCCTGGCGCTGTTGGGCGCCATCGTCGGTGAGTTCGTCGGTGCGTCCGAGGGCTTGGGCGTCCTGATCAACGAGTTCAACTTCCAGCTTGAGGTCGCGCTCGCCTTCGGCGTCGTGATGTATCTGGCGGTCATCGGTCTGATCCTCTATGGGCTCATCGAGCTCGTGGAGAAGAAGCTCATCACCTGGTCCAACTGATCGGCCGCCTCGATCCCTGCACCCCCGTGTTGGCCCCACTCATCCCAAGAAAGAAGTCCCCCATGTCCGTGTTCCGCAAGACAGTCGGTGCAGCCGTGGCTGCCTCCGCACTCCTCCTGGTCTCCGCCTGTGGCGGTGACACCGCCGATGGTGACAACACCGCCACCGCTGGCGGCAACGCCGCCGGTGATGCCGTCGAGATTCTCCTGCCGTTCCCGGAGGGTCTTCCGTTCGCACCACTCATCGTCGCGCGGGCCAACGGCTACTTCGACGACAACAACGTGACGGTCGAGACCTCTGTCGCGGACGGTTCGGGCTTCGTCACCCAGCAGCTCGTCTCGGGCAACGTCCAGTTCGCCCTCCTGGGCTCGGCAGACATCGCGGTCGCCGCCTCCAAGCGCGACGACGTGCGCGTGATCTTCTGCAACCAGGTCAACAACGTCTATCGGATCATGGCCACCGAGGAGTCCGGCGTGACCGACATCGCCGGCCTCGCCGGCAAGGCGATCGGCATCACCGAGCCCGGCGGTGGCGAGAACCAGTATGTCAACGCCGCCCTGGCGGACGCCGGGCTGGAGTCGCCCGGTGACATCAAGGTGCTTCCGATCGGCGCTGCCGGACCGCAGACGCTGGACGCGATCACCAAGGGCACGGTCCAGGCCTACTCGTCGTCGTTCCCCGACATCGCCTCGCTCACCGCCTCCGGTGTGTCGTGGGTCGACATCACCCCTGAGAAGTACTCCGCGGTCCCGGGCACCTGCATGGTGACCACCCAGGAGGTGCTCGACTCCGAGCAGGGCATGACCAACGCCAAGGGCATCGCCAAGGCCTGGGTCGATGGTCAGTACTTCGCGCTCGAGAACGAGCAGGAGGCCTTCGACATGATCTGTGAGGAGCACCCGGAGGCCTGTGCCAACCCGGATGCCGCCCAGGCGCTCTATGACGAGGCGCTCAACGTGATCCGTCCCGACACCGACGACCAGCGCCCCGGTGAGGTCGCCATGTCAGCCTGGGAGACCGTGGTGGAGATCCTCTCCGCCTCCGAGGTGGTCCCGGCCGACCTCGACCTGACGCCCGTCGTCAGCGGCGAGAGCATCGACGAGGTTGTCGAGTTCGCCTACTCGGACCACTGACCAGGCCGTGACCACCGTGCCCGCCGCCCTCGCCGCGCGTCTTTCTCGAGAGCATGACTCCGGGACCCTCCTGGTCTCCGGCAGCCTGCCCGAGCTGCGCGACGCGGGGGTGGCGTGGCAGGTCCAGCGGGCCGGCGAGCGACAGCGCCTGGCGGCCGGCGCCGTCCTGACGGGGTGGAAGGTGGGCTATGCCTCCGAGGCCCTGCGACACGAGATGGGCATCAGCACGCCGAACTACGGACCGCTGTATGCCGACATGGTCCGCTGCAGCGGCGCACCGGTCGGTCCGGGGCTGGCCCAGCCCCGGGTCGAGCCGGAAGTCGCCCTGGTCATGGCCGCAGAGGTGGATCCGCGCCAGCTGGCGAAGCTGTCCGAGGCGGAGGGTCACCGTGCCCTGTCCGAGGCGGTCGCGGAGGTGCGGTGCGCCCTGGAGGTGGTCGATAGTGTGTGGGCCTGGTATTCCTTCACCTGGGAGGAGAACACGGCAGATGGCTCGTCGGCGGCGCGCGTCGTCCTGGGAGACCCGATCCCAGCCTCGGCCGACCTGGCCACCATCGGCATCACGATCCGCGAGGTGGATGCCCACGGCAACGCCACGACATACACCGGGTCCTCCGGCGCAGCCATGGGCCACCCCTTGTCCTCGCTGCGGTGGCTGGCCGGCGCTCTCGCCGAAGAAGGTCGGTCGCTGCGGGCCGGTGACATCGTGCTGACCGGGGGCCTGACGCCCACCCTCCCGCTCGCCGCGGGCGCGACGGTGAGCGCCCAGTTCGACAGCTCTGGTTGGGCGGGACACGTGGAGGTCAGCCGATGAGTGAGGAACCCACCCGGACCGGCATGCTGCAGCGGACCTTCGACATCCTTGGGGCGTTCCGCCCCAACGACGTGTCGGTGCCTCCCGCACAGCTGGCCCGTCGCGCGGGGCTGTCCAAGGCCACCGGTCACCGGATCATCCAGGAGATGCTGGCCCTGGGGATGCTGGAAAAGACTGACTCCGGGGTGCGCCTGGGGCTGCGGATGTTTGAGATCGGCCAGCTGGTGCCCCTGCAGCGCAACCTGCGTCGGGCCGCGCTGCCCTTCATGTCCGACCTGCGCGAGGCGACCAAGGCGACGGTGCACCTCGCGGTCCTGGACGGCACGGACGTGCTCTATGTCGAGATCATGCAGCGCGCCGACAATCTGCCCTCGCGGGTGGGCGGACGACTGCCGGCTTATGCGACCGGCGTGGGCAAGGCGATGCTCGCCTACTCCCCGAGGTATGTCGTGGACCGGGTCCTCGAGCAGCCGCTGCGACCGCTGGCGCCCAACACGATCACCAACCCCGACGAGCTGCGCAAGGAGCTGAGCACGATCCGGCGGACGGGCGTCGCCTATGACCGCGAGGAGGCGACCGTCGGGCTGGTCTGTGCCGCGGCGCCGATCCTGAGCCTGGACGGTGCCGTGATCGGCGGCCTGTCCGTCTCGCACCATGTCGGGTCGATCAGCCCGCAACGGGTCGCGCCGGCCGTGCACATCGCCGCGCTCGGCCTGGGGCGGACCCTGAACCGCAACCTGGAGTTCCGCCGCGATGAGTCGCGGACCCGAGACGACAACGACGAAGGAGCCTGACGTGACCGTCGCCCCTGCCCCCGAGATCACGCCGGATGCCGGCTCGATGGTGTCTGTGGGCGGTGTCGACACCTGGGTGCATGACCTAGGGGCGGGTGCTCCCGTCATGCTGTTGCACGGCTCCGGTCCCGGTGTCAGCGCCTTCGCGAACTGGCGCCTGACGATGCCGGCGCTGGTCGCTGCCGGGAACCGGGTGATCGCCCCGGACCAGCTGGGTTTTGGCCAGACCGTCCCGCCCGCCGGGCATGACTACGGGTTGGACTCCTGGGTGGAGCACGCGATCGGCGTGCTGGATGCGCTGGGGCTCGAGCGCGTCGGACTGGTCGGCAACTCGTTCGGCGGGGCGGTGGCCCTCGCGCTGGCCAGCCGGCACCCGGAGCGGGTCGAGCGCCTGGTCCTGATGGGCTCGGTCGGGGTGGAGTTCGAGCTGACGCCGGGCCTGGACGCGGTGTGGGGCTATGAGCCGTCGGTCGAGGCGATGCACGAGCTGCTGCGGATCTTTGCCTATGACCAGTCCCTGGTCAGCGGCGACCTGGCCAAGATCCGCTATGAGGCGTCGATCGCCGACGGGGCGCAGGATCGGTTCGGTGCGATGTTCCCGGCGCCGCGCCAGCGGTGGGTGACGGCGATGGCCACCCCTGAGGAGCAGATCAGAGCGGTCAGCCAGCCGGCGCTGATCGTGCACGGTCGTGACGACCAGGTGATCCCCCTCGAGACGAGCTTGCGGCTGCACCAGCTGCTGGACGACTCGGAGCTGCACGTCTTTGGTCGCTGTGGCCACTGGACGCAGATCGAGCGCACGGCGCAGTTCAACGCGCTGCTCACCCGCTTCTTTGCGCAGACTTCCTGACGGCTCCCAGACCTGCGTGACGGGTCGGCTCACGCGCTGCGCAGCACCGCCACGAGGAAGTCCGAGTCGTCCGTGAAAGGGCGCAGGTCCCAGGTGGAGAGCAGCAGGTCAGCGTGCAGGCCGGCGGCGGCGGCGTCGTCGAGGAACTCGGCGAACGGATAGCCGCGCCCGGCGCCGAAGCCGGTCACGAGCCGGCCGCCCTGGGCCAGGTGGGCCCGGAGCCGCTTGAGCGCATCGCGTCGGGTGCGCGGCGCCAGGAACGCCATCACGTTGCCCGCACTGACGATCACGTCAAACGGCTCGGGTATGCCGAGGGCCGGCAGGTCCACGTCCGCCAGGTCGGCGACCAGCCAGGTCGGGCCGGGGTGGTCCTGCTCCGCGGCGGCGATGAGCACCGGGTCGAGGTCGACGCCCACGACGGTGTGCCCCAGCCGGTGCAGGTGCCCGCCGGTCCGCCCCGGCCCACACCCGGCGTCGAGGATCCGCGCCGTGCGTCCGGCCATGGCGTCGACCAGCCGTGCCTCGCCGACCAGGTCGGCACCGTCGGCGGCCAGCTGACGGAACCGGTCGACATACCTGCTGGAGTGCTGGGGGTCTGCGGCGACCTGGCGCAGCCACCTGTTCGTCTCGACCACGCCACCAGACTAGGGCGCGGGTCTGACGCTGCGCCGCCCGGTCCGATGCGCGGAGTCAGTGCTGGTGGGTCTGGAAGAAGCGCACCATCGCTGCCGAGGCGTCCGGGCCCGTCGGGTCGGTGTAGGAGCCGCCGGCCGGGCCGCCCGACCAGGCGTGGGCCATGCCGTGGACCACCCACTGCTCGAGCAACACCTGGTTGTCCTCACCCGTGCTCTGGCGGTGCACCGTGAAGCTCCGTCCGCCGGTCACCGCGCCGCGCTCGGTCTCGGGGGTGGCGTCGAGCCCGAACTGGTCGGCCAGCCTGGTCGAGTTGGCGATGGCGACCGTGGGGTCGGCATCGCCATGGAAGGTGATCGCCGGAACGGGCTGCGCCAGACGACGAGCCGGACCGGGGGAGCGCATCGCGGTGAAGGCAGAGGCCACGTCGTGCGCCGCACCCGCGGCCAGACCGGAGTGGATCCCCACCGCTGCCACCAGGTCGGGGTGCGTGCTGGCCAGCACCGCCGCCATCGCGGCGCCGGCCGAGAAGCCGGCCACATAGATCCGCGCGGGATCGACGCCCTCTGACTGCACCAGCTCGGCGATGAGACTGGCGATGATCGCCGGCTCACCACTGGTGCGTTGCTGGTCGGAGAACCAGTTCCAGTAGCGCATCGGGTTGGCGGCGGTGGTCTGCTCCGGATAGGCGACGAGGAAGCCGTGCTCGTCCGCGATCGTGTCCATGCCGGTCGAGCGGGCAAACGTGGCGCCGTCCTGGGTGCCGCCGTGGAGCATCACGATCAGCGGTCGGGTGGAGGCGGTGGTGCGGGGCACATAGAGGCGATAGGGGCGTTTCCCCGCGGGGCCGCGGTGCACGCCGGTGCGGACGGATCCCGCGGGCGCAGCCGATGCTGCTGTGCGGGGGAGTCGAGCTCCCCCAGGGGCGCGCTGGAGCGTCGGGCGACCGCTGCGGAGCCGCCGCGACAGACTCGGCGTGGAGGCGGGGGACGCCACCGGGCTAGGGCTGCCCAGGTTGCGCTGGATCAGCGCGGTGGCGTCCGTGAGCCGGCCGGCCCGCACGAGTCGGGTGGCCTCGGCCATCGCGGAGTCTGAACCGGGCAGGGAGTAGCCAGGGTTTCGGGGCATGGTGTCGGTGTCCGTTCGGTCGTTAGGCGGTGCGGGGTCGGAGCGCGGTCTTGACGGCGGGACTGGCGCGGAAGGCGCCGAGCACCTCGACGTGACTGATGGTGGCCAGGGCGAGCTCGGGCGTGACGTCAGGGGCGATCGTCGCCAGGCCCAGGACTCGGAGCTCGAGCTGCTCGCCCGCCTCCTGCGCCGCCTCGAGCTCTGCCCTGCCGAGGTGGCAGGTGCCGAGCACCAGCGACTTGCGGGTGACGGTCTGGTTCACCGCCTGCGTCCGGCCGGCCAGCTCGGTGCGGATCGCAGTGCGGATGAAGTCGGTGCGGTTGCTGAAGAATCCCTCGGCGACCAGCAGGTCGATCTGCCCGAGGTCGACCAGTCCGAGATTGATGGTGATCTTCTCGGCCTTGTCGACCTCGCGTGGTGCGGCCATTGGTGAGCTCCTGTCATGGGTGCATTCAGGAGACTACTCCATAGGCCATCCAAACGCCATCCAGGTGGATGGTCACCGCCGCAGACGAGCCGTCAGCTCCGCCGTCAGGCGCCGCAGCCGCCTGCGCCGCAGGCGCACCCGCCGATCCCCCCGCTGCCGCACCCGTCGGTGTCCACCGCGGCCGAGGCTGCGGCGAGCTGCTGAGGTGTGAGCGGCTCGACACCCAGGCGCTGGCCCAGGACCGCGAAGACCTCGACCAGCTTGCCCACGTGCCACCGCGGTTCGTCCTGCTCGTGTCGCTCCACCTGCGCACCGGTGAGCTGACCAGCAAGCCAGCTGGCGTGGCCGGCCGGGCTGACGGAGGAGTCCGTGCCCCACCAGACATCGACGGGGCAGCGCACCTCCGCCGGGTCGACGCCCCACGGCTCCTGCGCCTCGATGAGGTCCAGGACGATGCCTTCGGCGCCGCCGAGGGCGCCCAGGCCCAGCTCCAGCTGGTCCCGCAGGAAGACTGGGTCCTGCAGGGCGAGGGCGTGCAGCATCCGCTGCTGCTCCTCCATGTCGCGCACCCACTCGTGCTGCGGCATGCCGGGACTATCGGCATCGGAAGCATTTGGCGCCAGGGGCCAGACCAGGGTCAGGGCACTGACCCGGTCGGGGTGCAGCGCGGCGGTCGCCAGCGCGGCCGGGGTCCCTCCGCCGCCGGCGAAAAGGCCGACCGGGCCGACGACGCCCACCTGGTCAAGGACTTCGAGCACGTCCCCGGCCAGCTCTCGGGCGGACCGGGACTCCCCGGCGGGGCTCTGCCCGTAGCCCGGGCGGTCATAGGTGACCACGCGCAGGCCCAGTGCGTGCAGGGCGTCGCGCGCAGGTGTCCCGCTGAAGCGCGACCCCGGCGTGCCGTGCAGGGCGAGGACCGGCACGCCGTCTGGCGCGCCCTGGACGCGATAGGCCAGGCCGGAGGGGGTCACGAGGTCGGAGGTGGTGGTGCTCACGATCTGAGTGTCTCAGAGGGGCTGCGCCACCACCGCCTAGCCCCGGGACGCGTGCGGTGGCGCCGCGCGCCAGCCGACGCTAGCGGATCAACTCGCCGCAGCCAGTTGCAGGGGCACTGCAGGGACGACACCCTCGAGCACGGCCTCATCGACGACGGCCTCACACTGCTCCTCGCTCATCCGCAGGCACCCGACCAGCTCGGAGACCAACGGCCGCCTGGCGTCGCGCAGCAGGTCGCGCTCACCCAGCGACAGACCACGCTCCTCACGGCGCCGGATCAGGTCGCGCACGACCCCGGCGATGGTCAGGACGTCTCCGGTGCGCAAGCGCTGGACCTCGTCCTTGATCCGTCGAGCCCACTGCTTCTCCTGGACTGCGTCGGGGGCGGTGAGCACGCCGAACAGGTCATCCAGCTCTTCGCGGGACATCGGCTCCCGGACTCCCACCTCTTCGATGCTGCCGAGCGGCACGGCGATGGACAGGTTGCTGCCCTCGACCTCCAGCCGTAGGTAGCTCAAGGAGCGGCCGCGCAGTTCCCTCTCGGTGAAGCCGACGACTCGGGCGGGACCGTGGTGGGGGTGGACGACAACCTGATCGGGAACGAACTGCATGTGTGATCGAGCCTCACTAACAAGCGGGAGCGGACTCCCGCCCCACGAGAGGCGTCCACCACCCGGCACGGTGTGGGGAGCGCGAAGGGAGACAGTCACCGGGTGGTGACGCCCGCCCTCCGCGGGACCTGCAGACTCCATTATCCCACGTCGTGGCCCTGCAGTCCGGGCATGAGATGGGTCACATCGGCATCCGTATCCTCATGAACCTACGCGTGGCCGGGCTGACCGACCACGCGGCGCTACGGCTGCAACTGGGGGAGCCCTGAGCCCCTTGCCGCGGTCGAGGCGATTGGCAGAATGCGCACTGTCTCCAGGCGCCTGACGCCGGGTTTACCTCACCGGGTTTCCCTTACTTGAGGATTGCGGTCATCCGAATCGATACGCGGACGCCAGGCAGCGCCGGGCCTAACCGCGGCGTGTTGCGCGCCGGCGGGTCCGTCGTGAACACGGACGCGTACACCTCGTTCATCCCCTGGAAGTCATCCGGATCTGCCAGCAGCACGGTGACGTCGACGACATCGTCAGCAGTCCCGCCAGCAGCCTCGACGACGGCGAGGCAGTTCGCAAGCGCTTTCAGCGTTTGCTCTTGGATCGTCTCGCCGGCGAGCTTCCCGGTCGTCGCGTCGATGCCAACCATGCCTGATACGAAGACGTGGTCACCGGCCTTGACGCCCTGGCTCCACATTGGAGAGGACGGCGCTTGGTCGGTGTGGACGACCTCCCGAGGCATGAAGCGGAGTCTATCCTTCAGCGCGCGTTCCCGAGCGGACGAGGCCGGGGCGGGTATGACGTCGAGGCACTTCACAAGCGTTCCCGAGCCGCACGACCGTCGAGCGTGCGCTGAACGACGACCGTCATGATGGCTGACGTGTTGATCAGAGACGTGCCCGAAGCGGTGTTGGCGCGCGTCGACGCGCGCGCCGCTCGATTGGGCCTATCCCGGGTGGAGTACATCCGCCGACGTCTCGCTGCGGACGCGGCCAGCGAGGGTTCGCCGGTGTCTGTTGGCGACCTGCGGGCCTTCGCCAACCGGTTTGCTGACCTCGCCGATCCCGAAGTGATGGAGTCGGTGTGGCAGTGAGCGAGTGGCTCATTGACAAGTTGGCACTGGTGCGCCTGGCCGACAGTCCCGATGCCCAGGAGTGGGCAGGTCGGATCCACCGAGGCCTGGTGCGCGTCACTAACGTCACCAGGCTGGAGATCGGCTACTCCGCACGGAACGAGGATGACGCCCGGTCGTTGTTTGCCGCCCTTCCAGTGGCGGCAATGCCGGTGGAGTACCTGACTCCCACGATCGAGGACCGGGCACTTCAAGTGCAGCTCCTCCTGGCCGGGAGGGGCTTGCGCCGAGCACCCTCGATCCCGGACCTTTTCATCGCCGCTGCCGCAGAACTGGCCGGACTCAGCGTGCTTCACCTGGACAAGGAGTTCGACCTCATCGCCAGCATCACCGGTCAGCGTGCCGAACGACTCCACGTGTGAGAGCCCCTACAGCCCGCCGCACGCACTCTTCAGCCACGCGCCCTTCCGCCGCCACGGGTGCGCCACATCGCCGGCGTTCGGGCTGGCGCCTCTGGCCGCCGCCGATTTCGAGGCTGGGGCGACCGTCCGTGCGGGCACTCCCGGGCGGGGAGTGGGGACAGCAGTAGTCTGCGAGGATGAGGCGGTCGCTGACATTACTGCCCGGTGCCGTTCTGGTGCTCATCGGCTTGCTCTGGACGGGCCAGGGTCTGGGGTGGATCGGGGGCAGTCCCATGACCGGAGTGACACTGTGGGCGGTGCTCGGTCCGCTGGCCGCGCTAGTCGGGATGGTGCTCCTCGTCCGCGGCGCTCGACGGGTCGGAGGCAACGGACGATAGGGCGAACCTGTGGCGGAGTACCCGGAGACCCTGCAGCTGACACAGCGTGGCTCTCATTCCTCCCCGCGAGTAACGTTCCACCGCGCATCAATCCGCCAGCCTACGCCCAGGTCCGGTCGCTGCCCGATCAGTAGAGCGACCAGGCGGCGCGCAAGGGCTACCCATCGGAGTTTTCCAGGCGAGTCATTCGCGAGGAGCTGGCATATCCCGAACACCAGCACGACTGAAGGGCGTGGACCTCTCGGTCCACGCCTCTCAGAGTGATGCTGCTGTTGGCAGGTGAGGTCAGGCGACGGTCGGGACCTGGGCGATCGCGGAGATGTCGAACTCGAGCTTGACCTTCTCGCTCACTAGGACGCCGCCAGTCTCGAGCGTCGTGTTGAAGTTGAGGTTCCAGTCGGTTCGGTCGATCGTCGTGGCGCCCTCGAACCCGATGCGGGTGTTGCCGTAAGGGTCCTTGGCCGATCCGGTCTCCTCGAAGTCGATTGTGACGGGCTTGCTGACACCGTTGATGGTGAGGTCGCCGGTGATGGCCCACTCGGAACCGTCGCGCTTCACGTTGGTGGAGGTGAAGCTGATCGTCGGGTGGTTCTCGATGTCGAAGAAGTCGGGGGTCTTGAGGTGGCCATCGCGCTGCTCGTTGCCCGTGGTGACGGATGCTGCCTGGATGCTCACCTCAACCTTGGAGTTGGCCGGGGTCGTGGTGTCGATGTGGGCCGATCCCTCGAAGTCCTCGAAGTTGCCGCGAACCTTCGTGACCATCGCGTGGCGGGCGGAGAAGCCCAGGCGGGTGTGGCTCGGGTCGAGCA
This sequence comes from Ornithinimicrobium cryptoxanthini, assembly GCF_023923205.1. Lineage (NCBI taxonomy): Bacteria > Bacillati > Actinomycetota > Actinomycetes > Micrococcales > Ornithinimicrobiaceae > Ornithinimicrobium > Ornithinimicrobium cryptoxanthini. Next base: position 3,222,853 of record NZ_CP099490.1, on the reverse strand, counting down.
CGTAGTCGCCGGCGAGGTCCGAGACGAAGCTCGTGCCTGGCTCGGAGACGACGGTCGCTGCTTCGGTGGTGGTCTTCTTGGAGCGGTTGAACAGGCCCATGTTGTGTCCTTCGCGTCAGTTGGTTGTTCTTTCAATCAATACAATGACAGAAAATAGTTGTCATGTCAAGTATCCCTTGCCTCTGACCGCTCGGAACCGCCACTCAGCTGTTCCATGCACACCTCTGCCGGCACCAGGCCACCCCGAGCGCCATCGCGACTGACCACGGCGGGGTCTGACGGTCCGCCGCGGCCGGGCAGACCGGACGTACATGGGTTGGACTACAAGCCCCATCTGCAGTCGGAAGAGTTCGCCCCGCTGGCCGAGCGCCTCCGCGACATCTAACAGGGCGGCGTGGCACCGTGCACGTTGGACGAGTTGCTCGAACTGGTCATTGACCATCAACAGCGGCGGGTGATCTATCTGACGTCACGCTCATCCTGGGACTGACCGGGCTGCGGTTCGGTGAACTGCGAGGTTGGGCATCAAGACGATCGCCTCCTGGCTCGGACACACCTCCACGAAGCTCACGCTCGACACCCACGGCAACCTGATGGGACCGACGCCGAACGGGCCGCAATCGACCGGATCAACCGGACGCTCGGGAACCAATCAGGCAACAATCCGGGCTCGTCATCAGGTCTGCACTCGACCACGGAGACCGTGCAATGACGCTGACCTGCAGAAATACAGTGTGCCCCGGCAGGATTCGAACCTGCGACACCCGCTTTAGGAGAGCGTCCCCCGCGGGACTCCGAGGCGAGCTTTAGGTGAACCCGCAGGTCACGACGTTGGACGGCGTGGTTCATGATGGATGGTTGTGGTGATCCGCAGTCGGTCATGGACCATCTACGTACCAAAGGTTGAGTGCCCGTGCGCCGGGGTGGACACCTCTCCCCGGACGCAAGCCTTCCCACTACGGGTGGCGTAGGCGCCGGTACCCGGGCACTAGCAGGCGGGGTGCCAACTCGGGCCAGCGCAGGGCGTGCTCGATGTTCATCTCCACCTCGACCAGCAGGTCGCCGCCCAGTCCGGGCTGCTCATCGTCGTACCAGCGTCTGGCCTCGCGTAGTTCGTTCATGGCCTCCGGCTCAAAGAGAACCTGGAGTGTCACGACTTGAGCTGCTTGCGCAGCTCCTCCCAGGGAATACCGGTTGTCGTCCCTGCCTCGATGTCGGCCAGCCGACGGCTGAGCTCGATGCTCCACTCCGCGGCGACCACGTCGGGATCGTCGGCAGGATCGCCCAGGGTGGCGATGAGACGGTGGGCGAGTTCAGCACGGTCGCTCTCGGGCAGGGTCAGGGCGGCCTCGAAAACGTCACCGGTCGAAGTCATGGTTCCCAGCCTACGGCGACCAGTGCCCTCAGCGGAGACGCTGAGGTCCTGAGTGCCTCGACCGTCCCGATGCCATGGGAGTGATTGCGACTCCCGCTAGCGTCCGCTTGGCAGCTCACACTGGCCCTTGGCAGCAACCTGCAAGAGCCGCCTCGGTCACAGCGTGCGGCGACCGTCCCCCAGCTCAGCGTGCCCGGCGCACGGCAGCGCGAGACTGCGTCTCGCAGAACTCGGTAGTCGCCTCTCTACAACGGTGGGCGTCCGCGTCATTGCGCCCAGAATGGGCTACCACGAGCGCGGCTCAGTCCCCACCCCGGGAGTCGCGCACCAGAGGGTCGTGACATCACTCAACCGCCGAATTGAGGCTGTCGGCTTCGTCGCCGCGTTTGGGGACATTCATGTCGTGCCTAGTCCTGCAACTGTCAGGTCATTCGCGGGCTAGTTGGCTGAGGTCGAAGGAACTCGGTGATCGAGTTCTCCGGGAGCCCGGTGATGCCGGGGTCGGCCGCGATGAGGTCGGTAGCAGGGAAGAGGGAGTCGGACGTGGCAGACTTATGAGACACTCCACGGAATTGTGGGCTACACATCTGATCATGGTGACGAATATCGGAGGAGGGGCCATGACCTTAGCGTCCGTTCGGGTGGGGCTTCTAGCCCTGATGCTCGGCATACTCGTGGCGTGTTCCGGGGAGTCACCGACTGGGCCGCAGGAACCCACTAACCAGCCTGCAGCACCGCAGACCGGACAGCCCCGTGAGACGGACAGCGCTCTCCTAACGTCGGTGACGAGGGAAGATGTGCTGCAACTCCTGTGGGAGGAGCGAGGGCTGGAGGGGCCGCCTGAGCAGATTGACCTCATCCGCGAGGTCTCCGATGCGGAGTACATGCCGGTCCAGGCGGAGTGCCTGACCGCGGTCGGATTCCCGCCTCAGGTCAGTGGCGACTCCTACACCTGGCAGGTCCCGGCGGCACAGTCAGACGCCTTTACCCTGGCCGACTACCGCTGCGCGGCGCAGTACCCACGGCTCCTCGCCTACTCACAGCCATACACCGACCAACAGATGACTCTCATCTACAACTGGGTCGCCAACCAGACCGTTCCCTGCTACGCCGGGCGGGGTCACCACGTGAGCGGGATGCCGACCCTTGAGTCCTTTCTGGAGCACTACCGCGCAACCCAGACCTGGTGGCTGCCCCAGGACGGGATGGACCCGATCACGTTCGAGGAGCAGGAAGCACTGGAGTCGGTGTGCCCGCGGCTGCCACCCCAGGACGTGCTCTTCGGGGAGTGACTGGGCGCCACGTAGTTTCAGCCGCGCACGTCAAGGTCTCGACCACCGGCGGTTCGGCGAGCAGGAGTGCCACCGCTGCAGCCGCGCCCGCATCTGCGGGTTGTGCTAGACGCGCAACTGGTCCTTGTCCCCGATGCTACCGACGAGGTCGAAAACGGGCTCCTGCCCTCCGCACCACACGCGACGCCGAGCGCGTGGCTTCGACATCAGTTCGCCCCCCCCACTGGTCGATGCTCAGCCCATCCGCGCACTAGATCCAACCCGACCTTGCATCCCTGCATCGTCCTCGCTGGCCGCACTGTACTGCCGCGCTCAGTGACGGTGAATTTCCATCCCCTCCGTGCTGGACGGTTCTTCCATCAGTGAGGCAAGGTGCTCGTTGCCCTCCGTAGTCACGGGGTGGGCGAACTGAGCGCCACTCGCCGTGCGGTCTTTGACGCGGGCAGAGGCCACTTCGATGGAAGCGGTCAACGTGTGCAACAGGACCGGTGCGCCGATTGCTGACGCCCGCTCGACGGCCCAGCTGCGACGAGCCTGTGACCAGCTGTTCCAGTCCAAAACGACGTCAACACCGGCCAGCAGGACTTGCTCGGCGATCGTCCAGATCACCTCACGTACCTCAGCTGCCTTCTCGCCATAATCGGCGGACTCAAAGTGGAGGCCGGGGTGCAGACGCAGCATCCATTCGTCGAGGGTGAAGCGAACGCCGCGACCACCGCTGCTGAGCTCGCGAGCGAGAATGGTCTTGCCCGAGCCGGCGAAGCCATAGAAGAGATGCACGCGTCCAACAGCCATGCCGAGAACCCTAAGAGGCTGGACGCCAGACGCACTACTTTGCCGCGGGTCGCTCGTTCGCTCCGTCGCTCCGGATGCGCGTCAATCCGCCGCGACTGGACGCGCCTATCTACAGCGCTGCGGGCCTTACGCGACCTTGTTGGCGTAACGCTGGCGAGCTGCCTCGCCGGTGGTGCCGACGAGAGAACCGATCGCAGACCAGGGCATGCCGGATTTTCGAGCAGCACGGACTGCCTCGAGCAGGTGACGCTCAGCCTGGGATCGCTCCGCGATCGCGGAGCGCAGCAGCGAGACGGCGGCGGCGTCCAGCTCATGGTCGGGGTCCGGCTCGTAAGACTCGAATCGCGCGGCGAGCTCGTCGGCGTGGGCCAGGATCTCTTCTACGGTGCGTGGCATCTTCATCACCTCAGGAACTTCTTGCGGGCCAACATGGCATGGACAATGACGTGGGTCTGCTCGCCGTCGACGTAGCCGACCTCAAGGAAGATCGCGGCCTGGTTCGGGCCCACGATCAGGGTGAACCCTTCGCCCAGGTCCCAGACCCGGACAGGGTTGCGGTAGGCGTGAAGGATGCCGTCTTTGTCCAGTCCATGCTTGAGCGCGGAAGGGGCGATGATCGGCTCGTCCAACACTCTTCCAAGTTATCTTGCCTGGGCTAGTCGGTCAATGGCCCCTCAACTATGGTCGATGAGCCGCGCTGGGCTGGGCTGGTGCAACCCGCGCGGGGGCCGCGTCACACCGCCGCGTACCGCCCGCACTGTCTTCCTTTTGCGGTCAGGCTGGTCTGTTCAATTCGTGCTCGACGGCGCGTCGGATCCATGCCGAGACTGACCGGTCGTCGGCGTCGGCGCGGCGCTTGACTTCGGCGAGCAGCTCGGGCGGGAACCGAACTGCGATCGGCGTGGTCAGTCGCTTGCTGCGGCGACGCGGCGGGCCCTGCGGCTCCTGGTTGGTCGGCTGGGCGTAAAAGTCGTACTCCTGATCTGGCGTCCTTGGTTCAGTAGTCATCGCGGTCCCTCCGGTAGGTAGTGGCGAGGCCCGAAGATGCCTCGTAGCAGCCGATAGGTCGGCATCTGGCGGGATCGCCAGATCGTGAAGGTGCGAGTGGCACGATCAGGACCCTTCCTCCGACTTCGGCCACCATCAGCCAGTGGGCCGGTGGTTTCGCGGGGTAGAAGAGCGGATCACTCGCCCAAACGTCGAGCACATCCTCGACACCAAGATGCGGATGCTTGAACAGGTGCGCGGCCTGCGCCTCGATCTCGAACGGGTCGGCTTCGTCGAGCCGGTCGAGGTCGAGGAGTTCAGCCACGCCACGAGTGTATAACAAACGACTACGGGCTGGAAGCCTTCTCTGGTGTCAACCCACATCGCATGGTGAGTGCGTCACTTCGCCGCGTGGAGGACGCGGTAGGGCCAGCCCCCGTCGGTGGTGCCGATCGTTTAGACCCCAGGGACGGAGTCGCCCGGTACGCTCGTTGCATGAGCGTGGTTACGGCCGAGAGCGTTTCGCTGCGTGCAGCGATCGCGGCGCATCGTGATGCCATGGACCTCATCCTGCGGCGATACCGGGCTGTCAATCCCCGCCTCTTCGGCTCTGTTGCACGCGGCGATGCAACTGCCGACAGCGACATCGACCTGCTAGTAGACCTGCTGCCGAGCGGTGGGAACGATCTGCTGCGCGTGGCCGGCGTCGCCGAAGAACTGAGCCAACTCCTAGAGTCAAGGGTCGACGTGGTGGCGGCATCGCTGTTGCGTGATGAGGTGTCGTCCAGTGCTCTGGTTGATGCGGTGCCGGTGTGACCCCGATCTGAACAAGAACGGTTCGCCGACATCCGCCAGGCGATCCAGCGTTGCCTGGACTACAAGCCCCATCTTGCAGTCGATGAGTTCGCCTCGCTGGCCTATGCCGCTGTCCTGCGCAATCTCGTACTCATCCGCCGTGCGGCGAACCGCAAGGATCGTGACTCCATCCAAGGCTCAGGACATAGCCACCCTGGGCTTGTCGTGCGCGGCATGGCATGGCTAGCTGGACTGTCGAGCACGTACCACTCACAGACCAGAGCGGTTGTAGGGCTCACCTCTGCGCGGTCGCTGAGAAGGTCGTACTTGCTGTGACGTGCGGGCATGGGAGTGTTGATGCCGGTTGCCCGGGCCGTTGATACCCGCTCCTAGACCAGCGCAAACGTTGTCCGAGCCACACGGGAGCGAGTCGTTACCCACCGCGAAAGCGGTGCTCGTCCACCCAGAGGGACAAGCCTGATAAGCGGCTGACCCGCACAAATGTGCCCCCGGCAGGATTCGAACCTGCGACACCCGCTTTAGGAGAGCGGTGCTCTATCCCCTGAGCTACGAGGGCGGGGCGTTGAGGTCAACACCGGTCGACCTCAGGCCCATCCCGTGGTGGGCCACTGGGAGAGGCTACCGGACCGGACTGGTGGCTGGCGCCTGGCGGGAACCAGCCTCGTCACTGGTTAACCTGGCACGGTGAAGCAACCAGTCGACGCCCCGGGGTCCCGCGTCGGCCAAGAGACCCTGTCCGTCCTCGAGTCCGCGCAGGCGATCTGGCGGGGGGAGCTTGCCGAGCTCGGCGGTCGCAACGGCCTGTTGTGGCACCGCGAGATGCCCACCGGCACCCTCGACCTGACCGTGGCGCACCCCGGCGGCGTCGCCAAGCTGCTGGCTGGTCACAGCACCTTGCTCTCCGAGCTCGTGCGTGAGTCCGTCGCCCTGGCTGAGACCCGTCGCCGGCTGACCGCGATCCGAGCCAAGGCCCTCGAGCTGCAGCGTGAGCACGGGCTGAGCGTCCTCTTCCTCGCGGTCGGGATGGCCTCCTGGCACTTGCCTCGGGCACCGATCCCTCCTCGTGCGCCTGTGCTGCTCCGGGGAGCGCGGATCCGTCCGACCGATGCGACGCGTCAGGACTATGTGCTCCGGCTCGACTCGGACGTCGTGTTCAACCCGGCCCTAGAGCACTACCTGCGTGGCGAGCGGGGGATCGAGCTGGACGGTCAGGAGCTTGCGCGTGGCAGCTCGGGACGGCACGGGTTTGACCCACGGCCGACGTATGACGCACTGGAGCAGGCCTGCGAGGGCATCCCCGAGTTCGGGATCGGACCGCAGCTCGTCCTCAGCACCTATCCGCTCGCCAAGCTGCCGCTGGTGGCTGAGCTGTCTGGGCCTGTGGAGCGACTGGCTCAGCGCCCTCTGGTCGTCTCTCTCGCAACCAGGTTGGCATCACAGGATGCCCCTGAGGCTTCCACTACACCGACGCAGTTCGGGTCGGCGGAAGCAGGGGCCACCCGCGTCGCGGCATACGACGACAGCACCGTGCTGGAGGCGGACCGGTCCCAGCGCGAGGTGCTTGACCGCCTCGACTCCGGGAGCTCGCTCGTCCTGGATGCCGAGCCCGGCACGGGGCGCACCCAGACCATCGTCAACGCCGTCGCTCGTCGACTCGCTAACGGGGGGACGGTCCTCGTCGCAGCAGAGCACCGCCAGTCCCTCGAGGACGTCCACCAGCAGCTGCGGTCTCTTGGCATGGGCGACCTGGTGCTGGACGTCCGGGAGTCGCCTGCCGCAGCTCGCCGTGCCGCCGCCGAACTTGTCGACGACCTGGACCGGGCGCGTCACTCCGCGCTGGCCACGGGCGAGGAGGACGCGGTTAGGGCCCAGGACGAGGACGCGGGTGGGGCCCGGGACGTGGAAGCCGGTGGGGCCGAGGACGTGGACCGCGCGGCGACCGAGAGCCGGACCCCCGGCGACCCGCTCGCCGTGCTGCAGCGCCATGAGGACTACCTGCACGGCGTGCGTGAGCCGTGGGGGGTCACGCTCGCCGAGACGCAGGATGTGCTGACCCGGCTCGCGGGTCTGGAGCAGCCGCCCGCCTCCCACGTCCGGCTCGAGCGTGATGTCCTCACCCAGCTCACCACTGACGCGATGGGTGAGGTCCGGGACGCGCTCACCCGCGCAGTGTCCGCAGGTGCTTGGGTGCGCCGCGGCGAGGATCCCTGGTTCGGGGCGCAGATCACCTCACCCGAGGACGCAGACCGCGCGGCGACGATCGTCAGCGACCTGGTGACCGGCAGGTTCACGTCCGCCCGGGAGGAGGTCAACGCTCTGTGCGACAAGGTTGGCCTGCCGCCACCGGTCAACATCCAGCAGTGGTCCCGGACCTTCGACCTGCTGCGACGCGTGCGGGACACCCTGGACGTCTTCACCCCGCAGGTCTATGAGGCGCCCCTAGACGAGCTGGTCCAGGCGAGGACGAAGCACCCCCGTGGCAGCGCGGACAAGCTCCCGGCGATGGCGCGCAGCCGGTTGCGTCGCCAGGCGCGCAGCCTGCTGCGCCCCGGCACCCCGCCCCCGGATCTCGCGGATCGCCTCACCCATGCGCGCGAGGAGCGCGCGGAGTGGGAGTCCCTCGCGGGTCGAGCCGCCCGGCCGAGCACACCGCGTGGGTGGGAGGAGGCCGCGCAGGAGTATGCCGAGCTGCACGGGCAGCTCTCCTGGCTCGCCGAGGTCCTGGAGCCCGTTGCGGCCGGCCGGGATCTTGAGACGACTCACCTGGACCTGCTCCTCGAGCGGCTGATCCGCCTGGACGCCCGCGCCGACCGCCTGCCGGTCGTGGCCGCGGTCCACGCCGACCTGCAGCCACTGCGCGATCGCGGTCTTGGCCTGCTGGTCGATGACCTGGCACGCCGCGGGGTTGCCGCCGAGCACGTCGAGGCCGAGGCGGACCTGGTCTTCTGGGCATCCCTGCACGACCAGGTCGCCGCTGGGGAGGGACAGACGACTAGCGCCGAGCTGCGGTCAGCCCTCACCGAGCTCGAGACCCTGGGGCGGGAGGGGCTGGAGGCCGCCCGGGCGGCTGTGCTTGAGGCAGCTCGGCAGCGGGTTGCCGTGGCGGTGGCCCGGCACGAGGAGCAGGAGGAGGCACTGCGGTCGGTCGTGGATGCCGGACCGCCGCTGCGCATGACGGATCTCTTCGAGGCGGCTCCGGACCTGATCCGGGTGCTGCGGCCGTGCTGGCTGGCCAGCACCCTGACCATCCCGGCGACCGTGCCCGTGGGCACCACGGTCGACCTGCTGGTGATCGACGAGGCACAGCGCGTGCCGCTGGCCCATGCTGTCCCGGCGCTGACCAGAGCCGAGCAGGTGCTGGTCGTCGGCGACTCCGGCGGCCTGCCCGCCACCATGCTGACGACAGTGGTGGACGAGCGGGCCAGACCTCGGCAGGACGTGTCAGACTCGGTGCTGGCTGCGGCCGCGGCGGTGCTGCCGGCCGCGAGCCTGGCCAACCACTATCGGGCGCTGGACCAGCGGATGCTGCCCCGACGCGCGGGCTCCACGGTCGCAGGCTTCCCGGGCGTGCGGCTGCCCTCGCGGGTGACCCATGTGGAGGCAACGGACCTCGAGGCCTTGATCGGCACCGTCGTTGACGTGGTCCTCGACCACGGCCAACGCACGCCGGACCACTCGCTCGGCGTCGTGGTCGACGACATCGCCATCGTCGAGGCTCTCGAGCACGCGCTGCGGGACCGGGCCGGAGCCGCAGACGTGGCCGGCGCCTTCCGGGAGGACGTCAGCGAGCCGTTTCTGCTCAGCACGGTCGAGTCTGCGGCGGGCGATGTCCGTGATCGGATGATCGTGGTGCTGACCGGACGAGCAGACCTCGACGCCGCCTGGGCCGGCGCTGCCCTGGGGTCGGCGCGCAGATCAGTGGTGGTGGTCAGCGACGGACCGCTCGAGGGCCTGCCCGACTCTCCAGGCCGCACGATGGTGCGCGAGACGATCGCGGCGGCACGATCTGAGGTGGGCCGCGAGAGTGCAGCAGCACCGGCGCTGATCGCCGACCTGGCAACCCGGCTGCGCGCGGAGGGACTGACGGTCCGCTGCGACTTCGGTGAGGGACCGCACCGGATCGAGCTCGTCGTGGATGACCCGGATGAACCTGAGCGTCCCCTGTTGGCCATCGACACCGACGCCCTGCCCGCGCGGGACGGACTCGACCCGGACCGCCTCCGCACCCGCAGCACCCAGCTGCGACGGCTGGGCTGGACGCCCGTGCGGGTCTGGACCACCGACGTCTTCCGCGACCCCGCCCGAGAGGTGGCCCGCCTCGTCGACGTTGCCCGCCGGGCCGCTCAGGCGCGCGGGCGATGACCACGTCACGTGCTGGTGGGCGATGCACACATCGCGGGGGTGCCAGCTGTGAGTGAGGACGGGGTGCCCCGTCGCTCGTCCAGGGGCCGGCCCCACCGCAGGGTGGTGGCTCCGGCCACCAACGCCTCCCCGGAGGACGCGCCAGACTTCACGGAGCCCCACGAGCTGGAGGACCTCGATGAGGTGTCGCGGGACCTGGCCAAGGAGATCGGCACCGACGAGTGGTGGCGTGCACAGCGCCCCCCGCACTGGGGATGAGTCCCCGGATCGGTGAGTCCCCGGATCGGTGAGTCCCTAGTCACCGCAACGACAGAACCCGGCCCCACTGTGTGGGACCGGGTTCTGGTGTCAGTCGGCAGCCAGGCTGACCGGCAGCGGGGGTGGCCTCAGCGGTTGCCGCGGGCCAGCAGGTCGCGGATCTCGGTCAGCAGGGCGACGTCCTCGGCCGGAGCCTCGTCCGCCGCGACGCCGAAGCCCATGCGGGTGTTCACCTTGTTCATCGGGACGACGATGACGAAGTAGACGACCAGCGCGGTCAGCAGGAAGACGATCAGCGCGTTGATGATCGCGGCGAAGTCCATGTAGGTCGCGGAGTTGCCGCTGATGACCTCAAAGCCCAGGCCGCGAGCCTCGGCGCCACCCATGGCGTTGAGCAGCGGGGTGATGAGAGAGCCGACGACGACCTCGACGACCTTGGCGAACGCGGTGCCGATGACCACCGCAACCGCGAGGTCGACGATGTTGCCCCGCATGATGAAGTCCTTGAATCCCTGAAGCATATGGTTCCTCCGAATGGCATCCCTACGGACGCGACGTTGACACAAACGAAGCCCAGACCGGTGTGGGCCAGGTGGACACTGTCGCCGTCCTTGGCGCAGGCCGTCGGCGACCCTAGCGCAGCCGTGCGTTCAGTTCCCACTTCTCGTGGCGTGGAATTGGTCACAGCCGTCAGCGTCGGATGACGACCGTGAGGCCCTGTCCCGGCAGGTCGGCGCCCGCTGCGGCCGCCAACCGCGCCGCCTGGGAGGGCGTCACCGCCACGAGGAAACTCTGAGTCACCCCGGTGGCGTCGGCACCCGGGACCCGTTGGACGACCAGTATGTCGGTCGCCAGCACCGCCCCGTCGACGGTCGCCAGCACATCGACCCGCGTCCCCGGCCCGAGGATGGCCGACAGGTCTGGCTCGGTCAGTGGCAGGTGAGCCAGGACGAGATCAGGGTCGAGACCCTCTAGGGGGCCGCGGGGTGAGACCCGCAGGTCGGTGATCACCTCGCCTGCCCGCAGCGGAGCGGTGGTGAGGGCGCCATGGGCTGAGGCAGGGTCCGACAGTGCGCCGTCAGGCACCAGACCCACGGGCATCCGGACCGGGCGCACGGAGTCGGCCGTGATCTCGTCACCGACGGCCAGGTCGGAGGTCGCCACGACCACGACTGGACCAGGGTCCGGGGGAGCCGGGACGAGGGCGGTCGTCACGGCATACACCGCAGCGGCGAGGAGGACAGCGGCGAGGATCCTGCGCAGGACACCACGGCGCCAGACCGATCGCCGGTCGTGGCCGCGCAGCGGCACTCGTATGGACCTGGTCACACACGAGAGGTTAGGACTCGGTCAGGCGCTCGCGGCGCTCGTCGACGAACCTGTGGACTTCGAACCGCTCGAGGTGGACGCTGTGGACGCCCCCGAGCCAGAGCTGCCTGAACCTGAGCCACCCGACGCCGAGTCGCCCGAGGTGCTGGAGGAACCACCCGACCCCGACTCCCCGGAACCCGATGAGGTCCCGGCCTCGGTCGACGCCTTGCCCGCTGCCACCGCTCCCTTGCGCGAGTCGGTGCGATAGAAGCCGGACCCCTTGAAGACGACGCCCACCGAGCCATAGCGCTTGCGCAGGCTGCCACCGCACTTCGGACACACGGTCAGGGCGTCATCGCTGAAGGCCTGCTGGATGTCGAACGCGTTGTCGCAGCTCTTGCAGGCGTAGGAGTAGGTCGGCACGAGGACCGATTGTACGTGGCGTGCGGCCGAGCGCCGATTCGGTGGCATACGCTCGGTCCGTGTCCCGAAGTGTCCTGCGTCGAGTGATCGTCCCCCTGGTCGCGGCCCTCGTGCTGGTGACCGCTGCCGCGGGCGTGCTCGGTGTCGGCCTGGTGCGCCGCAGCTTCCCCCAGGTGGACGGTGAGCTGACGCTGACCGGGCTGAGTGCGCCGATCGAGGTGCTGCGCGATGAGCGCGGCATCACGCACATCTATGCGGACACCTCCGAGGACCTCTTCATGGGGCAGGGCTTCACGGCCGCCCAGGACCGGTTCTTCCAGATGGACCTGCGCCGGCACGTGACGTCCGGACGACTCAGTGAGCTGGTCGGCGCCCCCGGCCTGGACACCGACAAGGTGATCCGGACGATGGGGTGGCGCCGCGTCGCCGAGGCCGAGCTGCCGATGCTCGACCCGACCACGCGCCGCTACCTTGCGGCCTACACGGCCGGGGTCAACGCCTACCTCGAGCAGAACCCGGCACCGTCGCAGGTGTCGCTGGAGTATGTCGTGCTCGGGCAGAGCGTGCCCGACTACCGGATCGAGCCGTGGAACGACCTCGACTCCCTCGCCTGGCTGAAGGCGATGGCCTGGGACCTGCGGGGCAACTACACCAATGAGCTTGACCGCGCCCGCCTGGTCGGCAGTGTCTCGAGGCAGCAGCTGCTCTCGCTCTATCCCGAGTTTCCCGTTGAGCAGCACGCGCCGATCCTGTCGGAGGACGAGTGGAAGCCCGCTCCCGTCGACGACGCTGAGCCGTCGCGCGGGGACCAGTCGCGCGGGGGTGGGTCGAGCGACACCACGAGGGGGCGGGCCGGTGGCGGGTCCACCGCCGTCGCCGGCGCGCAGGCGACCTATGACAGCACGCTCCAGGCGCTCGCCGCGGTGCCCAACCTGCTCGGCGAGGGCGAGGGGATTGGTTCCAACTCGTGGGTCGTCTCCGGCGAGCACACCGAGAGCGGCCTGCCGCTGCTGGCCAACGACCCGCACCTCGGGGTCACCCAGCCGGGCATCTGGATGCAGACCGGCCTGCACTGCCGCGAGGTCAGTGATGCGTGCCCCTTTGACGTGACGGGCTTCTCCTTCGCCGGCTTCCCCGGCATCATCATCGGGCACAACAGCGACATCGCCTGGGGCTTCACCAACCTCGACCCGGACGTGACCGACTTCTATCTCGAGGAGATCGACGAGGACGGCCGGGTCCGCCGAGGGGACGGTTGGGTCCCGGTCGAGGAGCGCCACGAGGTGATCACCGTTGCCGGCGACGACGACGTCACCATCACTGTCCGCGAGACTAGGCACGGCCCGATCCTGTCGGACGTCGTGGGCAGCGTGCGCGACGCGGGCCTGACCGCGCCGATCAACGGGGTCGAGTCCCTGACCTCGTATGACGTGTCGCTGGCCTGGACCGGGCTGGAACCGAACCGCACTGCCGACGCGGTGTTCCTGATGAACCAGGCGAGCGACTGGGACTCCTTCCGCGGGGCCGCCCGCCAGTTCGCCGTGCCGAGCCAGAACCTCGTCTATGCCGACACCGAGGGCAACATCGGCTATCAGGCACCCGGGCTGGTGCCGGTGCGCGAGACAAGCACCAACGGGGCTCCTCCCGGGTTCTATCCCGCACCAGGCTGGCTCCCGGCCTATGACTGGAAGGGCTGGGTGCCCTTCAGCCAGATGCCCTCGACGTTCAACCCGACAGATGGTGTGATCGTCACCGCCAACCAGGCCGTGACCGAGGGCTCGCGCCCCTTCCTGACCTCGGAGCCCGCCAAGGGCTACCGCTCCCAGCGGATCAGTGACCTGCTCACCCAGAAGCTGGGTGAGGGAGCGCTGACCGTCGACGACATGCGTCAGATCCAGGGGGACACCTACAGCTCGTTCGCCGACGCTCTCATCCCCGCCCTCCTGGAGGTCGAGGTCCCCTCCGACTTCTATCGCGAGCCGCAGCAGATGCTCACCGACTGGGACCGCACGGCACCGGTCGACGGGGAGCAGTCGGCGGCCGCGATGTACTTCTACTCGGTCTGGGGCCACATCCTGGAGCTGACCTTCGAGGACCAGCTGCCTGCGGACATGTCGCCGGACGGCAACTCGCGGTGGATGCTCGTGGTGACCAACCTGCTCGACCGTCCCGAGGACGACTGGTGGGACGACAAGCGCACCGCCGGCGTGGTCGAGACCCGTGACGAGGTCCTGCGCCAGGCGATGATCAACGCCCGCCTGGAACTGACCCGCAAGAACGGCAAGGACCCGTCCGACTGGTCCTGGGGCCAGCTGCACCGGGTCCCGATGCGCCACGAGGTCCTCGGCAGCGACGACGTGCCGGGCCTGGTCCGGTGGGCGTTCAATGACGGGCCCTTCCCGGCGCCGGGCGGCTCGGCGCTGGTCAACGCCTTCAGCTGGGACGCGAGTGAGGGACAGCGGGTCACGGCGGCGCCATCGATGCGCATGGTGGTCGACCTGGCGGACCTGGACGCCTCGACCTGGGTGAACCAGACGGGCAACTCCGGCCATGCGTTCCACCCCAACTACAACGACCAGACGGCCGCGTGGCTGGCCAACGAGACCTTCCCGTGGGCGCACACCCGCGCCGCGGTCGAGGCCTCGGCGGTCCACACCCTGACGCTGCGTCCGTAGCCTCCGGTCAGTGCGGCTGCCTGGTCAGCCGCACCCCTGCGCTCGTCAGCACCCCGTCGACCCGTATGTCGTGGCTCTCGTGCGGCACCTGCGGCACCGGGGCGGTGTCACTCCCCGGCAGCTCGTGGTCGTGCAGGGCCACGATGACGGGCACCCCGGTGCGCACCATCGGCAGCGCCCGGTCATAGAACCCGCCGCCCTGGCCGAGACGGTATCCCTCCGGGTCGACAGCCAGACCGGGGATCAGGGCGATGTCCACGCCCAGCAGGGCCTCGGGCCCCTCATCCGCGGGGCTGCCGCCTGCGGCGTCGACCCACCGCAGCGTGCGGGTCTCCAGGATCGTCACCGGCAGCAGCACCCGCATCCCCACCTCCTGCGCCGCCCGCACGAGCCCGCTGACCGGGGGCTCGGTCGGCATCTCCTCATAGGCGGTCACCGTCAGACCGGCCAGGTCAGCCCGACCCAGCGCCTCGGCATACTCCCGCAGCCAGGTGAGGAAAGCCCGCGCCAGCGCGTCACCCTGCGCACCACGATCAGCTGCGGTCTGGCTCTCGACCAGTTCCCGGCGGCGCGCCCGGGCCAGCGTCCGGGCCTGCTTCTTGGCGGCGCGCACATCGACCATGAGGGCCATTGTCCTCGACCTGAGCCGCGCCGCGGCGACGACTAGGGTTGGCGCCATGAGCGAGCCCACACAGCGCCCGCGCAAGGCAGTGATCCCGGTGGCCGGTCTCGGCACCCGGTTCCTGCCCGCGACCAAGGCCGTGCCCAAGGAACTCCTGCCCGTGGTGGACCGCCCCGCCATCGAGTACATCGTGGAGGAGGCGGTCCGCGCCGGCCTGACCGATGTCCTGATGGTGACTGGACGCGGCAAGGGAGCGATCGAGGACCACTTCGACGGCCATCCCGAGATCGAGCGGGCCCTGGAGGCCAAGGGTGACCAGGCCCGCCTCGACCGGGTCAACGCCACGACCGAGACCGAGGTGCACTTCGTGCGGCAGGGGGTGCCCAAGGGGCTGGGCCACGCGGTGCTCTGCGGCCGCTCGCACGTCGGGGACGAGCCGTTTGCGGTGCTCCTCGGCGACGACATGATCGACGCCCGGGACCACCTGCTGGAGGAGATGATCCAGGTCCAGGCGCAGCGCGGGGGCTCCGTCGTGGCGCTGATGGAGGTGCCGCGCGAGCAGGTGAACCTCTATGGCTGCGCCGCCATCGACCCGGCAGACGAGGACAGCGACGTCGTGCGGGTGACCGGGCTGGTGGAGAAGCCGCCCGTGGAGGACGCGCCGTCGAACCTGGCGGTGATCGGCCGCTATGTGCTGCACCCGCGGGTCTTTGACGTCCTCGAGCGGCTCGAGCCGGGACGCGGAGGGGAGATCCAGCTGACCGACGCGCTGCTCGAGCTGGCGGAGGCTGACGGTGACGGGGCGGGGATGACCGGCGTGGTCTTCCGGGGTCGGCGCTATGACACCGGGGACCGGCTCGACTACCTCAAGGCGGTGGTCCGCCTGGGCCGAGAGCACCCCGAGCTCGGAGCGGACTTCAGCACCTGGCTGGACAACTTCGTGGCGGGAGAGAGCCGATGACCACTGTCGATGAGCACCTCGCGGCCGTCCTGGACCAGATCACGCCCGTGCGAGAGGTGACGCTGCCGCTGGCCCAGGCCCACGGGCTGGTGCTGACCCAGGACGTCACCAGCCCCGTTGACCTGCCGAGGTTCGCCAACTCGGCGATGGACGGTTATGCCGTGCGGGCCGCCGACGTTGCCGGCGCCTCCCCGGAGAGCCCGAAGCTGGTGCCCGTGGCCGGCGACATCCCTGCCGGCGACGGTGAGGGACACACCCTCGGAGAGGGCATGACCTGGCGGATCATGACCGGCGCGCCGATGCCGGAGGAGGCCGACGCGATCGTCAAGGTGGAGGACACCGACGGGCACAGCCACGAGGTGCTGATCAGCGCCTCCGTCGAGCCGGGCACCCACGTGCGCCGAGCGGGGGAGGACGTGCGCGCCGGAGAGCGGATCCTGTCGGCCGGCTCGCGGATCGGACCGGCGCAGGTCGCGGTGCTGGCCTCGGCGGGCGTGGCCGAGGTGACGGTGCGTGACGCCGTGCGGGTTGTGGTCCTGTCCACCGGTGACGAGCTGGTGCCGGTGGGTGAGCCGGTCGGTCCGGGCCAGATCCATGACTCCAACGGCCCGATGCTGGCCGCGCTGGTGCGAGCCGCGGGGCACTACACGACCCATGTGGGCCACCTGCCCGACGACGAGAAGTCGATCAAGAAGGAGCTGGACCACCACCTCACGTCCGCCGACCTGGTCATCACCAGCGGCGGGGTGAGCAAAGGGGCGTATGACGCGGTGAAGGCGGTGCTGACCGGCGCCGGTTCGATGGAGTTCACCGAGGTCGACATGCAGCCCGGCAAGCCCCAGGGCTTCGGCCTGCTCGGCCGGCGCAAGGTGCCGGTCTTCACCCTGCCCGGCAACCCGGTGAGCGTGCTGGTCAGCTTTGAGGTCTTTGTCCGGCCGGCGCTGGCCCGTCTGTCCGAGCAGCGCTATGAGCAGGTCACGGTCCCGGCCGTGGTGCTGTCCGGCTGGACCTCGCCTGCGGGACGCCAGCAGTACCACCGGGTCCGGTTGCTCCGTGACGTCAGCGGCGCCTATGCGGCGGAGCCGGCCGGCGGGCCGGGGTCGCACCTGGTCGCTGGTCTCGCCGTCGCCGACGGGCTGGCCATCGTGCCCGCCGAGGAGTCCGAGGTGCTGACCGGCTCACAGGTGCAGGTCCTGCCACTGCGCCCGCTCTGGGAGATCGAGGCCGAGCTGGCCCAGGAGTCTGCGACCGACCAGGACGGAGCCGAGGGCGCAGGGTCCGAGGCCGGCCGCCCGCGGGGGCGCCACCGGGGTGCGTCGTGAGCGAGTCGTCGCAGCCACTCAGCCACCTGCGGGCCGACGGGACCGCCCACATGGTGGACATCAGCGCCAAGGCGGTCACCGCACGAGAGGCCACCGCCACCGGCAAGGTGGAGCTGTCCGCAGAGGCGGTCCGCGCCCTGCGGGAGGGGACCGCCCCCAAGGGTGACGCGGTGGGCGTCGCCCGGCTGGCCGGCATACAGGCTGCCAAGAAGACACCGGACCTGGTGCCGCTCGCCCACCCTGTCGCGCTGCACGGTGTCGAGGTCAACCTCGACGTGGTCGACGACGGCGTGCTGATCCGGGCGACGGTGCGCACGGCCGACCGCACGGGCATCGAGATGGAGGCGTTGACCTGCGTGAGCGTCGCCGCGCTCGCGATGGTCGACATGATCAAGGCCGTCGACAAGCTGGCGGTCATCACCGACGTGATGGTCGTGGCCAAGTCCGGCGGCCGCTCTGGGGACTGGACCAGGTCCTGATGCTGGTCTGGCCGGTCAGCCTGCGTGAGGTGCGCGACGACGGCGTCGAGATCGTGCTGCGGCCCATGGCTCGCTCCGACAGGGCGCGATGGCAGGAGCTGCGCGCCGACAACGTGGACTGGCTGCGCCCCTGGGAGGCGACGCTGCCGACCGGGCCCGAGCCCCCGATCTCACTCAACCGGTTGCGCCGGCTGCTGGACCGCGCGGCCCGCGAGGGTCTGGTGCTCCCCTTCGTGATCGAGGCGAACGGCCTGCTGGTGGGGCAGATGCACCTGTTTGACATCGTGTGGGGCTCGCGGTGGACGGCGGCGGCGGGCTACTGGCTGGATCGGCGCTCGACCGGCCGCGGCCTGGCGACCTGGGCCCTGGCGATGGCCATCGACCACGCCATCTTTGAGGTGGGGCTGCACCGGGTCGAGGTCGGCATCCGCCCCGAGAACGCCTCGAGCCTGGCCGTGGCCCACAGGCTCGGGCTGCCCGACGAGGGGTTCCGGGCCGGACAGGTGCACGTCGACGGGGCCTGGCGGGATCACATCGAGTTCGCGGTCACCGCGGAGCAGCTGGGGTCGCAGCGGCTGGTGGAGCGGCTGCGGTCGGCGACCTGACGGTTCGGGAGCGAGGAGGACGTCCCGCGCTCGCCGCAACTCCCGTCACACGCGCCACTTCCGCGACACGCACGAGAACTCCCCGGTAACCATCGTGCGGCTACCTAAGGTTTGGGTGTGCCCAACAGTCTGATCTTCGTGGTCATCCTCGCGGTGTGGGCTGCCTATCTCATCCAGCACTGGATCCGGCGACGTGACCATGTCGCCACGGCCCGGTCCGTCGACCGGTTCTCCGAGGCGATGCGGGTGCTCGAGCGCCGGCAGCGTATGCCGCGTGCTGACCTGTCCGCGGCCGCTCCGCGGTCCTACTCGATCTCGGTGACCCGCCCCGCGCACCCTGAGGTCATGGTCAAGCGCGCCCAGCACGGGAGTGCTGCCGTGGCTGTCAGCGGCTCTCCCGCTCCCGCTGCGGCGCGCCGGGTCGCGCGTCCTGCGGCTCGCCCCGTGAGTCGTCCTGCGGCTCGATCGACCGCTCGTGGGTCTGTGCCGACCGGCTCGTCCCGGTCGAGGACGCCGCTGCTGCGCGCGGTTGCGCTGGCCCTCGGCGTCCTGGCGCTCGCTGCCGGCGTCACAGTGTGGGCGATCGGCCTGACCCAGTGGTGGGCCGCCGTCGCCGGCGCCGGGGCACTGCTCCTGGCCCTGACTTTCGTGCGCTTCTCGGTGGGCACCCAGCAGCGTCGCGCCACATCGCCGGTGCGGGCCAGGGCCGCCGGTGAGTCCCACCGCGCAGGCCGGACCCATAGCGGTCAGCGCCGCCCGGATATGGCTTCCGCCCGGGGCCGCCGGGGGGCACCTCCTGCCGACGCTGCGGCTGCGGCTCCTGCTCACGCTGTCGCCCACGCCGGGGCGGTGGCTGTCGAGCTCTATGACGTCGAAGCCATGGAGGGCGCGAGCGCGGCCGACGCTGCCGCGCAGGACGGCACCGCGCGACTGGCTGCCGCTTCCGCCGTCGAGTCTGCCGAGCTGCTCGGCGACGACGTGGAGACCGGCGCAGAGCTGGAGCCCGGGACCTGGGCGCCGGTCCCGGTGCCGCCACCGACCTACACGCTCAAGGCCAAGGCGATCCGTGCTCCGGGCGGGGCTGCGGCACCCGTCGCGGTCGAGGACCTGCCCTTCGACGGCCACGCCCTCGCGCTGGATGAGGAGTTCGAGGAGCTGCCCTCGGTCCACCACGTCGGCTGACTCTAGGAGTCGCGAGCCACGCGACGGCCGGTGGCGGCCGTGCCGGTGGCGGCCGTGCCGGTGGCGGCAGCGAGCTACTCCAGCGTCCGCAACAGCTCCTCCACGGCCGGGCTGATGGTCGTCTCACCGCCGAGGACGAAGATCCGGCCCGGGTCGAGCCGCTCGAGCTCGGCCCAGGTGACGGGTGGGATCGTGGCCTGGCGCACGAGCAGCACAGGGGAGACCGTCGCACCTGCTCGGGCGGCTCCGGCGAGCGCGTCCGGCCAGTCCTGGCCGGTCGCGACGAAGACGTCCTGCGACGTCTGCCAGTCCTGGGTCAACGCGGCGGCGGTCTCATAGCGGTTCGCTCCGGCGACGCGCTCGACCGTGCCATAGCCCGCGAGGATGCCAGCGACCGCGGGTGAGACCGACGTGGTGCCACCGACGATGACGATCCGCTCCGGGGCGAGCCGGGTCAGCTGCGCGGCGGTCGCGGCCGGCACCGACCCCTGCTTCACCAGGAGCACCGGACCATCGATCGACCCGGCCCGGGACGCCGCAGTGAGCGCGTCGGGGAAGTCCTCGCCCGTGACGACATAGGCCACGTCCGCAGCGGCGAGGTCACCGGCGATCAGGGCGGCGGTCTCATAGCGGTTCGCGCCCGCGTGCCGGGTGAAGGTGGCGTCCGGCACCACGGCGCGCAGCCGGTTGGCGACCAGGTTGGACACCGACGTCGTGCCGCCGACGACGACCAGGTTGGCCGGGTCGAGGCGGGCCAGCTCGACGCTGGTCACGGCCGGCACCGAGGTGGGCCGGACCAGCAGCACGGGGCCGCCCAGGCTGCCCGCTCGGGCAGCGGCCGCGAGGGCGTCGGGGAAGGTGACTCCCGTGGCGACATAGACCGTGTCCACGCCCGGGGCAAACTGCGCTGAGATCCGGGTGGCCGTCGCATAGCGGTCCTGCCCAGCCAGCCGGATCACCTCTGGTGGCACCGGATCCGGATTTTCCTGACACGAGGCCTCGAGCAGCGAGAAGTCCTGGGTCACGCTCGACCCGCGGAGCAGGTCGACCAGGTGTGCGTCCGGCCGGTAGCCACCGAGCGTGGCAGTCATCCGCAGGGTCCCCACCTGGGTGTTGATCCACCGCGCGTAGTAGCCCTCGCTGTTGGTGGAGATCACCCAGCCCTGGCCGACGTCCTCTCGCACCGGGGCGATGTCGATCGTGATGCCGTCGCCGGCCACCTGACCGCCGTCGCAGTAGGCGAGGTAGGCGGTGCCCTCGACCTTGCCCCAGGAGAGCGGCGGCGTGACGTGCATGGTGACATCGACCGGGGTGGGTCGGATCGCGACGTTGGCCACGATCCCGACGGCTGCGGTGTAGGTGCCTGGCTGGTTGACCGCCGCGCCGTCGGTCGTCACCTGCACCGTCACGCTCTCGCCCGGGTCCAGGACGGCCTCGGTGATGTCGAGTGAGAGCCAGTCGACATCACCCCCGCCCTCGCTGCAGAGGTCGAAGCCCGGGAGCAGCTCCGCAGAGGTGACGAGGTCGACGTCGTCCTGGCCGCCCGCCCGCACCACACCGCACGCCCCACCGCCGCGGTAGACCGCGTGGTTGGCGTTCGGCAGCGGTGACCAGCTGTCCGTCGTGGGGTCATAGGCCCAGGACGCGTTGGTCAGCTGTCCGTCCTGGATGCCACCAACCGCGATGAGCTGGCCGTTGGCGCCCGCGGAGGCCGGAGCGAAGAGTGCCACCGGAGCCGGTGCCAGCGGCGACCAGCTGTCCGCGCTGGGGTCGAAGGCCCACGTGTCTGGGACATCCTGACCGGCACCGTCGACACCGCCCGCGCAGACCACGACGCCCTCGAGGGCGCCGCAGGCCGGGAACGCCGTGGCTGACGGAGCGGGCGAGAACTCACTCCAGGTGTCCGTCGAGAGGTCGTAGGCCTGGACGGTGTCTGCGACGGGCTCGCAGAATCCGGTCGTGCATCCCCCGATCGCGAAGACCGCCCCGTCGACGACGGCAACACCCATGGACGACACGGGGGTCGGCATGGGGGCGCCGGAGGACCAGCTGTCCGTCTCGGGGTCATAGATCCAGGTGTCGGACGTGGGATCGCCGGTCATGGACCAGCCACCCGCGACGACGATCTGGCCGTCGACGGCGGCGGCCAGCGGCATCTCCACGGGAGCGGGGATCGCGGCGAGCGGCATCCACTCCATCGCCACAGCGTCATAGCGGTAGAGACCCGGGGAGTTCTCGTAGGTGAAGCCGCCGACGCTGAACCAGACTCCGTCGATGGTGACGACGCGGTTGCCGGTGATCTGGAGCGGCAGCTGCGTCAGGTCGGTCCAGGGTTCGTCGGTGGGAGCCGCCGCCGGGGAAAATGCGGATCCGGTGGGCCCGGCACTGAGGGCAGAGGCCTCCAGCGACCGCTCGATGTCCTTGGCGATCAGCGGTGTCCCCGCAGCGTCGGCCAGCTGCTGGGTCGTCATCCTGGTTCCGTCGGCCCGCAGGATCTCGAAGCCGCCGCGGTTCTCGGTGAAGGTCAGCTCCGCAGGGCTCGTGCCGGTGTTCGTCACCGTGAACTCACCAGTGTCCGCGGCACCGAGGGCCACCGTCGTCTCGATGGACGTCGGGTCGATCTCCAGCAGCGCCTGCCCGAGGACGAAGTCCGCCCGTCCCACGGCGCCCGCCGGGACCGTCACGTCCTGCTGGTCCGTGCCGTGGTTGCGGGCGCTCGCCTCAAACGGGTGGACACCCTCCAGGGAGGAGTAGAGCCAGTAGAAGCCGTCGTCGAGGTTCTCGTCGTCGGGGGTGGCCCGCGTCGTGCCCGAGTCTGCGGGCTGGTCCAGCGAGGTGACCTTGGCACCGATGATCCCGGCGCCGTCCACGTCGTTGTGGACGTAGCCCACGACGAGGCCTCCGCCACCTGGCACACAGGTGCGCTCACCGAGGAAGACGTCATCGACCTGCCACCACAGGTCAAAGGTCCCCTGGTAGCGAAAGCGCGTCTGGATCTCGGTCGCGCCGGCGAGACTGTCGGTCAGGTCGAGGTGAACGTCGCCGATGGCAAATGACGTGCTCGCCCACACCACATCCCAGGACGCGCCCCCGTCCGTGGTGATCTCGACGGAGGCCTGGTCGCCCACGTTCTGCACCGTCTCATAGAGGGTCTTGAAAGTCAGCGTCGTGTTGGTGTCGCCGGTGATGTCGACAGCCGGGCTGACCAGCGCCGCGTCCCACGTTGACCCCGGGCCGGTGAAGTCACTGTTGGCGACCGCGAAGCCACCGTCCCCTCCGGTCCCGTTGGGGATGCCGTAGGGGTCAAGGAACTCCCAGTTGTTGCCGGACCCGTTGAGGTCCTCCAGGGCCCATCCGGCCGGAAGCTGGAAGTCATCGAACGCCTCGCTGACCCCGCCCAGGACCAGGTCGTAGCCCGGCGCGTTGCAGCTCATCGGGTTGATGGTGAGGGCGAAGTCGGCGACCGCCCCGGACTCGGTGATCACCACGTCACGGGTCTGCGAGACGTAGCCGGGCAGCTGCGAGGTCGCCTGGACCGTGTGGGTGCCCACGGGGAGGGAGAGCGCAAAGTCCCCGGTCTCCGGATCGGTGTATGCCGCCACGCCGGACACGCCGACGACACTGATCCGCGCATAGAGCGGCCACCCCTGCCCGGATCCGTCAGTGACCGTGCCGGTCAGCATGCCGGACGACGCCGGGGTGAGGTCGACGTCGTGCACGAGGGTCTCGTCGAGCGGGATCGTCACGGTGTCCGTCTGCGGCAGATAGCCGAACTTGCTGATGGTGGCGTCCCACTCGCCCGTCCCCAGCCGCAGGGCATAGGTGCCGTCGGCGGCGGTGGCGGTGGAACGGGTCCGCTCGCCGACGAGGGTGACGCCCGCCCCGGCGATCGGGCCGTCGGTCGAGGCGTCGGTCACCGTGCCGGCGATGTTGCCGGTCGGGCCGATCGGAGCGGACTCCAGCAGAGCCAGCGCGTCCAGCCGGCCCTCGCCGTAGACGTTGTTGTCAGCCTCGGTGCCCCCGCACTGGTCATCGGCGGTGTCGACCGCCGTGCCGTCCAGCAGCTCCTTGGTGAGCTCGGTGTCCCCGATCAGGTCGGGGGCCGCCGACCACAGCAGAGCGATGGTCCCGGCCACGTGTGGTGCCGCCATCGACGTCCCGTCCGCGGCCAGGTAGTCGCCGCCGGGCACGGCAGAGCGCACATTGGCCCCCGGAGCGGAGATGTTGGGCTTGGTCTCCCCGTCCTGGCCCGCCCCGCGGGAGGAGAAGCCGGTGATCGCGTTGCCCACGTCATACGCACCGACTGAGTAGTTGAGAGTCCGGCTGCCGGGAGAGCCCGAGGTCTCGCACTCCGGGCCCGCGTTGCCGTTGGACCACACCCCGAAGATCCCGGCCGCGGCCCATGCCTGCGAGATGTCCTCCATGAACGGGTCGTTGCTGGGCAGCTCGCTGCCCCAGGAGTTGTTGATGATGTGCGGGCGCATGGATGGCAACGGGTTCTCACCGTTGAGGTCGGTGGGCGCCAGCAGCCACTGGCCGGAGGTGATCAGGGCCTCGTCGGAGGGGCAGCAGCCGTTGGCGGCGATCCAGCGAGCGCCGGGCGCGACCCCGATCTGGTTGGCCCCGCCGTCGCTGCCGACCATGGTGCCCATCGTGTGGGTGCCGTGGCCGACGAAGTCGACGGGCTCGTCGGAGCCTGCGCCGGCGGCGTCGAACCAGTTGTAGCTGTGGTCGAAGGTGCCGTCGCCGTTGTTGCCCCTGTACTGGTTGACCAGAGCCGGGTGCGTGTAGTCGACACCGGTGTCGATGTTGGCGATGACCAGCTCCTCGCCGGTCACGCCGAACTGCGTCCACACGTCGTCGGCGTTGATGTTGGCAATGCCCCACTCCACCGCGTGGGGAGCGGGCAGCTCCTCACCCACAGCGAGCTCGGGCACCTCGTAGTCGGCCGGCAGATACACCCCCTCGATCTCCGGGTCGGCCGCCAGAGTGGTCAGCAGCGCTTCGTTCCCGCCCCGGACCAGGATGGCGTTGCTGATGAAGAAGCTCGTGTAGTCAACCCCCGCGGCTTCCAGCTTGGTCCGGGCCCCCCGCTGGCTCCGGTCCGCAGTGCTGGTCAGCGCGTCATACACCGCCTGTCCCCGGGCGTCCCAGTCATCGACCGCGGCGAACGCCCCCATGTCCGGCCGGTCGGCGAACCGGATCAGCACGGTCGCCCGGCCGGCCTCCTCCAACTCGGTCGTGACCTCTGGCTGGATCTTGTCCGCCGAAACCGGCGCGAGGACCTCGGCGGGCGTCGGGGGCGTGGCACTGGCCGTCACTCCGGCCGCCAGCGAGCCGGTGAGGACCAGGGCGGCGCCCGCGCTCGAGGCGACCCACCGCCGGACCAGCCGGTCCCGGCCCCGCGCCCCCCGACCCGTGCTCAGTGTCTGTGACATGCGCGTTCCCCTGTCTGTGTGCTCAGCCGGGGTCATCACCCCGAGGGCATGGCTACACCTGACACGAACCTAGGGCGGCTCTTGACGGCCAGCATCAGTGGAAACACCCGGTCTCGGGACGTCAGCTCTGGGGCGGACGCCTGGCGTGCCAGTGCGCGATCGAGGAGCGACTCGGGAAGTCCAGCTTGCGCAGGATGGCGCTGACGTGGCTCTCCACGGTGCGCTCGGACAGATAGAGCCGAGCGGCGATGCGCCGGTTGCTCAGACCCAGGGCGACGAGGTCGCAGACCTCCTCCTCACGCTCCGTGAGGCGGAGGGTGGGCCGAGGGTCGTCCGTCGGCCGGCGCGTGCGGGCAGTGGACCACTGACCGTCGACATCCAGTGCGGCGGAGGTGAGGATGTGCCGGACCTCGGCCTCCATGGACCTGTTGTGGAGTGCGGCCCGCACCTTGAGCAGCCGACGCACCTCGTCGTCGAGCTGTCGAATGGTGATTGTCGCCACAGTTGATGCTAGCGGTGCTAGCACAGGCTCGGTAGTGCCTGGACTATTTGTCGGCCTGGTCATAACTCGTGACCGTCGCCACGTGCAACGGGAAGGTGATCGGGAAGCCGCCGAACAGCAGCCGCCCCGCACTCTCGGCGGACTCCCGCAGGATGTCCGCCACCTCGGCAGCGAGCCCCTCAGGGGTGTGGACCACGACCTCGTCGTGGAGGAAGAAGACCAGGTGCGGGTGGCCCTGGCCCGGCCCGTCGTCGTGCTCCACCGGATCGAGCGCGCGCAACCGGCGCCGGGTCTCGGCCATCCAGCAGAGCGCCCACTCCGCGGCCGTGCCCTGGACCACGAAGTTGCGGGTGAACCGGCCGCGGTTGCGGGCCTGGCTGCGCGCCATCCGCTCGTCGGGCGCCGCTGCGTCGGACTCCCCGGCCCTGCCCTGGACGGCGTGCCAGCCCGAGCCTGGGGGTGGACTGGTGCGTCCGAGCCAGGTGCGCACGGTGCCTCCGCGCTCCCCGACACCGGCCGCGTGGTCCACCAACCCCGTCGCCCGGGGATAGGCGCGGCGCAGCTGTGGGAGCAGCACCCCGGCCTCGCCCGAGGTGCCGCCATAGAGCGCCGAGAGCATGCCGACCTTGGCCCGCTCCCGGGTGTCGACGACCCCAGAGGTGACCAGCCCGGCATACAGGTCGCCGTCCTGTCCGGCCGTGGCCAGGGCGAGGTCGGCCGCCATGCCGGCGAGTGCCCGGGGCTCGACCTGCGCGGCATCCGCGACCACAAGCCGCCACCCCGGGTCGGCGACGACCGCGCCCCGGACGGTCCGGGGGATCTGCATCGCACCCCCGCCGCTCGTGGCCCAGCGTCCGGTCACCACGCCGCCGGGCACATAGTCGGTGCGGAACCGACCCTGTCGGCCGCCCTCGCCAGGGTCCACCCACTTGTCCAGCCAGTGCCACCCGTTGGCGGAGAGCAGGCGCGCCAGTCGCTTGTAGTCCAGCAGCGGCGCCACCACCGGGTGCGACTGCCTGGTGAGCTCCCACTTGGCGGTGGAGGTGATGTTGAGCCCGGCGTTGCGCAGGGCCTTGAGCAGTGACACCTGCGAGTCGGGGTTCAGGTCCGGGCTGTGCAGCAGCTCCCGGACCTGTGCGGCGAGCTGCTCCAACCGCTCGGGGCGGCGGTCCTGGGGCGGGCGGGGTCCGAGCTCAGCGGTGAGGATCACCTCGTGCCTCGCTCGGTCCCAGGGCAGTCCGTCGTGGCGCATCTCGGCGGCGATGAGAGCTCCCGCCGACTCGGCGGCGAGCAGCAACCGCAGACGTCCTGGGTCCGCGGAGGCGGCGACCGCTGCCAGCTGCTGCTGGTGCTCGGCGACCACGTCGGCCAGTGATGGGGAGCTGTCCGGGGTCAGGTCGTCGAGCAGCGTCGGCGCAGCCGGCACGAGTGGCTCTGGCGCCGCGCGGGACAGCCAGGGCGGCGCCGACCACGGTGCGGGGGAGGCGAGCGCGAGGATCGCGTGACACAGCCGCAGGTCGTGGCAGCGCTCGAGCCGGACCCCCGCGGCCAGGAGCCGGGGATAGACCGACGCCGTGTCGGGCCACACCCAACGGATCTCGCCCGCCACCTCTTGCCCGCGGACCCACCTCGCCGCGTCCTCCCACGGGATCAGCTGGTCACCGGCAGTGCCGTCCGCGACGAGGAGCCCCTCACGGGTCGGCGCGACGGGTTGGTCCACGGTGTCACCGTATGCCGTGGGTCTGACGCTCCCTGGGGGCTGGCTATCGTGGAGGCATGTTGGAGTGGGGAGCAAAGAAGGGCGGCGTCGTGCCGATCCTTCTGGACGGGGAGCAGGTCGCCACAGTGGACCCGGAGACCTGGCGTGAGGGAGCCGAGCTCGTGATCGGCGGCCAGGCCTGGACGTTCGGTCGCGATGGCAGAGACCGGGTCGCCCGACTCGCACGCAACCCGCGCGTGGTCCTGCGAGCCACCAGGGCGAGCGCTTGGCGCTCCGCGTGGACCATCACCGGCGACGGTGCGACCTATGAGATCGGACCCGAGGGGTTCTGGCAGACGACCCACCGGGTCCAGCGCGACGGCAGGTCCGTCGGGGTCGGGAAGCAGGCGAGCACCTGGTCGTCACGGGCGACCCTCGACCTGGACCCGTCCGTGCCGCCGGTGCACCAGCTGTTCCTGCTGTGGATCTCGCACCTCATCCGCCGGCGCGCCGCAGCGGCCGCGTCCTAACCGGCCACGGCATCGTGAGGCGGTGCCGGCACGTACGGTTGGTGTCATGACTGAGATGACCTATCGCCCACTGGGTGACTCCGGCCTGCGCGTCAGCACGGTCGGCATCGGGTGCAATGCATTCGGCACCCGCATCGACGGAGACATCGTGCGTGAGATCGTCGATGCCGCGATCGACTCGGGGATCACGCTGTTCGACACCTCTGACACCTATGGCCTGGGGCAGTCCGAGGAGCTGCTGGGACGCGCCCTGGGCGCACGCCGCGAGGAGGTCGTCGTCGCGACCAAGTTCGGGATGGACATGCAGGGAGGCAACGGCCCCGACTGGGGCGCTCGCGGCTCGCGGCGTTACATCCGCAAGGCGGTCGAGGCGAGCCTGCGGCGGCTGGACACGGAGTGGATCGACCTCTACCAGCTGCACCGCCCCGACCCGGTCACCCCGATCGACGAGACCCTGGCTGCCCTGACCGAGCTCGTCGCCGAGGGCAAGGTGCGTTACATCGGCTCCTCCAACCTCGCCGGCTGGCAGGTCGTTGAGGCCGACTGGACCGCCCGGACCAGCGGCTACAGCGCCTTCATCTCCGCACAGAACAAGTACTCCCTGCTGGACCGCGCGGCCGAGGACGAGCTGGTGCCGGCCTGCGAGACGGTGGGGGTCGGCATACTCCCGTTCTTTCCGCTCGAGTACGGCCTGCTGACGGGGAAATACAGCCGGGGCCAGGCCGCACCCGAGGGGAGCCGGCTCGCGGCCGACAACCAGGCTGAGCGCCTGGCTGGCGCGGACTGGGACGAGATCGAGCGCCTGCAGACCTTTGCCGACGGGCGCGGCCTGACCATGCTGCAGGTCGCGATCGGTGGCCTGGCTGCCCAGCCCGCCGTGGCATCGGTCATCGCCGGTGTGACCAGCGGCGAGCAGGTCCGGGCCAACGCGGACGCTGGTCTGTGGGAGCCGACGGCTGACGACCTCGCCGAGCTCGGATGAGCGGCTGACCTGAGCGCCGTTGCGCGCCTCCCGGGAATCGGAGAATCGCCGTTCCCGGTGCTACAGTCTGTTGCTGCACCTGGGGCTGTGGCGCAGTTGGTAGCGCGTCTCGTTCGCAATGAGAAGGTCAGGGGTTCGATTCCCCTCAGCTCCACCAGGTTGCTCTCCGCACAGAGCTGAGAAGCATCACTGAGGCCGTCCGAGCGGGCGGCCTCAGTGCGTTCCGGACGCGGACGCCCGCGCGTCGTCACGGTCCCTGGCGTGCAGTTGAGCGCATCCTTCACACGCTGAGGGCTTGGGTTCAGGGGTCAGCGCAACACCAATCTGCCGGGAGGCATGGTGCTGCGTTCGTATGGTCTGGGTTTGGTGGCTGCTGGGATGGCTCTGGAGGAGGTGGGCAGGGTCTTGGCCCGGGACCGGTCGTCGGTGCTTCGTTGGGTGCGGGCCACGGGTGTGGCCGCCGACCAGCTCGTCTTGCGACCGGAGCTGTTGCCGGCTGGCTTCCTTGAGGGCGGTTATGTCGATGCCCGGGGCTTGCTGACCCCGGCCGGGGAGGAGTTGATCGCTCCGGTGCGGGTGGCCGGTCAGGTGGGCCAGCCGAGCAGTGCACAGCGTCGCGCCGAAGCGTTCGGAATGCTTGCCGAGGGAAAGAGCCTGACAGCGGTCGCCCGCACGCTCGGCATCAACGAGTCGACCCTGTACCGGTGGATCGTCGCGCAGGGGTGGTCCGGGCAACCCGGTGGGATCGGGGGGTTGGACGGCGCGTCGCGGGCGGCGGCTCGCGCGAGCCTGGTACCTGCTGTACCTATGGATGAGGACTACCGCGATGAGCGGGGCCGGTTGACCCAGGCCGGGCGCGGGGTGCTCCAGCACCTGGCTGGCACCACCGCGACCAACGCCCATATCGCCAGGGTGCTGGGCGTGCACCGCTCCACGATCGGTCGGGAGCTGGCCCGGTTCGCTGACCGAGCCGGCTACCGCGCTCGGGCCGCGCAGGACCTTGCCACTGCCGCGGCGGCCCGTCCGCAGGCCCGCCGGTTGTCCTGCCCGCGGTTGCGAGCCGCGGTGATCGAGCGGCTGAACAAGAGGTGGTCGCCCGAGCAGGTCGCTGCTGACCTGCGTCTCAGCTACCCGGACGAGGAAGATATGTGGGTGTCCCACGAGACGATCTACCAAGCGCTGTACGTCCAGGGCAAAGGCTCCCTGCGTCACGAGGTGAAGGTGGCCAAGGCCACCCGCACCGGCCGCACGAGCCGCAAGCCCCGCTCCAAGCTGCCGCCCAAGGCCAGCAGCCGGTCCTGGATCGATGAGGACAACCACATCAGCGCCCGACCTGCCGAGGTGGCCGACCGGGCCGTGCCCGGCCACTGGGAAGGAGACCTCGTCATCGGTGCCAAGGGCGCCACCGCGTTGATCACCCTGGCCGAGCGGGCCACCCGCAACGTGCTGATCTACCGACTCCCGGACCGCCACGACGCCCCGACCGTGACCCAGGCCCTGATCCAGATGGTCGCCGACCTCCCGGGCGACCTGCGCCGAACCATCACCTGGGACCAAGGATCTGAGCTGGCTGAGCACGCTGATTTCACACTGGCCAGTGACTGCCAGGTCTACTTCTGTGACCCGCACTCACCCTGGCAACGCGGCACCAACGAGAACACCAACGGCCTGATCCGTGACTTCTTCCCCAAAGGCACCGACTTCGCCAAGGTCACCGACGAAGAAGTCCGTGACGCCCAGGACCTCCTGAACACCCGACCCCGCAAAACACTCGGCTTCGCGAC
Organism: Ornithinimicrobium cryptoxanthini; assembly: GCF_023923205.1. Classification (NCBI taxonomy): domain Bacteria; kingdom Bacillati; phylum Actinomycetota; class Actinomycetes; order Micrococcales; family Ornithinimicrobiaceae; genus Ornithinimicrobium; species Ornithinimicrobium cryptoxanthini. Next base: position 3,192,453 of record NZ_CP099490.1, on the reverse strand, counting down.
TCCCGCCGCTAGACTCGCCGAACTACTCACCGTTGCGCAGACCCCTTGAATTCGCCGGGCAGATCGTGGGAAGGATCCATGCAGGTGCCCTTCAGGACAGCCCGCTGACCGTCCCGTCTGGTGCCAGCTCGATGCGCTCGGCGTTGGGGTGGCGGCTGAGGCCGGGCATCGTGCGCATGTCTCCGGCGATGGCATAGACATAGCCGGCGCCGACGTTGGCCCGGACCTCGCGCACCGGCAGGCGCCACCCGCTGGGGGCTCCCATCAGGGCCGGGTCGGAGCTGATCGACAGGTGGGTCTTGGCGATCACAACGGGCAGGTCACCAAAGCCCGCGTCCTCATAGGTCTGCAGGGCCTTGGCTGCGTCCGGGGAGTAGTCGACCCCGTCAGCCCCGTAGACCTTGGTCGCGATCGCCTCGATCTTCTCCGCGAGGGTGTCCTCCAGCGCGTATGTCGTGGTGAACCGGGTCGGTTCCTCCGCAGCGGCCAGCACCTCGCGGGCCAGGTCCTCGGCTCCGGCTCCACCCTCGGCGACGTGCCGACTCACCGCGCAGCGGACGCCCAGCTCGGCCGCGAGCTCAGCAATCACCGCGTGCTCGCTGTCGTGGTCCTGAGGAAAGGCGTTGATGGCCACGACCGGACTGACGCCGAAGGCCTGGATGATCTCGAGGTGCTTGCGCAGGTTCGCCAGGCCAGCCCTGACCTCCTCCGGGTTCTCCGCGAAGAGCTCCTGCGGGAGAGCGCGACCAGCCCTGATGTCGTAGTTGCCGGAGTGCACCTTGAGGGCACGCACCGTGGCCACCAGGACGACGGCGTCGGGCTGCAGACCCCCCAGCCGACACTTGACGTTGAAGAACCTCTCGGCGCCCATGTCGGCGCCGAACCCGGCCTCGGTGACCACCACCTCCGCGTGGCTCAGCGCCACCTGGTCAGCCACGACCGAGGACGTGCCGGTGGCGATGTTGCCGAACGGCCCGCAGTGGATCAGGGCGGGCCCCCCTTCGAGCGTCTGGAGCAGGTTGGGTTTGAGCGCGTCCTTGAGGATGACAGCCATCGCGCCGGCGACCCCGAGATCCTCGGCGCTCACCGGCTTGCCCACGCCCTTGTAGCCGACCACGATCCGGCCCAGCCTCGCCCGCAGATCCTGGTATGACGTGGCCAGAGTCATCAGCACCATCACCTCGGAGGCGGCGGTGATGTCGAAGCCCGTCTCCCGCACGAGACCATCCGCGCGGGCGCCCAGTCCCACCACGACGTTGCGCAGCGAGCGGTCGTTGACGTCCATCACGCGGCGCCAGGTGATGTTGCGCACGTCCAGGCCGAGCTCGTTGCCGAAGTGCAGGTGGTTGTCCACTGCGGCGGCCAGCAGGTTGTGCGCCGCCGTGATGGCGTGGAAGTCGCCGGTCAGATGCAGGTTGAGCCGCTCCATCGGCACCACCTGGCTGTAGCCGCCACCGGCGGCGCCGCCCTTGATCCCGAAGGTCGGGCCCATCGAGGGCTGCCGCAACGTTGCTACCGCGTTGGTCCCGAGCCGCCGCAGGGCCTGGCTGAGACCGACGACCACGGTCGTCTTGCCCTCACCCAGGGGAGTGGGGGTGATCGCCGACACCACGACATACTTCCCGCGGGGTGCGGCTGCCGCGGCGGCGAGGTCGATCTTGGCGACGTCCCGGCCATAGGGCTCGACGTGCTCGGGGGCGATGCCCAGGTCGGTGGCGACGTCGGCGATCGGTCGCAGGGTGGCGGCGCTCGCGATCTCCAGATCGGTCGGCAGGGCAGCGGGACGGCTCATAGGGCGAGCGTATTGCGCCCCCCGCCAACCTGGGCACGCTGGGCAGCCGCCAGCCCAGTCGAGCCGGCCCCGCCGGTGGGAACGGGCGCCGGCGCGAGACAATAGGGTGTGGCCGCCATCCAGGGGAACCCGTCCACCACCGAGCTCGCCGAGGTCGTCTCCGCAGTCGACACCGACCCGGAACGAGGCCTGACGCAGGTGGAGGCCGCCGCCCGTCTGGACTCCGACGGGCCCAACGAGCTCCGTTCTGCCCCACCGGTGCCCACCTGGCGCAAGGTCCTGGCCCAGTTCCAGGACCCGCTGATCTATCTGCTGCTCGCAGCCGTCGTGATCGCCACCTTCGCCTGGGTCGTCGAGGGCGCCAACGGCCTCCCCACGGACTCGATCGTCATCACCCTCATCGTCATCGCCAACGCGATCCTGGGCTATAGCCAGGAGGCCCGGGCCGAGGAGGCCGTGGCGGCGCTGCAGCGGATGACCGCGTCGCACGCGACGGTCGTCCGTGACGGGCGGACCCAGCTCGTGCCCGCCTCGGACCTGGTCCGCGGCGACCTGCTGGTGCTCGCCGAGGGGGACAGCATCGGCGCGGACGCCCGCGTGGTCCAGGCCAACGCCCTCCGGGTCGCCGAGGCGTCGCTCACTGGTGAGTCGACCGCCGTGACCAAGAGGCCCGGGGTGCTTGCCGGTGGGGAACCCCTCGGCGACCGCACCAACATGGTCTTCAAGGGCACGGCTGTCACTCAGGGCACCGGGCGGACGGTCGTGACGGGGACCGCGATGGACACCGAGATGGGTGCCATCGCCACGATGCTGGAGCAGACCCAGCGTGAGCCGACACCCCTGGAGCGCGAGATCGCGCTGATCGGCAAGATGCTCGGGGCCATTGTGATCGTGATCGCGGCGGTGGTCATGGGGACCGTGTGGCTGATCAGCGGGGTCAACACCCTCGACGACGCGGTCACCGTGCTCCTGCTGGGAGTCTCGCTGGCCGTCGCCGCCGTCCCGGAGGGCCTGCCGGCGATCCTGTCCGTCGTGCTGTCCATCGGCGTGCAGCGGATGGCCCAGCGCAACGCCATCGTCAAGAACCTCAGCTCCGTCGAGACACTGGGCTCCGCCTCGGTGATCTGCTCGGACAAGACCGGCACCCTGACCAACAACGAGATGACCCTCCAGACGGTCCTCACCTCCTCGGGGACGGCCGAGGTCACCGGGGTGGGCTATCGCCCCGAGGGGGACGTCATCGCCAACGGCGTGGTGCTGGCAGCCACCACCGAGGGCGGTGGCGGCGGCCTCGAGGCCCAGCGCGCCGAGGACGTCGTGGTCCTGGCGGGGGGCTCGCTGGCCTCCAACTCCGAGCTGCGGGAGGAGGACGGGGAGTGGCAGATCCTGGGGGACCCCACCGAAGCGGCTTTCCTCGTGGCCGAGCGCAAGATGGGACTGACCGAACGGCGCACCGCCCGCTTCACCCGCGTCGGTGAGGTGCCCTTCACCTCAGAGCGGAAGCGGATGTCCACGCTGCATCTGGACCATGAGCACGACGACCGGCCGGTGCTGATCAGCAAGGGCGCCCCGGACATCCTGCTGCAGCGGTGCACCGCGGTGCGCGACGGACTGCAGACCCGGCCGCTGGACGAGGGAACCCGCGCCGCGATCCTCGCCGACGTCGAGGTGCTCTCCGGTCGGGCCATGCGCACGATGGGCGTCGCCTACCGCTCCCTGCGGGTCGAGGAGGTCGGCGTCGAGGCGATCGCCTCCGGCCAGGTTCCGGCGGAGGCGGCGGAGCAGCTTGAGCACGATCTGGTCTACGTCGGCACCGTCGGCATGATCGACCCGCCGCGCGACTCAGCCGGTGAGGCGGTCCGCGAGGCGCACCGGGCCGGCATACGGGTCGTGATGATCACCGGCGACCACCCCTCCACGGCCCTGCGGATCGCGCAGGACCTCGGGATCGCCGAGGAGGGCGCGGAGGCGGTGACAGGCATCGACCTGGACGCTCTCGACCGGCCCGGGTTCGCCGACGTGGTCTCCCGGGTCAACGTCTTCGCCCGCGTCGCGCCCGAGCACAAGCTGCGGATCGTGGACGCCCTGCAGGAGGCGGGGGAGATCGTCGCGATGACCGGCGACGGCGTCAATGACGCGCCCGCACTGAAGTCGGCCGACATCGGTGTCGCGATGGGCATCACCGGCACCGAGGTCACCAAGGAGGCCGGGTCGATGATCCTGGCTGACGACAACTTCGCCACGATCGTCGCCGCCGTCCGGCAGGGCCGGGTGATCTTCGACAACATCAAGAAGTTCCTGCGCTACCTGCTGTCGTCCAACATGGGCGAGGTCCTCACGGTTTTCCTCGGGGTGGTGCTCGCCGGTGTCATCGGACTGACCGCGGCCAGCCAGGACGCGGTCGTGCTGCCGCTGCTGGCGACCCAGATCCTGTGGATCAACCTGGTCACCGACTCGGCACCCGCGCTGGCGCTGGGGGTGGACCCCGAGACCGACGATGTGATGGCGCGGCGGCCCCGGGCGGTCGGTGAGCGCGTCATCGACGCCCGCATGTGGGGAGGCATCGTGGCGGTCGGGGCGGTGATGGCCGTGGCCACGCTGCTCACGATCGACATCTTCCTGCCGGGCGGTCTGGTCGAGGGCAGCGACACCCTCGAGGTGGCCCGCACCGCTGGCTTCACGACCCTGGTGCTGGCCCAGCTCTACAACGTCTTCAACTCCCGATCGCAGACCACCAGCGCCTTCCACGGGCTGCTGAGCAACAGGTGGTTGCTGGCCGCTGTCGCTTTCGGTGTCGCCTCTCAGGTCGCGGTCGTGCACCTGCCCGTGCTGCAGCAAGCCTTCGGCACGGCCTCGCTCGATCTCTGGCACTGGCTGGTGTGCGCGGTCATGGCCAGCTCCGTGCTCTGGTTCGACGAGGCGCTCAAGTTCGTGGAGCGCCGGCTCGACGCGCGCCGTGCCGTGGTGCGCTGACCGACCCCACGCTCACGTGGTGGTCTGGGCTGCCCACAGGTGCGCCGTGGCCCAGGCTCGGTAGGGGCGCCACGCCTGCGACTCCTCCTCGGCGGCCCGGGACCCGGCACCGCCGAGGACCCGCCGCACCACGGCGTCTGAGGCAGGGAACGCATCGGCGTCACCGAGGGCCCGCAGCGCGAGGTACTCCACGGTCCACGGGCCGATACCCGGCACCTGCAGCAGCCCCACCCGGGCGAGACAAGGATCCGTCCCGGCCACCAGCTCGAACCCGTCGGCAAACAGCTGGGCCACTGCCTGGACCGTCCTGGCCCGACTGGTAGTGAGGCCGACCGCCGCGCGCAGCTCCTCCAGGGGCGCGGCCAGCAGTGCCGTGGGACCGGGGAAGACGCGCAGGCCAGCCACGACGCCGGGGGAGTATGCCGCCCGCAACCGTTCCCCGAACAGTCGCGCCGAGGCGAGGGTCACCTGTTGGCCCAGGACCGTGTCGACTGATGCCTCGAAGCCCGCCGGGTGGCGCACCGGCCGCAGCGCGGGGCGCCGTGCCACCAGGGAAGCCAGACGGGGGTCGGCAGCGAGGCGGGCGCTGACCGGTGCGGGATCGGTGTCCAGGTCGAACCACCAACGGGTCAGGTCTGCAGCCTCGGCAAGCAAGGGCGCGGTGGCAGCGTCGTCTGGGTGAGCGGTCAGGGTGATGCCGCCGGCATGGATCTCGAACGTGACCGCGGTGGGCCGACCCGCCAGGTCCAGGAGACGTCGGTAGGTGCCGCGCTGCCCAGGAGCGCCCATCGTCACGACCTCGCTGCCCGGCGTCGCGTGGTTGGCCAGGGTCGTCAGGGTCGCGTCCGCCTCGAGGCCACCGGTGGCGGGCAGCTCCAGGCGGGTCACGAGGTGCAGCGTAGGCCAGCAGGTCCGGCAGTGCGACGATAGACCCCGACGTCGGGGCGCCCGGCGAGGACCACGGTGACACCCGCCCTGGTCGCGTGTGAGTGGAAGGTGGGAAGGACGCGAGATGGCACGAGACCTACGGGGCCGCAGTCTGTTGAGCCTGGTCGAGGAGAGCCCCGAGGAGATCCGCGATCTGCTGGACCTCGCCGCACAGCTCAAGGCCGCCAAGCGAGCCGGCACTGAGGAGCGACTCCTGGTCGGCAAGAACATCGCGCTGATCTTTGAGAAGACCTCCACCCGCACCCGCAGCGCCTTCGAGGTCGCCGCGCACGACCAGGGCGGCTCGACGACCTTCCTGGAGCCCGCCTCCACCCAGATCGGGCACAAGGAGTCGATCCGGGACACCGCGCGGGTGCTGGGTCGCATGTTCGACGCCATCCAGTACCGCGGGTCAGAGCAGGCCGTCGTCGAGGAGCTCGCCGAGTATGCCGGGGTGCCGGTCTACAACGGCCTCACCGACGACTGGCACCCCACCCAGATGCTGGCCGACGTGCTCACCATGACAGAGCACACCGACAAGCCGCTGGAGCAGATCGCCTACGCCTACGTCGGGGACGCCCGCAACAACATGGGCAACTCGCTGCTGCTGATCGGTGCCAAGCTCGGCATGGACGTCCGGATCGGGGCCCCCGGGGCGTTGCAGCCCACCGACGAGCTCGTCGCGCAGTGCCAGGCGATCGCGGACCAGACCGGCGCTCGCCTCACCCTGACCGAGGACGTGCGGGAGGCGGTCGACGGGGTCGACTTCGTGCATACCGACATCTGGGTCTCGATGGGTGAGCCTGCGGAGGCGTGGGCGGAGCGGGTCGATCTCCTGCTGCCCTATCAGGTCAACACCACCCTGATGGAAGCCACCGGCAATCCGGACGCCAAGTTCATGCACTGCCTACCGGCCTTCCACGACACCGGGACCAAGACCGGCCGTGACCTGGTGAGGCGGTATCCCCACCTGGCCCAGGGTGCCGAGGTGACCGACGAGGTCTTCGAGTCACCGGCCAGCATCGTCTTCGACCAGGCGGAGAACCGGATGCACACGATCAAGGCCCTGATGGTCGCGACGATCGGGGGTCAGTCATGAGCACGGTGACCGGCGACCCGGCCCTGCGGGAGCCCATCAACAAGGTCTCGCCCCGCGCGATCGGCTACTGGCGCACCAGTGCCCTGATCTGGGAGGGGATCCTGCTGGTCGTCGCGGCGGTGGTCTATTTCGTCGTACTCCCCGAGAAGTGGTGGTGGGCGACCGCGATCCTCGTGCTGCTCGTGCTCGGCGCACTCGTCGAGACCCTGGTCGTCCCGCGGTTCAAATATGCCGTGCACCGGTGGGAGGTGACCCCCACCGCCATCTATACCCGCTCGGGCTGGCTCAACATCGAGCAGCGCATCGCCCCCCTCTCGCGGGTGCAGACGGTCGACTCGACGCAGGGTGCGATCCAGCGAATGTTTGGCCTGGCCTCCATCACCGTGACCACCGCCTCGGCGTCCGGGCCCATCTCGATCAACTGCCTCGACCAGCAGACCGCCAAGCGGATCGTGGCCGACCTGACCGAGATCACCGGACATGACGAGGGTGATGCGACGTGACAGCGCAAGGCCCGCCCATGGAGCCGCCGACCGGACCGCAGCACCCCGGGCCGCAACCGCCCGGGCTGGCGCAGCCCGAGCCTTCAGGTCCGCAGCACCCCGGACCGCCCGCGGGTCCGGCCTACGACCTGCCGCCACCGGAGGCCGTTCGCGACCGGGAGTGGCACCGGCAGTCCCCGCGCATGCTCCTGGTGCACCCGGTGCGCGTGCTCTGGTCGATGGCCTTCCCGATCCTGATCGCCTTCATCGGGGTCAGCCAGTCCGACAACGGCTGGTCGGTGCGCGTGCTGCCGCTCCTGGTGGTCGCCGCCCTCGCCTTCGGCCTGATCCCGTGGTTCACGACGCACTACCGATTCACCGACACCCAGCTGCAGGTGAAGACGGGGCTGATCAACAAGTCCGAGAAGACCGCCCCGCTGGACCGGGTGCGCAGCGTCGACCTGGAGTCGCCGCCCCTGCACCGGCTCCTGGGGCTGGCGCGCGCCAAGGTCGGCACGGGGGTCGACGACACCCGGCTCGAGCTCGACGGCCTCGCTCAGGAGGACGCTGCCCGGCTGCGCGAATACCTCCTGCTGCGCGGCGCACGGGGCCGCGGGGCCGCAGGGCTCGGTCCTGCCGAGGCGGCTGCGGACAGTGCGTCCGACCCAGCAACCGCAGGGAGTATGCCGGACGCTCCGGTCCCACCGGCACCTCCCGGTCAGCCGGTGCTGGCCGAGGACGAGGTGCTCGCCGAGATCAACTGGTCCTGGTTGCGGTTCGCGCCGTTCAGCCTGTCCAGCCTGGTGATCGTCGCGACGGCCTTCGGTCTGCTCATGCAGTTCGGCGACGACCTCGGCTTCCTCGACCAGGACAGCGTGACCGGTGCCTACGACTGGGTGCTCGCCCAGGCGGTCGTGGCGGTCGTGCTGGGGCTGCTCCTCGTCCTGGTGGTCGGCTGGCTCGTGGTGTCGACCCTGAACTATGTGCTGCAGTGGTGGAACCTGAAACTCGTCCGGGAGCCGGGCGGGACGATCCGACTCACGCGTGGCCTGCTCACCACCACGTCCACCACGGTCGAGGAGGCCCGGATCCGGGGCGTCCAGCTGACCGAGCCGTTGCTGCTGCGCGCGGTCCGGGGCGGTGAGCTGACGTCCCTGGCGACGGGGGTCGGTTCCGGCGGCGCCACCAAGCTGCTCCCGCCCTGCCCGCGCGTGGTGGCGGAGTCGGTAGGCCACAGCGTGCTCGGGGCCGATGGACCACTCACAGTGCCGGTCCGCGGCCACGGGCCGATGGCGCACCGGCGACTGCTGTTCCAGAGCGTGTGGCCGACAGCGTTCTTCACCGCCGTCATGGCCGGCCTGACCTGGTGGCGCGACCTGCCCTGGTGGACGGTGGGAGCGGTTGCCGTCGGGGTCGGGCTGGTCAGCCTGGGCCTGGCCGAGCTGGCCTTCCGCAACCTGGGACACGTGCTCACCCCGGCGCACCTGGTCAGCCGCAGCGGCGCTCTCCAGCGCCAGCGGGTGGTCCTGGAGCGCGGCGGCGTCATCGGTTGGGTCGTCCAGCAGTCCTTCTTCCAGCGGCGACGCGGACTGGCTGATCTGCTGGCCACGACAGCCGCCGGTCCGGAGGTCGTCACCATCAGCAATATTCCGCTGCCCTGGGCTGTTGAACTAGCCAGTGCCGGCACACCGGCGGTGATCGACCAGTTCATCGCGACGCGAGTGGCCACGACCGGGAAGGAGTCATGATGGAGCAGGACCTGAGCGGGACCTACGACCGCGCCACGTTCCTCTTCGAGAACAAGCAGTTCACCAAGGCCGCGGAGATCTTCGAGACCCTGGTCGTCGAGGAGCCGGACCAGGTCGAGCTGCAGATCTGGCTGGCGCGGGCCTACTACCACTCTGCGCAGCTCGGGCGGGCCGAGGACGTGTTGTCGACCGTGGTGGGACGGTGGCCGAGCGAGGCCTATGCTCACCTGCTCCTCGCGCGCACGCTCCAGCGAGCAGGTCGGGCCCAGGACGGTCGCCAGCACCTGCTCCTTGCTGAGGCGATGGGGCTGACCACCTAGGTCCGCCGGCTCGGGCTACGGTCGCACCATGACCCCCAGCGACTTCGTGCCCGACGGCTTCGAGCCACCCCGCACGCTGAGCAGGGACCGCTTCCGTCTCGAGCCGCTCGGTCCGCAGCACAACGACGCCGACCTCGCCGCGTGGATGTCCAGCACCGAGCACATCCGGTCCACGCCTGGCTATCCGGACGGCAGCTGGCCGCTCCCGGACGGGATGACTCCCGAGCGGAACCTGCAGGACCTGACCCGCCACGAGGCGGATTTCGCGGCCCGCAAGGGGTTCACCTTCACGGTGCTTGACCCGGGCGATGGAGATGTCATCGGGTGCGTCTATCTCTATCCGACGACCGAGTCGGGCCACGACGTCAGCGTCCAGTCGTGGGTGCGCGCCAGTCACGCCGGTCTCGACGTCCCGCTCGCCGACGCGGTGGCCGACTGGATCAGGACCGACTGGCCGTGGCAGCACCCCGACCGCTACGGGCGCTGACCGACGGCACGCGACCGCTGACGGCACCGACCCGGCCGATCAGGTCCAGAAGTCGAACCACAGGCGCAGGCTCCACTGCTCGCGCGGGATCGTCTGGGCCGTATAGACCGGGTAGTACCAGATGAACAGCGCCACGGCCGCGGTCACATAGACGATCACGATCGCCGCGCCCCAGCGCCGTCGCACCAGCGGGTCATCGGCGCGGCCGAGCGCCAGCGAGAGACAGTAGGTGACGATCAGGACCAGCCAGGGCACGAAGGCGACCGCATAGAAGCTGTAGATGGTGCGGGTCTGATACATGAACCACGGCAGCCACCCGGCGATCAGCCCGGACAGCGCGGCACCGGCGCGCCAGTCCCGGCCGATGAGCCACATGAAGGCGACGACGAGCAGCCCGGCCGTGGCACCCCACCAGACCAGCAGGTTGCCCAGCGAGGCGATGTAGGTGACGCAGTCGTTCACCTCGCATCCGCTCTCCCCGAGCTTGGGCCAGCGGGAGTAGAACAGTGTCGGCCGTCCCTGCACGATCCACGACCAGGGGTTGGAGGACCACGCGTGCTCGTTGTGCAGGCCGACGTGGAAGCCCATGACCTCTTGGTGATAGGACCACAGCGACCGCAGCGGGTCCGGCACCAGGGAGGCCAGGCCGGTGGCCGGGTGGTCGGCGGCCCACTGCCGCTTGTAGCCGTGGTCGGTCAGGAACCATCCGCTCCAGCTGAGCAGGTAGGTCACCAGGGCGACCGGCACCAGCTGCAGGAAGGCGGGTATGCCGTCGCGCACGACCGAGCCGCGGAACCAGTTCTGCGCCCCGGCAGCGCGACGGGCACCGATGTCCCACCAGACCGTCATCAGGCCGAAGGCGGCCAGGAAGAACAGCCCCGACCACTTGGTGCCGATGCACAGCCCCAGGCTCACGCCCGCGGCCACGCGCCACCAGCGGATCCCGAGCCCCGGGCCCCACGACATACTCCCGGGTGGTGGTGCCAGGGCGCTGACCCGCGCGGCCAGACGAGCCCGGCCATGGTCCCGGTCGACGAGCAGGAGGCAGAACGCCGCGAGTGCCCAGAACATCACGAACACGTCGAGCAGCCCGGTCCGGGAGTGCACGAAGTGGTGGCCGTCAGCGGCCAGCAGCGTCGCGGCAGCCGTCGCCAGGAGCGGGTTGTGGAACATCCGCCACGCCGCGCGTCCGATCAGCAGGATCGACAGGGTGCCCACCACCGCGGCGGCGAACCGCCAGCTGAACGGGTTCTCCACGCCGAAGAGCCACTCACCCGCGCCGATCATCCACTTGCCGATCGGCGGGTGCACCACCATGTCGGGTGTCGTGCCGAAGACATCTGGGTTGCCCGCGGTGAAGAGCTCGTCGGGCTCTTCCAGCCCCTCCCTGATGTCCATCTCGGTGCCGAACCGGATCAACGACCAACCCTGCTTGACGTAGTAGGTCTCGTCGAAGACCAACGAGGTCGGGTGTCCGAGGTTGATGAAGCGCGCCACGCCCCCGACGGCCATCACGAGCAGCGGCCCCCACCACCCCCAGGCTGCCGCACGCCTGCTGACCGCCGGGCCGAGGAGCCGCTCGCGCAGGCGCGAAGGCGCCCCCGACGGTTCGGTCACGGCGCTCATAGTAGGTGGCCTTCCTCACCGGACGCTGACGTGGGTAGTACAGTCCTGTGCCGTGGCCACCTCAACGATTTCCGCAGGCACGCGGCCCAGGACCTCGAGCATCGTGCTCAAGACGGTGATGGCTGTCACCGGGCTGATCTTCCTTGGGTTCATCCTCGCGCACATGTATGGCAACCTGATGATCTTCGGGGGCGAGGAGCAGTTCAACGAGTATGCCCACCACCTGCGCACCTTCGGCTCCCCGATGCTGCCCGAGGGCGGGTTCCTCTGGGTGATGCGCGTGACGCTGCTGGTCAGCCTCGTGCTGCACGTCGCCTCGGCCGTCACCCTCTGGCGCCGCGCCGGCTCTGCCCGCACCAAGGGCTACTACCAGCGCAAGGGTCAGTGGGCCCGCTTCGTGAAGAACTCGATGCGCTGGGGTGGGGTCGCGATCTTCATCTTCGTGATCTTCCACCTGCTGCACTTCACGACGCACACCATCAACATCGGCGGCTCCTATGACAACCCGGCTGACCGGCTGGTCGCCAGCTTCGAGCAGTGGTGGGCCGTCCTCATCTACTTGTTCGCCGTGGTGGCCCTGGGCATGCACCTGCTGCACGGGGTGTGGTCCGCGGGGATGACGCTGGGCCTGAACACCAGCCTGGAGGCTGCCGAGCGGCTGCGACTGGCCGCCATCCTCGTGGCGTCCGTCGTCGTGGTCGGCTTTGCGGCGCCCCCAGTGGCCATCCTCCTCGGACTTATCCCATGATCGCTCGGCGCACCCGGACGGAGCAGACACGATGAACGCACCCCTGATCGAGGGGCTCTACCGCGAGGGTGAGCCCATCGCCGACAGCGCGGCCCCTGACGTGCCGATCGACAGGATGTGGACCCAGCGGCAGTTCGACGCCAAGCTGGTCAACCCCGCCAACCGGCGCAAGCTCGACGTGATCATCGTGGGCACCGGCCTGGCCGGGGCCTCGGCGGGGGCGACCCTGGGGGAGGCCGGCTACAACGTCAAGTCGTTCTGCTATCAGGACAGCCCACGACGGGCGCACTCGATCGCCGCGCAGGGTGGCATCAACGCCGCCAAGAACTACAAGGGCGACGGTGACTCGATCTACCGGCTCTTCTATGACACGACCAAGGGTGGCGACTACCGCTCCCGCGAGAGCAACACCTACCGACTGGCCGAGGTCAGCGCGGACATCATCGACCAGTGCGTGGCCCAGGGCGTGCCGTTCGCGCGGGAGTACGGCGGCCTGCTGGACAACCGATCCTTCGGCGGTGTGCAGGTCTCGCGCACCTTCTATGCGCGCGGCCAGACGGGTCAGCAGCTGCTGATCGGTGCCTACCAGGCGCTGGAGCGCCAGATCGGTGCCGGCACGGTCAAGATGTACTCCCGCCACGAGATGCTGGAACTTATTGTCATCGACGACGGTGCTGGTCCTCGGGCCCGCGGCATCATCGCCCGCGACATGGTCACCGGCGAGATCGAGACCCACCTGGCCGACGCCGTCGTGCTGGCGTCCGGGGGCTACGGCAACGTCTACTTCCTGTCGACCAACGCGATGGGCTGCAACGTCACCGCCTCCTGGCGGGCGCACCGCAAGGGCGCCTACTTCGCCAACCCCTGCTACACGCAGATCCACCCGACCTGCATCCCGGTCAGCGGGGACCACCAGTCCAAGCTGACCCTGATGAGCGAGTCGTTGCGCAACGACGGGCGCATCTGGGTGCCCAAGCGCATCGAGGACTGCGAGAAGGACCCGCGCGAGATCCCCACCGAGGACCGCGACTACTACCTCGAGCGGCTCTATCCGGCCTTCGGCAACCTGGTGCCCCGCGACATCGCCTCCCGGCAGGCCAAGAACATGTGTGACGAGGGCCGCGGGGTCGGCCCCAAGGTCGGCGACTTCCGTCGTGGCGTCTACCTGGACTTCCGCGACGCGATCGAGCGGCTGGGCGAGGACGCGGTGCGGAACAAATACGGCAACCTCTTCGACATGTACAAGCAGATCACCGGCGAGGACCCCTACCAGGTGCCGATGCGGATCTATCCGGCCGTGCACTACACGATGGGCGGGCTCTGGGTCGACTACGACCTGCAGTCCAGCATCCCCGGCCTGTTCGTGACGGGCGAGGCGAACTTCTCCGACCACGGCGCCAACCGCCTGGGGGCCTCGGCGCTCATGCAGGGGCTCGCCGACGGCTACTTCGTGCTCCCCAACACCATCCGCAACTACCTGGCCGACGGCCCCTACGAGCCGATCGACCCCACGCACCCTGCCGTGATCGAGGCGCAGGACTCGGTCGAGAGCCGGATCCAGATGCTGCTCGGCATCAGCGGTGAGCGCTCGGTCGACTCCTTCCACAAAGAGCTCGGGCACATCATGTGGGAGTACTGCGGCATGGAGCGCACCGAGGAGGGCCTGCGCAAGGCGATCGACCTGATCCGATCGCTGCGGGAGGAGTTCTGGCGCAACGTGCGCGTCCTCGGCTCGGCCGACACGCTCAACCAGTCGTTGGAGAAGGCGGGGCGGGTCGCCGACTTCCTCGAGCTCGGTGAGCTTATGTGCATCGACGCGCTGCACCGGCGTGAGTCCTGTGGCGGACACTTCCGCGCCGAGAGCCAGACCGAGGACGGCGAGGCGCTGCGCAACGACGACGAGTTCCTTTATGTCGGCGGATGGGAGTGGGGCGGCGAGGGCGAGAGCCCGGTCCTGCACAAGGAAACACTGAGCTATAAGTTCATCGAGCTGAAGCAACGGAGTTACAAGTGACCAGCCCAGCACGTCCGACGTTCGTTCCTCACTCCGATACTTTGCGGGGGCCCCGATGAAGATCACCCCACAAAGTTCTACGTTCGTTCCTCACTCCGATACTTCGCGGGGGCCCCGATGAAGATCACCCCACAAAGTTCTACGTTCGTTCCTCACTCCGATACTTCGCGGGGGCCCCGATGAAGATCACCCCACAAAGTTCTACGTTCGTTCCTCACTCCGATACTTCGCGGGGGCCCCGATGAACCTCACTCTGAAGATCTGGCGGCAGAGCGGCCCGAGCGACAAGGGCGGCATGGCCACGTATCCCATCGAGGGCGTGTCCGACGACATGTCCTTCCTGGAGATGCTGGACGTCCTCAACGAGGGCCTCATCGCTGAGGGCGAGGAGCCGGTCGCCTTCGACAGCGACTGTCGCGAGGGCATCTGCGGCACGTGTGGCGTGATGATCAATGGTGAGGCCCACGGGCCGGAGCGGACCACCACGTGCCAGCTGCACATGCGCTCGTTCCGCGACGGTGACGAGATCGTGATCGAGCCCTGGCGCGCCGACGCGTTCCCTGTCATCAAGGACCTGGTCGTTGACCGCGGTGCGTTCGACCGGATCATCCAGTCGGGCGGCTACATCTCGGCCAACACCGGCTCGGCCCCCGACGCGCACGCCACCCCCGTCCCCAAGGACCAGGCCGACCGCGCCTTCATGGCCGCCGAGTGCATCAGCTGCGGTGCTTGTGTCGCCGCCTGCCCCAACGGCTCGGCGAGCCTTTTCATGGGTGCCAAGATCACCCACCTCGGCGAGTTCCCACAGGGACAGCCCGAGCGGGACGCGCGCGTGCAGTCGATGAGCGCGCAGCACGACGCGGAGGGCTTCGGCGGGTGCACCAACCTCGGGGAGTGCACGCGTGCCTGTCCCAAGGGCATCCCGCTCAACGTCATCTCGCAGATGAACGGCGACCTGCTGCGCTCCCTGCGGCACG
This sequence comes from Ornithinimicrobium cryptoxanthini, assembly GCF_023923205.1. Taxonomy (NCBI): domain Bacteria; kingdom Bacillati; phylum Actinomycetota; class Actinomycetes; order Micrococcales; family Ornithinimicrobiaceae; genus Ornithinimicrobium; species Ornithinimicrobium cryptoxanthini. Next base: position 3,177,260 of record NZ_CP099490.1, on the reverse strand, counting down.
GCCGCTGATCGAGGAGCACGGAGGGTCGCCAGTGCCGCGCGAGCGTGCGGCCCTGGTCCTGGCCGCCACACCCATCGGCGACTCCCGCGACGCCTCACCGCGCCTGCTCGAGGAGCTGGTGGGCGCCGACGTCGTCGCGGCCGAGGACACCCGGCGGCTGCGTCGGCTCACCGACCGGCTGGGCGTGAGCGTCGGGGGCGAGGTGCTCAGCTATCACGAGCACAACGAGGCCGCCCGCACCCCCGACCTTGTCGCGCGCATCGCCGGAGGTCAGCGACTGCTGCTGGTGACCGACGCGGGCATGCCGTCGGTGTCCGATCCTGGCTATCGCCTCGTCAGTGCGTGTGTGGCCGCTGACCTGCCGGTCACGTGTGTGCCAGGTCCGTCGGCGGTGCTGATGGCGCTGGCGGTCTCGGGTCTGCCGGTCGACCGGTTCTGCTTCGAAGGGTTCCTGCCGCGCAGGACGGGCGAGCGGGAGCGGGCGCTGGCGCAGCTGGCCAGCGAACCGCGCACGATGGTCTTCTTCGAGGCCCCCCACCGGCTGGCAGCGACCCTGACGTCCATGGCGACCGTGCTGGGTGAGGACCGGCCGGCGGCCGTCTGCCGCGAGCTCACCAAGACCTACGAGGAGGTCCGCCGCGGTGGGCTGGCGGAGCTGGCGGAGTGGGCGGCCGACGGGGTCCGGGGGGAGGTCACGGTGGTCGTCTCCGGGCTCGACCCGGCTGCTGGCCCTGCCGTCGAGGCCGCAGACGTGCTGCCGGAGATCCTGCGCCGGGCTGCTGCAGGAGAGCGGCTCAAGGACGTATGCCGCGAGGTCGCCAGCCGGACCGGCCTGTCTGTGAAGGCGCTCTACGACGCTGCGGTAGCCGCACGCAGCTGATCTCGCGGCCTGGTGCCACGCGGGCCGGGGACGTCTGCAGTGTCCCCGGCCCGGCGTGCGGCGTGTTGTTGTGGGTAGCCTCAGTGAGTTGTTGCGTGCGCCAGGTGCAGGTGCACCAGCGCATCGTGAACCCACGAGGGTGTGTGCGCCCGAGCCGTCGGTGCGACGGGTCGTGCGCGGTCGGCGGCGTCCTGCCGCAGGCTCAGCTGCAGATTGTGCTCGCGCTCGCGAGCGATGCTCTGCGCCGCCAGGTAGTCCAGTTGGGACATGGGTACAACTCCTTGTTCTCGAACTGCCGATAAATGTGCGTGCGTGGTGCGTGGGCTCCGGGGTGCGCATCGGGGTCACTCGAACCTGCTGACCTTGTCGGGGTCCCGAGACGAGCGGCGCGGCGCCTGGGTCTGGTCGCTGCACGAGAAGTTCTGTCCCGCGTCCACCGAGTTGCCCCGGCTGTAGGGCGGCTGGGCAGCGACGACGGCGGGCCCACGGGGTGCGTAGTTGCCGTAGCCCAGTGAGTTCGCGCGTGCGGCGTCGGCCGTGTCACTCTCCGCGTCCTCCTGCCCGCAGGCGCCGAGGGCGACGCTGCCGACGAGGAGGGCGATCACGGCGGTGCTGGTGCTGAGTTTCATGCCTTGTCCTCTCGTGGTGTGGCCCCCGGTTGGAGGTCTGATCGGTCCACCGTGGGACAGGCCGGTATCGCATCGGTGCTCAGCCGGTATCAGCCGGGTATCAGCCTGTGGTTGGGGTCTTGCGGTGGGGGTTCATGGGGGAGGACTATCCGTTTATGGCCGCCATCACCGTGCTGGGGCCTGTGACCGTCGATGACGCAGGCCCGGCCCTCTCGCCGCGGGACCGCAAGGTGCTCGCAGTCCTGGTCGCACGCCGGCACCAGGAAGTCTCGTCGGAGACGTTGGCGCAGGCGTTGTGGGGTGAGGAGCTGCCCGCGAGCTGGGCCAAGGTGGTCCAGGGGTGTGTTGCCCGGTTGCGGCGCCGGCTGGGACCGGAGGCGATCCTCACGGGGCGCAGTGGCTACCGGCTGGTGGTGCCGGCGGAGGACGTGGATGCCGGACGGTTCGAGAGACTGGTCTCCCGGGCCCGCGAGCTCGCGGCGCTCGGGCACAGCGACCAGGCCGCGTATGCCGCCGATGAGGCGTTGGCGCTCTGGCACGGAAGCGCCCTGGCGGATCTCGAGGACTGGGAGCCCGGCCGCGGAGAGGCGATCCGCCTGGAGGAGCTGCGGCTCCTGGCGGAAGAGCTGCGGATGACGGCACTGCTGGCCTCGGGTCGCCACCGTGAGGTGCTCGCGGAAGCTGCGCTGCGGGTGCGCGACCAGCCGCTGCGGGAGCACCGGTGGGCGCTGCTGGCCAGGGCCCAGTATCAGGACGGCAGGCAGGCCGAGGCGCTTGGCACGCTGCGACGGGCCAGGGAGGTCCTTGCCGAGGAGCTGGGCCTGGACCCGGGCAGGGAGCTGGTGGAGCTCGAGCAGGCGGTCCTGCAGCAGGAACCTGGTCTGACCGTGCCTGAGGCACCGCCATCCTCGGCGACATGCCCCTGGCCCGGTCTGGCGGCTTACGACGTCGATGACGCAGATGTCTTCTTCGGCCGTGGCGATGAGGTCGATGACTGCCTGCAACGTCTCGCGCGCAACGGTTTCCTCACCGTGGTCGGGCCGTCCGGGTCAGGCAAGTCCTCCTTGGTGCGAGCAGGTCTGGCCGCCCACCTCCGGGCCGAGGGCCGCAGTGTTGCCGTGATCGTGCCGGCGCTGCGCCCTGTGGACGAGCTCGCGGCCGTGGTGCGCAGCCGCGCGACCCCGGTCCTCGTCGTCGACCAGTTCGAGGAGCTGTTCACGGCCGGGGTCGCCGAGGAGACCCGGGCCGAGTTCATCGCCACGATCGTCGAGCAGGTCAGACTGCGCCCCGTGGTCGTCACCCTGCGGGCGGACCGCCTCGGTGAGGTGGCGGCCTACCCGGACGTCGCGCGCGCCTTGTCGAGGACGGGCTCTATCTGCTCAAGGCCATGGGTCGCGAGGGGCTGTGCGCCGCGATCGAACAGCCAGCTCGACGGGCGGGCCTGCTGCTCGAGCAGGGTCTTGTCGACCTGCTCGTCCGTGACGTCGAGGGCGAGCCCGGGTCGCTGCCGATGCTGGCCCACGCGTTGCGGGAAACCTGGGAGCGACGGCAGGGCACGACACTGACCGTCGACGGCTATCGATCCTCCGGAGGGATCCGAGGGGCGGTGGCACAGTCGGCGGAGAAGGTCTATGAGGACGCCTCCGAGCCCCAGCGGCTCACCATGCGGGAGATGCTGCTGCGGATGGTGCAGGCGGACCCGGGCGGGGACCCGGTCCGCACGAGCGTCTCACGCGATGCGCTCACGGCCGACGCACAGCACGAGGAGCTGCTCGAGCGGCTGGTCCGCGCCCGGCTGGTCACCATGGAGCGGGACAGGGTGGGGATCGCCCACGAAGCGCTCGCCAAGGCGTGGCCTCGCCTGCAGTCGTGGCTGGCCGACGACATCGAGGGTGAGCGGATCCGGCACCACCTCGCGGCGACCGCCGAGGCGTGGGACGTCATGGGCAGGCCAGACAGTGAGCTCTACCGCGGCGCCCGTCTGGCCGCGACCCGCGAGTGGTGGGACCGCGGCGCTCACCGGCTCAGCCGCGTGGAGCAGGGCTTCCTCGATGTGAGCGAGGCCGCGCACAACAGCACCCTGGCACGGCTCGAGGACGAGGCGAGGCAGCAACGGCGGACCAACCGCAGACTCCGACTACTCGTCGCGGGGGCGGCAGTCCTCGCGCTCCTCGCGGCTGGTTTCGGCGGGGTCGCGCGCGTGCAATGGCAGCAGAGTCAGGAGGCGGGTGCGGCCCTCGCCGCCGAGGCCGACCGCACTCGCGCCCAGGAGCTGTCGGCCTCGGCCCTGGCCCAGCTCACCACGGATCCCGCCCTGGCCAAGACCCTGGCGGTGGTCGCGGCGCAGACCGCTCAGTCGAGTCTGCAGACCACCGGTGCCCTGCACCAGACCTATGCTGCCGACCCGGTTGTCTCCCGGATCAGCATGGACCACAAGACCAACCGCCTGCAGGCCGTTCTGCACCCGGACGGGACGCGGGTCGCCATGTCTGCGGAGAGCGTCTACGAGCCCTCCCGGGCCCTCGAGGTGCACGATGCGCAGACCGGCGAGCTCGTGTGGGAATGGGTGCGGCCCGACGAGCCGGGGTTTGAGTCGGCAGTGCTTGCGGGCGCGGTCTACTCAGCCGATGGATCTGTCCTCGCCAGCGGCGTCGCGTGGGACCCGACGGGATCGACGCGGCTGGGGCCAGCGCTCGAGGCGTCGTCACCGCGCGGGGGAGCGCTGGGCATCCACCTGTGGGACGGCTCGACCCACGAGCCCCTCGGCGTGATCGACGTCGGTCCGTGTGGTGGCTGGCCGTTGGAGATCTCGGAGGATGTCGTCCTGGTGCGCACGCTGGTGCCATCCACCGACCCCGCCTGGGCGACGGATCAAGATCACCCAGTGGTCACCGGGTGCCGCTGGTTCGAGGGAGGCGTGGGCAACTATCTCGTGGACCGAGAAAGCGGCAAGATGACGCTGGTCGGGGTGACCAACCTCGGCCTGACCTGGAACCTCGGGTTCGCGCTGAGCGAGGACGGATCTGTGGCGGCGGTCGTGGACCAGCCCACAGATGACCACTCGCTGGGCGATCGACCGGAGGTCGAGACCACGAGGATTCTTGACGCGACTAGCGGCGCCGAGCTAGCGCGCCTTAAGAGCACCTTCCCCTTCGACCTCGATCCCACGGGCGAGCGGATCCTCGTCAAGGACTCCGAGCCCTACCCCACGAACGAGCAGGTCACGACGACCTGGAAGGTCCTTTCGGTGCCGGACGGTCGCACGTTGGTCGAGTTCGGCGGGCACGGCGCCACTTCCTATGGGGCCTTTGGTCCCGGCGGGGACACCGTCCTCACGACAGGGCGGGACAACGTCCTGACCGTGTGGGACGCGCACACCGGTCAGGAGCTCCGCCGAGTGGCGGCGACGGGGAGTGGCCGGCCCTCCGGGGCCGGTGACCGGTGGGCTCTGGTCACCCGCATGGATGCCGGCGGAGCGGTGGTGGTCGACACCAAGCCGCGCGGTGAGGGGTGGGCGGTGGACTCGTGCGGAGGCGGTGCCGCGATGGACCAGTTGCGGGTCGCCGGTGACCGCGTCGTTGTCGGCCGCGACTGCTCCCGTGGTCAGGGACAGCTGGACATCTTCGACATCGGTGGGGGTGGTCACCTCACGGTGCCGGCCGTCAGCTCGAGCTACGCGCTCGACGTCTCGCCGGACGGCACCTTGTTGGTCTCGCAGGCCGACACGGCACCGCCCGGCGGCGGCCCACCGGTCCTTGGCCCCTTGCAGGTGCGCGATGTCGCCACGGGCAAGGTGAGGCTCACCCTGGAGCAGATCTGTGAGCACACCAGGTGGCAGGCCAACTCCACCGGCTGCGGCTACCTTCCGGAGCTTCCGTTTGCGTTCGACGCCACGCGGGTGCGCTGGTCCCCGGACGGCCGATGGATCGCTGGCGCCGAGGGTTACAGCGTCGCGGTGTGGGACGCGAGGACGGGGAAGCTGGAGAGCATTCTGTTCGGGGAGGGCTCCGACTCGGTGGAGCAGTGGGGACCGGTCTGGGACCTGATCTTCGCACCCGACTCCCGTCACCTCTACCTCACCACCAGCATCGGCAACCGGTCTGGCACCTCGAACATCGTCACGGTCGACACCAGCACCTGGGCGCCAGTCCTGGGTCAGAGCCTTGGCGAGGACAACTCGTGGAGCGGGCTGACCGGCTTTGCCGCGGACGGCTCACTCGTGGCGGTCACCCCGTGGCGCAACAACCTCACAGACACGGACGTCCTGCTCATTGACCCCGAGACGCTGACGATCACCACAGTCTGGCCCAGGCTTGTCGATGGTCTCGTGTCGTCCGCTGCTGTCTCTCCGGACGGCACCCGGATAGCGATGGCGACGCAGGAGGGGTTCGTCGGAGTCTGGGACCTTCGGACCGGCGCGTTCGTCGACCGCGCGACTCCGGGTCTCGGTCGTCTCCACGGGGTGCAGTGGCGGGATGACCAGGACCTGGTCATCATGAGCGCGAGCGGTGCCGTGACGGAGTTCACCACAGACCCCGATCGTCTCCTCGCCCTGGTGCGCGACTCATTGACCCGTGGGATCTCGGAGAACGAGTGCCGGGACTACTCGATCACACCGTGCCCTGGCCTCGCTGACCTCCGCGGTGGCCCGGCGACGGTCCCTCCGGAGCTGCGTGGTGTGTATGCCGTGAGCTGGACCGCCGAGGACCTGGAGTCAGCGGTCGTGGCATATTACGAGGCGGCCTACGGGGCGGAGCTAGATCCGGCGTCCGTGGAGCTGATCAGGGGCTTCGCCGTCGAGAGGTCGGGCGACTACCGGGTTGAGCTCAGCGAGAACGCCTACGTGATCCATCGGGACGGAGCGGTCTGGTGCCGCGGTCAGGTGACCACGTCCGACCAGCGACCGGATCGGCTGCTGCTGGGTGTCGACAGCGGCCCGGGCTGTGCGACCGACTTCCACTACGCCGAGATCGGCTGGGAGCTTGCGGGCGCTGCGCTGTCCCTGCCACACGAGGAGTTCCGAGGCGACTCCTTCGACGCCGTGATGTGGAGTGCCAAGCCCGTGGAACGCCTGGCAGAAGCTCCGAACTCTGGAGCAGGACCGCCGTAGCGCTGTGGGGGCAGATCGCTCCGCTCAGCCGTAGTAGGCGCTCACGGCGCTCTCTCGCTCTCGTCGTCGGCGTCGTCCGCTGCGCCACAGAGCGAAGCCCCCCCAGAGCAGGAGGAGCAGCACGAAGATCACGATGATGGGGAAGAAGATTGCCACGAAGCTCAGGCCGACCGAGGCGGTGTCCTCGGCGGTGGAGACCAGGGGAGCCCCGATGCCCATCGTGCTGGCGTTGACGACAGGACGGGTCACCGCCTTGCCGGTGTGCACGATACCGGCGGTGATGATGCCGAGGACGACGCCGACCCACGGGTTGTCCTGCATGAACGAGGAGCCCTGCTCCAGGTCCTCCGCCGCCTGGGTGGCGGCAAAGATCAGACCGCCCGTGGCGGGGCGGACGAAGGTGCCCACCGCATCGTTGATGTGGTCGACCACCGGGATCTTGTCGAAGACGACCTCACCCAGCAGCAGCACCGCCGCGGCGCCGATCGCCCAGCCGGACTCGATCCAGGCAAACTGCGTCGGCAGGTTGATGAAGTCCGTGAAACGGGCGATCACCGCCACGATCAGGAACGGGATGTAGGCGTTGAGGCCGGCGGCAGCGGACAGTCCCGTGCCGGTGAGTGCAGCGAGCATGGAGAGCCTCGCCCCCTTCGTCGGTCAGCAGGCCCCGAGCTGGGGCACCGTCTTGTCAGTCAACCACGGCTGACAGTCAACCACGGCGCTGCTCTGATGTGTTCCCGTTTGCCCAGGTTCCGCGCCTGCACCGTGACCTGCGTCACGTGGTCCCGGATGGCGGAAAGCCCAGGTAGCGGAAGGCCCAGACAGCGGCAGGCCCGCAGGGGAGATGGTGCTCCCTGCGGGCCCGCCGTGCTGCGTTGTGCTGGCTGGTGGCCTACCTCACGGGTAGGTCAGCGCCATCAGCTGGTCCTCGACCGCCTGCGAGACGGAGGAGTGACCACCCAGGATCTGGATCTCGCCAGCGCCGAGCCGCTTGAGCTCGGTCACCACCGATGCCGGGATCGAGTTGGGCTTCACCAGCAGCACGGGGCTGTGCACGTGGCCGGCCAGGGCAGCGCCGGTCAGCGCGTCGGGGAAGTTCTCCCCGGTGGCCACGAACACCGTGTCGAGACCAGCGGAGAAGTCCGAGGAGACCTCGACAGCGGTGTCATAACGGTTGGCCCCGGCCCTGCGCTCCACGTCTCCGTAGGTCGCCAGCTGGGTCTGGACCGTGCCGGACACCGAGTTCGGGCCGCCGAGGATGACGACCGTGTCCGGGTTGAGCCGGTCCAGCTCGGCGCGGGTGGCTGCCGGCAGCGAGCCCGTGCGGGTGAGCAGGACCGGAGCGTCCACCGTGCCGGCGCGTGCCGCACCGGTCAGCGCGTCCGGGAAGTCATACCCGTTCGCGATGAAGACGGTGTCGACGCCCGGAGCCAGATCGGCAGAGATCGCCGCTGCGGTCTCGAACCGGTTGATGCCGGCCATCCGGGAGACGGTCCCGTCGGTGTAGTCCCGCAGCAGGGACTCGACAGCACCGGTGACCGTGGTGTCCCCACCGAAGATCACGATGCTGCCCGGCTGGAGCCGGTCCAGCTCGAACTGCGTCGCGGCCGGGATCGAGGAGGACTTCACCAGCAGGACCGGTGCGCCCTCGCTCCCTGCTCGGGCGGCGCCAGCCAGCGCGTCCGGGAAGGTGTCGCCCGTGGCGATGTAGACCGTGTCGACACCGGCGTCGTAGTTCTGCGCCGAGATCTTCGCCGCCGTGGAGTAGCGGTCGTAGCCGTCGTAACGGGTGACCTCCGGGGCGGTGGGAGCGGTCTGTGCGTCATCGATGGTGAACGGCTCGGAGAGGTAGGTCTCCGTGGCCGCTGCGCCGGTGTCGTTGAAGGCCTGGGCCTTGGTGATGGTCATCTCCAGCAGGTACTTGCCGTCAGCGACCGTCTCGCCCTCGAACGTGCCGTCCCACGCGAACGCCAGGAAGTCACCCGGTGCCTCGCTCCGACGGAGGTAGTCCTCCGTGTAGACGACACCGACCTCGGCGCCCTGGGAACCGTCCGCGGTGGCCTGGTAGGCGGTCAGCTCGACCTGTCGTGCCTGGTGCCCGAACTCGGCCAGGATCACGGGGTCGTCCTCGCCCACCAGGGTGTAGACGGGCTCGTCGCCGGTCCCGGTCTCCGGGAACACGTCGTAGCTGCCTCCACCGAGATGCACGCCGAGGACCGGCATGGTGAACGCATACGGGCCGTCCATCAGGACCGGGCGGTCCTGGTAGTCACCGGCATAACCGGCATAGGGAACCCGCAGGATGTCACCAGCGGTCCCGCCGGTGGGCTCGAACTCGAGGTAGCCGCCATACTGCAGGCCGACCTGCATCGCGGGGTCCATCGCCGGGCCGGTAAACGTCACGTCGAAGACCTGCGTGGCGCCCGGTGCGACAGTCACCGTCGCCGGTGCAGCGACGCCCACAGCCGCGCCCCAGTAGCCGGGGGTGTAGTCGATCCCGTCGGTGGCGATGGTGGCGTCATTGTTGGCGAGGGCATAACTGATCTCAGCGTCGCTGGTGTTGGTGATCGCGATCGTGCGGGTCACCGGACCGGCGTCAGTCTCACCCAGCGAGAGCTTGCCGGGGGAGACGATGGCCGAGGAGAGGATGGCATCGTCGATGTCGACCATGCCGGCACCCTGACGGTGCACGGAGTCCAGGAGACCGATCCCTGGGTTGAGCGACCAGACGGCCGGGTCGGCGCTGTTCTGCAGCACCGTGCGGATCTGCTCGGTGCTGAGCTCGGGGCGGGCCTGCAGCAGCAGAGCAGCAGTGCCGGCCACGTGCGGGGACGACATCGAGGTGCCGCCCAGGGAGGCGTAGCCGCCCTGCTCCAGCGGGTAGGTGGACAAGATGTGGCCACCGGGTGCACCCAGGTCCGGCTTGAGCTCCAGCTCGGCGGTCATGCCGTAGGAGCTGAACGAGGAGATCAGCCCTGCGGTCGGCGTCGGGATGGTGGTCCGCTCGTCGGTCCAGGTCAGGGTCGTCTCACCGGCCGCGACGCGGTCGCTGATCATGACGCCGTCAGCCTGCTGGATGAAGATGACCGGGATGGTGATGGCCGGGTCCGCCGGCGTCGGGGGCTCGACCGTCGGGTTGATCAGGCCGGGGACGTTGTTGTAGATGATCACGGCCTCCGCGCCAGCCTCCTGGCCCTGCAACGCCTTGTTGTAGAACGAGGCGTCACAGTCGGGGTAGTCGGCATGGGCGCCGCGCTCGATCAGGACCGTGGTGCCGGTGAGGTCGGCGGTGACGGGCACGCAGGCCCGCGCCTCGGCGCTGCCGGGGGCACCGAGCGTGGAGAGCACCGTGGTGCCTTCCGTCGGCGTCGGGGCGGCACCGGTGGCGTTGACGTAGCCGACCGGGGTGTCGTCCGGGCTGATGGTGACCGAGTTGACGGTCATCTGGATGTTGTCGTAGGAGGCCACACCGATGGCCTTGTCGGACACGCCGGGGGCGCCGGCCGAGAAGGTGCCGCTGGCGCCCTCGTTGCCGATGGAGTTCACGACGACGATGCCGGCGTCGACCATCGAGTCGGACGCCTGTGCGCTGGGGTACTGCTTCCAGGACGACCAGCCGATCCCGAGGGACATGTTGACCACGTCCATGCCGTCCTCGTAGGCGAGCTCCATCGCCGAGAGCATGATGTCGGTGTTGGTCGAGCCGTTGCAGCCGAAGACGCGGTAGGCGCCGATCAGGGCGTCCGGGGCGACCCCGACGACGCCACCTGACGTCTCGTCGCCGTTGCCGGCTGCGATGCCGGCCACGTGGGTGCCGTGTCCCTGGCAGTCGTCCGGGTTGCCGTCACCGACCGGGTGGTCGGTCTCAGGGTTGGACGCGTCATAGGCATCGCCTACCAGGTCATATCCGAACCGGACCTGGGCTGTGCGCCAGTCCTGGTGGAGGCCGTCGGTGGGAGTGCCCGAACCGCCGAAGTCGGGGTGGTCGATGTCGACACCGGTGTCGATGATGCCGATCCGCATCCCGTCGCCGGTGTAGCCCATGTCGTGTGCCTCGTCGACGCCGGTCATGCCCTTGGCGAAGGCCATCTGGGGCTGCATGCCCGCGGCGGGGACGTCAGGGACCTCGAGCTGATAGACCGGGAACACCGCGACGACGTCGCGTGAGCCGGCGGCGCGCTCGACGTCGGCGCGTGAGCCGGAGACAGAGATGCCGCTCCAGACTGACTGATAGGTCTCCCGCACCTGCAGGTCGGCTCCGACCGACTCGGCGTGCGCCAGGAAGGTGTCTGCCTGGCTCTGGACCGCGGCGGTGGAGCCGCCCTTGATCGCGGGGTTGGCGCGGAGTTGGACGAAGTAGGCCGAGGGGGTCTGCTCGACCCCCTGCAGAGTGCCGTCCTGGAACTTGGACTGGCTCGCGGGGGCACCGGGCTGCTCAAGTGGTGTCAGTTCGGAGTCGGACCCGTCCGCGAAGGCTCCGCCGCTGCTGACTGTGGTGATGGCGAGCGCAAGCGCCGCCGCCCCAGTCGTCATGCGGCGAAGACCGCGCGAGGAAGCCCTGCTTCTCGCTCGTGTCATGTCTTCTCCCTGATTAGTCCCGGTGCGTATCACCGGCCTCCTCGACACTATGGAGTCGTCCCGACACTTGCCAGACCTCCGAGGGGGGCGTTATCGATTCGTGACCTGGGGTGGTCGTCCGACCGGCCCCCTGCGGCGAACTAGACTCGCCCACCATGAGCCATGTCCTGTCTGCCGTCGCCTGGCCCTATGCCAACGGACCCCGTCACATCGGCCACGTCGCCGGTTTCGGCGTCCCCTCCGACGTGTTCAGCAGGTTCATGCGGATGGCCGGTCACGACGTGCTCATGGTGTCGGGATCCGACGAGCACGGGACCCCGATCCTGGTCCAGGCCGACAAGGGCGGGATGAGCCCCCAGGAGTTCATCGACCTCAACCACGGCCTGATCGCCAAGGACCTCGTCGCGCTCGGCGTCTCCTACGACCTCTACACCCGCACCACCACGGCCAACCACCACCACGTGGTGCAGCAGATGTTCCTGGCCTGTCACGCCAACGGCTACATGGTCGAGCAGTCGCAGCAGGTTGCGATCAGCCCCTCGACAGGGCGCACGCTGCCGGACCGGTTCATCGAGGGCACCTGCCCGATCTGCGGGTATGCCGAGGCTCGGGGCGACCAGTGCGACAACTGCGGCAACCAGCTCGACCCGACGGACCTGGTGAACCCGCACTCCAAGATCAACGGCGAGACACCGGAGTTCAAGGACACCCAGCACTTCTTCCTCGACCTGCCGGCGCTCGCCGAGGCGCTGGGCGCCTGGCTCGACGGACGCGAGGCCAGTGGTCTGTGGCGTCCCAACGTCATCAAGTTCTCCCAGAACATCCTGGAGGAGATCCGGCCGCGGGCGATGACCCGCGACATCGACTGGGGCATCACCGTCCCGCTCGACGGCTGGGCGGACAACCCCTCCAAGAAGCTCTATGTCTGGTTCGACGCCGTCATCGGCTATCTCTCGGCGTCGGTCGAGTGGGCCCGACGCCAGGGGGAGCCCGAGCGCTGGCGCGACTGGTGGAACGATCCCAAGGCCCTGTCCTACTACTTCATGGGCAAGGACAACATCACCTTCCACTCCCAGATCTGGCCCGCCGAGATGCTCGCGCACAACGGCGAGGGCGCCCGCGGCGGGCAGGAAGGGCCCTTCGGGCACCTGAACCTGCCCACCGAGGTCGTGTCCAGCGAGTTCCTGACGATGGAGGGCAGGGCGTTCTCCACCTCGCGCAGCATCGTCATCCTGGTGCGCGACGTCCTGGATCGCTATCAGCCCGACGCCCTGCGCTACTTCCTCTCGGCCGCGGCACCGGAGACGGCAGACTCCGACTTCAGCTGGCCGGAGTTCGTCAAGCGCACCAACAACGAGCTCGTGGCCGGCTGGGGCAACCTGGTCAACCGCACCGCCTCGATGGTCGCCAAGAACTTCGGGGAGGTCCCGGCCGCCGGCGAGCTCGAGGAGATCGACCGTGCCCTCCTCCAGCAGGTCGCCGACGGGTTCGACGCGGTCGGCCGACTCATCGGAGCCCACCGGCAGAAGGCCGGGCTCGCCGAGGCGATGCGTCTGGTCGGCGAGGCCAACGCCTATGTCTCCGCCACTGAGCCGTTCAAGCTCAAGGGCGAGGACCAGCGCGAACGGCTGGCGACGGTGCTGCACGTCCTCGCCCAGGTCGTGGTCGACCTCAACACGATCCTGTCGCCCTATCTGCCGCACAGCTCCACCGCGGTGCACCAGGCACTCGGCGGCGAGGGCGTCTTCCAGCCGATGCCGGTCGTGGAGAAGGTCACTGACCTGGACGACCCGACGCGCCCGGACTATCCGGTCATCACCGGCGACTACTCCACCGCGCCCCGCTGGGAGCACCGGCCGATCCGCGTCGGCACCCCCGTGGCCAAGCCCACGCCCATCTTCACCAAGCTCGACCCGGGCACTGCTGGCGAGGAGCGGCGCCGCCTGGGGCTGCCCGAGGAATGAGCACCGACGAATGAGCGCCGAGACATGAGCACCGAGACATGAGCGACAGCTCGCGGGGGCAGGCGCCACCTGCGCCCACGCCGCTGCCGATCCCGGTGGTGGACAACCACTGCCATCTGGACATCGGCCGGGACGGTGAGCCGGTTCCGGTTGCCGAGCAGGTCGCGGCGGCCGCGCGGGTCGGCGTCAACCGACTGGTGCAGGTGGGGTGTGACCGGGAGAGCGCTCGCTGGACGGTCGGCATACTCGATGATCACCCTGCCCTCCTGGGTGGGGTGGCGATCCACCCCAACGAGGCGCCGAAGCATGCTGACGCGGGCGAGCTCGACGAGGCGCTGGCCGAGATCGAGGAGCTGGCCGCCCACCCGCGGGTGCGAGTCATCGGTGAGACCGGGCTGGACTACTTCCGCACCGGGCCGGACGGCGTCGCGGCACAGCACGAGTCCTTCCGGGCGCACATCGCGATCGCCAGGCGCACCGGACTGGCGCTGCAGATCCACGACCGCGACGCGCACGACGACGTGCTCCGCATCCTGGCTGAGGAGGAGACGCCAGAGCGGGTGGTACTGCACTGCTTCTCCGGTGACATGGAGATGGCCCGCGAGTGTGTGCGGCGCGGCTACTTCCTGTCGTTCGCCGGGACGGTCACCTTCAAGAACGCCAGGGACCTGCGCAACGCGCTCGCGGTGACCCCGCTGGAGCACCTGCTGGTCGAGACCGACGCGCCCTATCTGACGCCGAGCCCGCACCGCGGTCAGCTCAACGCGCCCTATCTGGTGCCGCACACGGTGCGCGCGATGGCCGAGACGCTCAACGTCGCCGTGCCCACGCTCTGCGAGGCGCTGTCCGCCAACTCCGAGGCGGTCTACGGCCCCTGGTAGGGGGCAATCGTGGCAACCAGTGATGTCGTGGGCGGGCCGTGGGCGCCAGACGCACACGAAGGCCCCAGCGCACCTCGCGCCGGGGCCTTCGGTGTGGAACGGGGTCGATCAGGCGTGGGGCGTGATCAGACCAGCAGTCTTGGTGCGGGCGCCGTCGAAGCGCTCCTGCACGTCGGCCCAGTTGGCGATGTTCCACCACGCCTTGACGTAGTCGGCCTTGACGTTCTTGTATTGCAGATAGAACGCGTGCTCCCACATGTCCAGCATCAGCAGCGGCACCAGACCGGCGGACAGGTTGCCCTGGTGGTCGTAGAGCTGGCAGAGGATGAGCTTCTCGCCCAGGGTGTCCCAGGCCAGGATCGACCAGCCGGAGCCCTGGATGCCCAGCGCGTTGGCGGTGAAGTGGGCGCGGAAGGCGTCGAACGAGCCGAAGGTGTCGTCGATCGCGGAGGCCAACTCACCGACCGGCTTGTCGCCACCGTCCGGGGACATGTTGGGCCAGAAGACCGTGTGGTTCACGTGCCCGGCCAGGTTGAACGCGAGGTTCTTGGACAGCATGTTGACGGAGTCGAAGGAGTCCTTGTCGCGGGCCTCGGCCAACTTCTCCAGCGCCGTGTTGGCGCCCGTGACATAGGCGTTGTGGTGCTTGGAGTGGTGCAGCTCCATGATCTCGCCGGAGATGTGCGGTGCGAGGGCGCCATAGTCATACGGAAGGTCGGGAAGTGCATAGTCAGCCACAGCAAACAGCTCCTCTGTTGTCGATGTCCACAGGCTTCGAGCCTGTCCTACCTGCAACATAGTTGCAACCGTGGAGCATTCCCCGGCCGGGGGTCAGTGGGGCCCACCGGACCGAGTGCACGAGTGCGCCCCTCCTGCCGGGAGGGCAGCCGAAGTCCGATTAGGCTGGCCGGTCATGGAGCCGCACCCGCACGACCAGCTGCTCGGCCCCGCCGAGATCCGCGAGCTGGCGGGACGTCTGGGGATCCGGCCGACCAAGAGCTGGGGGCAGAACTTCGTCATCGACCCCAACACCGTCCGCAAGATCGTCCGACAGGCCGGCGTCGGCCCTGACGACGTCGTGCTGGAGGTGGGGCCGGGTCTGGGGTCGCTGACCCTCGCGCTGCTGCACGTCGTGGACCGGGTGACCGCGGTCGAGATCGACCCGGCGCTGGCCGAGCAGCTCCCCAGGACAGTGGCCGAGCTGGCCCCCGGGCGGGCCGACCGGTTGACCGTGCTGCACCAGGACGCGCTGCGGGTCACCGAGCTGCCCGACCCGCAGCCGACCGCGCTGGTGGCCAACCTGCCCTACAACGTCGCGGTGCCGGTCGTGCTCAACCTGCTGGAGGCCCTCCCGAGCCTGCAGCGGGTGCTGGTGATGGTCCAGCTCGAGGTGGCGGAGCGGTTGGCAGCGACGCCGGGCGGACGCATCTATGGCGTCCCGAGCGTCAAGGCCGCCTGGTATGCCGAGGTCTCCTCGGCGGGTCGCGTCGGTCGCAACGTGTTCTGGCCGGCGCCCAACGTCGACTCCGGCCTGGTGCGCATGGTCCGCAGTGACCCGCCGAGCACGACAGCGAAGCGGTCCGAGGTGTTTGCGGTGGTCGACGCCGCCTTCGCGCAGCGGCGCAAGACCCTGCGAGCGGCGCTCGCGGGCTGGGCCGGGTCCCCGGCAGCGGCCGAGGATATCCTGCGTCGAGCGGGCGTGGACCCGGGGGCGCGCGGAGAGCGTCTGACCGTGGAGCAGTTCGCGGCGGTGGCTGAGGCCCGGGCCACGGACCAATAGGGTGGCGGCATGAGTCAGGGTGCCGAGCCCCGGGGAGTCACCGTCCGTGTCCCCGGCAAGATCAACCTGGAGCTGGTCGTGGGCCCGCTCCGGGAGGACGGCTACCACGAGCTGGCCACGGTGTTCCACACGGTCGGCATCTACGACTACGTCACCGCCATCGAGTCCGACCGCTGGTCCGTGCAGGTCAGTGGTGCCACGGCCGAGGGCGTGCCGGGCAACTCCACCAACCTCGCCATCAAGGCCGCCAAGGCCCTGGCGCGACGCTATGGCGTCGAGGGCGCCGTGGCCCTGGGGATCGAGAAGAACATCCCGGTCGCGGGCGGGATGGCCGGCGGTTCGGCAGATGCTGCCGCCGCCCTCGTGGCGTGCGACGCGCTCTGGGACCTGCAGCTGACCCGCGACGAACTGGAGCCGATCGCTGCCGGCCTCGGCTCGGACGTGCCGTTCCTGCTGCACGGCGGCACCGCGATCGGCTCGGGCCGGGGCGAGCGCCTGGCTCCGGTCCTGGCCCGCGGTGAGCTGCACTGGGTGCTCTGGGTCAGCAACAAGCCAGGCCTGTCGACCCCGCAGGTGTATGCCGAGTGCGACCGACTCCGCGCCGCAGCCGGCGTGCAGGTGGCCGACCCGGTGCCCTCAGGTGACCTGGTCGCCGCGCTGCGGACGATGGACACCGACGCGGTCGGTGCGGCGCTCCACAACGACCTGCAGGAGGCTGCCTGCTCGCTCTATCCCGTGCTCGACGACGTGCTCGAGGCCGGCCTCGAGCTCGGGGCGCAGGGCGCTATCGTGTCCGGCTCCGGCCCCACCGTGGCCTTCCTCGTCGGCACCCAGGCCGCAGCGATCGACCTCTCGGTCGGACTGGCCGCCCGTGGTCCCGACGGTGACATCCGCCGGGCCACCGGCCCCGTCGCCGGTGCCCAGGTGGTGCAGAGCATCGTCCCCCCCGGCCCTGGGTTCACCGGCTGATGGCCAACCTCATCTCCACGGACGGGGTCCACCTCGTCGCCGGCACGCAGGTGCTCCTGGATGACGTCTCGCTCGGCGTGCTCGACGGTGAGCGGATCGGTGTCCTCGGCCGCAACGGGGGCGGCAAGACCTCCCTGCTTCGGGTGCTCCTGGGGACCCGTGACGTCGACGCCGGCCGGGTCCTGCGCCCGGCAGGCGTCACGATGGGCATGCTCGCGCAGGCCGACGTGCTCGACCCCGGCGCCACCGTCCGCGACGTGGTTCTGGGGGACCTGGCCGAGCACGAGTGGGCCAGCCACGCCCGCATCCGGGAGATCATGACCGGCCTGCTGGGCGACCTGGACGCCTCCGCCCTCGGCGGCCTCGACTCGGTCATCGGCGCGAAGTCCGGTGGTGAGCTGCGCCGGCTGGCGCTGGCAGCGCTCCTGGTGGCCGACCCCGACCTGATCCTGCTCGACGAGCCCACCAACCACCTGGACGTCGAAGGGGTCGCCTGGCTGGCGGCATACCTCGCGCAGCGTCGTCCCCGGCCGGGCAGCGGGCTGCTCTTCGTCACCCACGACCGGTGGTTCCTGGACGCGGTGGCCACCGGCACCTGGGAGGTCGGCGAGGGGCAGGTGCACAGCTATGACGGGGGTTATGCGGCCTATGTGCTGGCCCGCGCGGAGCGGTCGCGCGTCGCCGCAGTCACCGAGGAGCGGCGCAACAACCTGCTGCGCAAGGAGCTCGCCTGGCTGCAGCGGGGGGCCCCGGCGCGCACGAGCAAACCGCGCTTCCGGATCGATGCTGCCGAGGCGCTGGTCGCCAACGAGCCGCCGCCCCGGGACAGCGTCGAGATGGTCCGCTTTGCCACGACGCGGCTGGGCAAGGACGTGTTCGACCTGGTCGACGCGACCATCCAGCTCGGCGACCGCGTCCTGCTGGACGAGGTGACCTGGCGGATCGGGCCGGGTGACCGGTTCGGGGTCGTCGGCGTCAACGGCGCCGGCAAGTCGACCCTGCTGCGGGCGCTGATGGGCGAGGTGTCCTTGGAGTCGGGCCGGCTCAAGACCGGCAAGACGGTGCGCTGGGCCTATCTCAGCCAGGACCTGCGGGAGCTGGAGGCCGCCGCGGGCAAGAAGGTCATCGACGCGATCACCGAGGTCCGCTCCTTCACGATCCTGGGCGGCAAGGAGATCTCGGCGAGCCAGCTGGCCACCCGCCTCGGCTTCACCGGCGGGCGCCAGCAGTCGCGGGTGGGCGACCTCTCAGGTGGTGAGCGGCGACGCCTGCAGTTCCTCAGGCTGCTGATGGACGAGCCCAACGTGCTGATGCTGGACGAGCCGACCAACGACCTGGACATCGACACGCTGACCTCCATGGAGGACGTGCTCGACGGCTGGGCCGGGACCCTGATCGTGGTCTCGCACGACCGATACCTGCTGGAGCGTATGACGGACCGCCAGGTCGCCCTGCTCGGCGACGGGGCGCTGCGGGACCTGCCGGGTGGGGTGGATCAGTATCTGCAGCTGCGCCGCGAGCTGGTGGACCACCGGTCCAGGGCTGCCGTCCGGGAGGCGGACCGCGCCCGCGGTGGGGCGCCCTCAGCTGCCGGCGGGTCTGTCGGCGCGGGCGCCGCGCCCACGGCGAGTGCGGCAGAGCTGCGGGAGGCCCGCAAGGCCGTCGCCCGCGTCGAGAAGTCGCTGGCACGGGTGGGGGAGCGCGAGACGCGGGTCCATGAACAGATGGCGGCCCAGGCGACCGACGCACACGCGATGACCAGGCTCAGCGCAGAGCTGGCCCAGCTGCACGAGGAGCGCGAGGGGCTGGAGCTGGAGTGGCTCGAGGCTGCCGAGACCATCGAGTAGGGCATGGGCCTCAGGGCAACCGTCCTCGCCCTCTGGGCGCGACGCTGTGCCGGGTGGGCAGCGACGTCGTCGCCGCCGCAACGTCTTGAGGTCGAGATTCTTGAGGCTCACTACAGTGGGCCTATGAGTGACACCGGGTCCCGAGCCGCCGACCAGGTGGACGACATCGTCGCTGCCTGGCGGCGCGAGCGCCCTGACCTGGACGTCTCCCCACTCGAGGTGCTCTCCCGGGTCAGCCGTCTGGCCCGACACCTCGACCTGGCGCGTAGGCATGCGTTCGAGCGGGTGGACCTCGTGGCCTGGGAGTTCGACGTGCTCTCGGCCCTGCGCCGGTCGGGGGAGCCCTACCAGCTGTCCGCCGGCGAGCTGGTGCGGCAGACGATGGTCACCAGCGGCACCATGACCAACCGGATCGACCGGCTGCTGGCCAGAGGGATGGTGGCCAGAGCCCCCTCGGAGAGCGATCGGCGCACGGTGCTGATCACGCTGACCGCACAGGGCCGTGAGGCGGTGGACTCGGCGCTGGCCGACCTGGTGACCGATGAGCATGAGCTGCTGGCCGGACTGTCGGTCCGCGAGCGGGACGAGCTCGCTGCTGCGCTGCGCCGGCTGCTGGCACCGTTCGAGCAGGACTAGGTCCGCCGAGCTGACCTCGCCCGCCCGCCTGCCACCTGTCTCGGGGACAACTAGGCGGCTACTTGCCCTTGGGGTGGATCAGGCGCAGGCCGGGCTTGGACTCCAGGCCGGACAGCCCGTTCCACGCGAGGTTGACGACGTGGGCGGCCACGTCCTCCTTCTTGATGCGGCGGGAGTCGAGCCACCAGCCGCCGGGCGTGGCGACCATCCCGACCAGCATCTGGGCATAGAGAGGGGCCATCTTGGGGTCGAGCTTCTGACGCTTGAACTCGGCCGCCAGGATGTGCTCGACCTGGCTGGCCACATCGCTGATCAGCGAGGCGAAGGAGCCGGTGGACTGTCCGGGCGGGCTGTCCCGCACCAGGATCCGGAACCCCTCGGTGGAGTTCTCGACGTAGTCGAGCAGTGACAGCGCCGCTCGCTCCAATAGAGCCCGCGGGTGGGCCGGCTCGGAGAGCGCGTCGGTGATCGCGGTAAGCAGTGCCTGGATCTCGCGGTCGACGACGACGGCATAAAGACCCTCTTTGCCGCCGAAGTGCTCATAGATCACCGGCTTGGAGACCTCGGCGCTGGCCGCGATCTCCTCGACCGTGGTGCCCTCGAAGCCCTTCTCGGAGAACAGTGTCCGACCGACGACGATCAGCTGCTCGCGCCGCTGGGGCCCGGTCATCCGGTGACGTGCGACAGGGGTGCTGAGTTTGGGATCGGAGCGGCTCACGGACCCCATTGTGCCTGCATCCGCGGCGGCGACTGCCGTCCGAGGTCGGATCTGGCCTAACCTAGTCCGGTCCGGTGCCTGCACCTGACGTTCCCCGGTTGCTCTGCTGGTAGGGGCCGCCTGACTTTGAATCAGGATTAGCGACGTTGGTTCGATTCCAACCCGGGGAGCCTGCTTGACGAGCAGCAGTGCACCTGCTCAGGTGCACGCACGGAGCTTCCTCAGCGCAGGTAGCTCGCCCCGTTGAAGTCGACGACGGCACCGGAGGTCCACTCCGCGGCCGGCTCGGCCAGACCCACGATGGCCCCGGCGACCTCCTCGGGAGTGGCGACCCGGCCGAACGGGCTCTGCCCACGGATCTGGTCACCGGCCGGACCATCGAGGAGCTGCGCGGCCATGTCGGTCGCGATGAACCCTGGTGCGAGGGACGTCACGCTGATGCCGTGCGGCGCCAGGGCCACGGCCATCGACTGCCCGAACGCGTGCAGACCGGCCTTGCTCGCGCCATACGCAGGCACGTCGGGTTCGCCGCGGTAGGCCCCGCGCGAACCGACGTTGACGACCCTTCCGACGGGCCGGCCGTCCGCGGGCGGCACCTCCATCATGTGACGGGCCACGCAGAAGGTCAGGTTGGCCGGCCCCAGGAGGTTGGTGGCCAGCGTCGTCTGCCAGGCGCGCACCCAGCTGTCGTAGTCGGTGTCGGTCACCCGGTGGTCGCCGCGTCGGCTGCCGCCGGCCGCCGGGTCAAGGAAGAGCGCCGCATTGTTGACCAGGACGTCGACCCGCCCGAGGGCCTGCGCGGCATCCGCGGCCAGCCTCTGCGTCTCCTCGGGGGAGGCGAGGTCGGCCCCCAGCAGCACGTGGCCAGTTCCTGGCAGGCTGTCGAGCACCGCACGGGCCGACTCCTTCGCGCCGCGGTAGTGGACCGCCACGCGGTCGCCCCGTTGCGCGAAGGCGCGGGCGGTGGCAGCCCCCACTCCTCGCGAGGAGCCGGTCACCAGCACGCCCCGCCCGGAATCACTCATGGCATCAGTCATGCGCCCACTCTAGGAAGGGTCGCGGCGGGACCCATCTGACGCCACCGCGCGAGGCAGGTAGCATCCCAGTGACGGGAGTCCCGGAGGGACCGCCGCCAGTGTCCTGTCCCCGAGACGTTGGGAGCGACTTCCGCGTGAGCGAGAACCGCCCGGCCGCCATCATCATCCTCGCCGCTGGCGAGGGCACCCGGATGAAGTCCAAGACCCCCAAGGTGCTGCACCCCATCGGCGGGCGCACCCTGCTGGGCCATGCGATGTATGCCGCGCGGGGGACCCGGCCCGGCCACCTCGCCGTCGTCGTGCGGCACGAGCGTGAGCGGGTGGCCGCACACGTCGCCGAGCTCGACGTCGAGGCCATCGTGGCCGACCAGGACGAGGTCAAGGGCACCGGCCGCGCGTGCGAGTGCGGGCTCGATGTCCTGCCCGCCGACCTCACCGGCACGGTCCTGGTGACGATGGGCGATGTCCCGCTGCTGACGCAGCAGACCCTGGCCGACCTCACCGCACGTCACGAGTCCAGCGGCGCAGCCGTCACCGTGATCACCGCCGAGCTGCCCGACGCCAAGGCCTATGGCCGGGTGGTGCGCGACGAGGCCGGCGACGTGGTGGAGATCATGGAGTTCAAGGACGCCCTGGCCCACCGCGAGGCGGGTGACGAGTTTGCCCACGTGGTCGACATCCGCGAGATCAACTCGGGCATCTATGCCTTCGACGCCGAGGTGCTGCGCAGCGCCCTGGCCGAGGTCGGCACGGACAACGCGCAGGGCGAGAAATACCTCACCGACGTCATCGGCATCGCCCGGCGCGACGGACGGCGGGTGACGGCCCACCTGATCGAGGACCTCTGGCAGACCGAGGGCGTCAACGACCGGGTGCAGCTGGCCGACCTCGGCCGGGAGCTGAACCGCCGCACCGTCGAGCACTGGATGCGCGAGGGTGTCACGGTCGTGGACCCCGCCACCACCTGGATCGACGCTGACACCACGATCGGGCAGGACACGGTCATCCGCCCCAACACCCAGCTGCTCGGCGCAACGACCATCGGGGCCGGAGCCGTCGTTGGCCCGGACACGACCCTGACCGGCGTCGAGGTCGGCGACGGTGCCAGCGTGGTGCGCACCCAGGGCGAGCTCGCGATCATCGGGCCCGAGGCGACCGTCGGCCCGTTCAGCTATCTGCGACCGGGGACCGAGCTCGGAGCCCGCGGCAAGATCGGAGGCTTCGTCGAGACCAAGAACGCGGTCATCGGCGAGGGTGCCAAGGTGCCGCACCTGACCTATGCCGGTGACGCCACCATCGGCGAGGGCGCCAACATCGGCGCCGGCACGATCTTTGCCAACTACGACGGCGTCGACAAGCACCACACGACCATCGGGGCGCACTCCTTCGTCGGGTCCGACACGGTGCTTATCGCCCCGGTCACCGTCGCCGATGGCGCCTATGTCGGGGCGGGTTCTGCCCTGACCAGTGATGTCGAGGCCGGCCAGATTGCGGTCTCCCGCGCCCGCCAGCGCAACATCGACGGCTGGGTCGCACGCAAGCGAGCGGGCACGAAAACCGCGGCCGCCGCCGAGGCCGCGGCGGCGTCGGCGACCGGGGACCAGACCGCGACGACCGGGGACCAGACCACGGCGACCGGGACGACCGAGCCTGACGCGCGTCATACTCACTCCCAGAGCGAAGGGGACCCGGCGTGACCGGCATCCAGAAGACCACCCAGAAGAACCTGATGATCTTCAGTGGTCGGGCCCACCCGAGCCTGGCCGAGGAGGTCACCACCACCCTGGGCACCGACCTGGTCCCCACGGACGCCTACTCGTTCGCGAACAGCGAGATCTACGTCCGCTTCGACGAGTCGGTCCGTGGGTGTGACGCCTTCGTGATCCAGAGCCACACGGCGCCGATCAACGAGTGGATCATGGAGCACCTGATCATGGTCGACGCGCTCAAGCGCGCCTCCGCCAAGCGGATCACCGTGGTGCTGCCGTTCTATGGCTACGCGCGCCAGGACAAGAAGCACCGCGGGCGCGAGCCGATCTCCGCACGCCTGATCGCCGACCTGTTCAAGGTCGCCGGCGCCGACCGGCTGATGGCCGTCGACCTGCACACCTCGCAGATCCAGGGCTTCTTCGACGGCCCGGTGGACCACCTGATGGCGCTGCCGATCCTCTCCTCCTATGTCAAGAAGCACTATGGCAAGGAGGACCTGGCGATCGTCTCGCCGGACGCCGGCCGCATCAAGGTCGCCGAGCAGTGGAGCCAGCGTCTGGGCGGAGCGCCGCTGGCCTTCATCCACAAGACCCGTGACATCACCCGCCCCAACCAGAGCATGGCCAACCGGGTCGTCGGCGAGGTCGCCGGTCGCACGTGCATCCTGGTCGACGACATGATCGACTCCGGCGGGACCATCTGCCAGGCGGCCGACGCACTGATGGCCGAGGGTGCCGCCTCCGTCGTGATCGCCGCGACCCACGCCCTGTTCAGCGGCCCGGCGGTCGAGCGGCTGGCCAACTCGGTGGCGCGCGAGGTGATCGTGACCAACACGCTGCCGCTGTCCGCCGAGGCGCGTGTGCTGGACAAGATCACTGAGCTGTCCATCGCGCCGCTGCTCAGCCAGGCGATCCGGGCCGTCTTCGAGGACGGCTCGGTCACCAGCATGTTCGACGGCAACGCCTGACCGGCACCCTGCGGCAGAGAGGACCCGGCCCGTGCCCACCTATGTCGGCTTCCTGAGAGCGATCAACCTGGGGGCACGGCGCAAGTTCCCCGCCGGGGCGGTCCGGGCCAGCGCGGAGGGCGCGGGCTTTGCCGACGTCGAGACCTATCTCAACACCGGCAACGTGCGGGTCGGCACCCGCATGCGATCACTGCCCCGGGTCGAGGCCGCCCTCGAGGCCGCCTTTGAGGCGGACCGGGGCTTCGAGGTCCCCACCATCGTCTATGGGAGCGCGGAGCTGACCGAGCTGGCGGAGTATGCCGCCACGCTCGACGCCGACTTCGGTGCCACCGAGAGGCACATGGTCTATCTGCTGCGCTACCCCGTCGCCCCCGAGATGGGGGCGGAGCTGGAGGCGCTCAGCAACGACCGGGTGCGGATCGTGGCGGGGCCGCGCAGCATGCACGCGCTCTGGCCGGTGGCGGTGGCCGGTGACCCGGACCCACTGTCCAGCGCTGCCGGTCGCCGGCTCGGACTCACGACCACCAGGAACGTGCGGGTGGTCACCGAGGTGGCGCGCCGCTGGGGCTGAGCGACGGGGCTGGGTGGCCCGCGCAGGAGCAGTGCCGCAGATCACGCGGGAGCCAAGTTGGTCAGCGCCCTGTCCAGCGCCTAGACTGAACGACTGTTGCCTCGGCGAGGGACGCAGCACGAAGGACTGCGGCGTCCGTGAATCGACGCGGTTGAGCCGTCCACCGGCCCGCTGCCGTGTCGTGCCGTGCCCCGCGTCGAGGCCATCCACTGAAGAACCCCGACACACGGAGGCCCCCATGGCTGACAAGCTTTCCATCTCTGCCGAGAAGCGCACCGAGTTCGGCAAGGGCGCGGCCCGTCGCGTGCGCCGCGCCGACAAGATCCCCGCCGTCCTCTATGGCCACGGTGGCGACCCCATCCACCTGACCCTGCCGGGTCACGAGACCATGATGGCGCTCAAGCACACCAACGCCGTGCTGACGCTGGCCGTCGAGGGCGGCGAGGACCACCTGGCCCTGGTCAAGGACGTGCAGCGCGACCCGATCAAGCGCACCATCGAGCACGTCGACCTGGTCGTCATCATCAAGGGTGAGAAGGTCATCGTCGACATCGCGGTCCACGTCGAGGGCCAGGCTGCGCCCGAGACGATCGTCACCACCGACTACACCGAGATCTCCGTCGAGACGGACGCGACCAGCATCCCGCAGTCCTTCGTGGTCTCGGTCGAGGGTCTTGAGGCCGGCACGCAGATCCTGGCCGGTGCGGTCGAGCTGCCCGAGGGCGTCACGTTGGTCACCGACCCCGAGGCGCTCCTGGTCAACGTCCGGGAGTCCATCTCCGAGGAGGCCCTGGAGGCCGAGCTCGCCGAGGCCGAGGCCGATGCCGGCATCGAGCACGAGGAGCCGGAGTCCGACGAGGCTGCCGAGGGTGACGAGGCAGCGGCTGAGGGCGACGAGGCCAAGTCCGAGGACGCCTGACCCACTCTTGGGGTGAGTTAGACCGGCTCATCCCGACTGCCGACGGCTGACTGCCCGGGGCGCACTCTCGCCAGAGTGTGCGCCCCGGGCAGTAGGTTGTCTGCGGCACGAACTCCCGCACGACTGACCGCACGAGGAGGAGCGATGGAGCCCTGGTTGGTGGTCGGCCTGGGCAACCCGGGGCCGAAGTATGCCGGCAACCGGCACAACATCGGGGCGATGGTCATCGCCGACCTGGCTCAGCAGGCCGGCGTCGCGGCCAAGCAGCACAAGGCCCGCGCCTGGGTCAGCGAGATCCGCCTCGGCACGCTGCCAGGCGGGGCGCCGGGGCCACGCGCGATCCTGGCCCAGCCGATGACCTACATGAACGTCTCCGGCGGCCCGGTGGCGGGGCTAGTCGCGTTCTACAAGGTGCCGCTGACTCAGATCATCGTGGTGCACGACGAGCTCGACATCGACTTCGGTGCGATCAAGCTCAAGCGTGGTGGGGGCGAGGGCGGCCACAACGGACTGCGCTCCATCAGCCAGTCCCTGGGGACCAAGGACTATCTGCGGGTGCGGCTGGGCATCGGTCGGCCTCCCGGTCGTCAGGACCCGGCGGCCTATGTGCTCTCCGACTTCCCGGCACGGGAGCGCGTGGACGTCGAACTGCTCATCGGCGACGGAGTCGACGCGGTCCACGACCTGGTGCACCTGGGCCTCGAGGCTGCCCAGGGGCGGTTCCACGCACGCTGAGTCCGGGTCCTTCCCCCGAGGCTGAAAAGTCCACCGGGCCCGCCGGACGGTGTCCGACGGGCCCAGCGTGTGGTGCGGTGGTGCTAGTGGTCAGCCCTGGTTCTTCAGCGCGGCGAGGCGGGCCTCGATCTCAGCGTCGTGACCGGTGTCCTCCAGCTCGTCGAACTGGTCCTCGAGGGTGGTGGCGTGGGCCTCGGCCCGGCCCGCGACGAGGGCTTCCTCGCGCTTGATCTTCTCCTCGAACCGGCCCAGGTCGCTGGTGGGGTCCATCACGTCGATGGAGCGCATGGCCTCGTTGACCTTGCCCTGGGCCTCGACCGAGCGGGCCCGGGCGACCAGGGTGCCGCGCTTGGACTTCAGCTGCTCCAGCTTGGTCTTCATGCTGGTCAGTCCCTGCTTGAGGGTGTCGACCGTGACGTTCTGCTGGTCGATGGCCGGGCGGGCCGCCTTGGCGTCGCTCTCGTGCTGGATCTGGCGACCCAGCGCGATCTTGGCCAGGTTGTCGAACTTGTCGGCGCCGGCGGCGTCGCCGCTGCCGCGCAGCTCCTCGGCCTTGCGTGACGCCGCACCTGCCTTGCGGCCCCACTCCTGCGCCGCCTCCTCGTCGCTGCGCAGGTCAGCTTCGGCCATCCGCACGTTGGCGATGGTCTGCGCCACGGCTT
The DNA here is from genome assembly GCF_023923205.1 of Ornithinimicrobium cryptoxanthini. Classification (NCBI taxonomy): domain Bacteria; kingdom Bacillati; phylum Actinomycetota; class Actinomycetes; order Micrococcales; family Ornithinimicrobiaceae; genus Ornithinimicrobium; species Ornithinimicrobium cryptoxanthini. Next base: position 3,150,667 of record NZ_CP099490.1, on the reverse strand, counting down.
CCTCGGCCTCGGCGATCGAGTTGGTGTAGTCACGCACGAGCTGGTCGAGCATCTTCTCCGGGTCCTCGGCGCGGTCCAGGATCGAGTTGACGTTTGCCTTCGCGAGCTGGCTGATCCGGCCCAGGATGGTCTGCTTCTGAGTCATGGTCCATGTGTCCTTTCGTCGGCACCAGTGTGGTGCAAGACGTCTTGTGTGTGCCAGTCCTAGTCATTGACGGCGCGGGCCGCCGATTGGTTCCACAGTGAGTCAATCATCCGTGGTCAGAATCGACCTCCCGACGAGGCCGTGCCGCCGCCACCAAAACCGCCTCCGCCGAAGCCACCGCCACCTCCTCCGCCGAAACCACCGCCACCGAAGCCGCCGCCCCCGCCCCAACCGCCGCTGTGCCGGTTGCCGCCGGCCAGGATGCCGCCGAGGATCAGCGAGAGCGGGTCGATGCCGCCGCTGCGGTTGCTGCTGCCTGGTCCGTTCCACCGGTCCAGGTCCTGCTGCGCCTCGCTGAGGGCCTGCTCGCCCAGCTGCTCCGCGCGGGTCAGCAGACTGACGGCCTTGGTCGCGTCGGTGTCCGCCAGACGCTGAGCGTCCTCAAAGAGGCGCAGCGCCTCGGAGATCCGGGTCCGCGCGCCGCTGTTGACGGCTCCGCGGCGGGTGGCGATGGTCTCGTCGATGCTGCGCAGGCGCGCACCGACCCGGCTGACCCGCTCACCGAAGTCCTCGCGGATCTTGGTGCGCTGGCTCTCCGCGTCGCGCAGCGGGTCGAGCAGCGTGTCCAGGTCGTGCTCGGTGGCGTCCAGCAGCGCCAGCGCGGCCAGCGGGTCACCGGAGGTGTCGGCGCTCTGCCCCCGGGCGATGGCCTGCCGGGCACGCTCGACGACGGGCTGGATGACCGAGTCCTTGGGGGCGAGGCGCTGCGCGTCCTGGATGTCAGAGGTCAGCGAGGCGACCGCCTTGGACAGCACCTGCTTGGCGTTGGCCAGGTCGCTGTCGGCCGAGGCGATGGCATCCAGCAGCCGCACCGCCTGGCCGATCGACTCCTCGGCCGCCCGCGCAGCGGCAACCGCGGACGGACGGTCGCTGGTGGTCAGGGCCTCGCGGCCGGCATCGACGAAGCCGTGGGCGCTGTCGATGAGCCGCTCAGCCTGCGCCCGGTGGGCGCGCACGGTGACCAACGCCTGCTCGGGATAGCGCGCGGCCAGCCCGTTGATCTCCTGGTCTGCCACCGGCAGCCGCTCAGCCACCTCACCGGCGCGCCCAGCAAGTTCCTCGAGGAACTGCGGCACGTTGTCCTGCAGCGCGCGCATCTCGGCGAACTGAGCCGTGTGCGAGTCCAGGTTGGCCTTGGCCGCCGTGCAGAGCTCGATGATCTGACCCAGCATGTGGCGCTCGACGGACTCGGCCTCCTGGTCGGCGTCGTCGAGCTGCTGGCGGATCCGGAACGCCTCCTGCGACCTGGTGCGGGAGTCCTTGAGCACCTCCCGGAAGGCCTGCGTGCGCTGCTGGCCGAACTGCGCCTCGGCGAAGCTGAGCTCCTCCTCGGCGCTGCGCAACGCGTTGTCCAGGCCCACCAGAGACGCGGCCGCATGGCGTTGCAGCTCCTGGGTGGGCACCTGCGCGGTGCGGCTGGACTCGGTCGGCAGCTCGCCGGCCGCGTCCCGGCTGCGCCTGGCGGACTTGTTGCCCACCGCCGAGATGACCTTGGAGCCCACGACGGCCATCACGGGCACCGCAAAGATCCAGGGGAAGCTGCTGAAGCCGCTGGAGCCGGAGGGCTGCCAGCTCTCGCCACTGTTGGGTGGAGGTTGGTCGGTGTTGACGGGGGTGTTGACCCCGTCGGGGAGCAGCTCGGCCAGGCCGTCGGCCGCGCCGATCGCCGCGCCGGCCCAGTCGTCGTCAGCCAGGTGGGGCTCGATGAACTCGCTGCGCCAGCTGGTCAGCCCGCCGCTGTCGATGACCCGCGCGGTGCTGGCAGTCCCATAGGCGCGCTGGTCGACGGCGACCGCGAGCAGCAGGTCGTCCTCACCGAATCCGTTGAGGTCATAGGTCTCCTCGGCCCAGGACGCGCCGTCCGCCCGGTCAAACCGGTCGACATAGACCACGAAGAGCTGCAGGCCGGTCTCGTCACGCAGGTCGGCCAGGCTGGCCTCGACCTCGTCCTCGCTGCCGGCGAGGGCGCCGACCGTGTCCGTGATCTGGTCGGTCAGCTCGAGGGGCTCCTCGTCGGCCGTCGCCATCCCCGCCGTGAGCGACAGCGGGAGCCCGAGAGCGGCACCGAGCAGCAGGGTGGCACCCCAGGACCGGGCAGGGTTGCGGTGGCCGTCAACTGTGTCAATCACGCCTTGATCTTCCTGTCCGGGTCCTGTGGACGCAACCGCGCCCCAGGTGGTGTCAGTGCTCGCCCTTAGACTTGCAGAAACCCGGGTCGGTTCCTAGATCGGGGTCTTTGTGCTGCCCACCACCGCCCCGGCGCGTGACGTCGAGAGAGTCAGGTCCGATGAGTTTGACCCCAGTGCTGTCCGGGCTGGTCACCGATCCCGGTGCCGCTGCGGTGGTGGCTGCTGCCGCCGACCGCGAGCGGTTGGTGGACGTCGCCGTCGCCTCCGGAGCCCGTCCTGCACTGGTGGCGGGCCTGGCGGCCGACCGGACCGTCCTGGCCGTCACCGCGACCGGGCGCGAGGCGGACGACCTCGCCGCCGCGCTGGCCGAGTTCCTCCCCTCCGAGGGCATCGCGACCTTCCCCAGCTGGGAGACCCTCCCGCACGAGCGGCTCAGCCCGCGCAGTGACACAGTCGGTCAGCGACTGGCGGTGCTGCGCCGGTTGGCGCACCCGGAGACCGGCGACTCGGCATACGGACCGGTGCAGGTCGTCGTGGCCTCCGCCCGCTCCCTGCTCCAGCCGTTCGTGGCCGGACTCGGTGAGCTTGAGCCGGTGCAGCTGCGGGCGGGGGAGACCCACGAGTTCGAGGACGTGGTCCAGGCACTGGCCGCAGCCGCCTACACCCGCACCGACCTGGTCGAGCGGCGTGGCGAGTTCTCGGTGCGGGGCGGGATCCTCGACGTCTTCCCGCCCACCGCGGAGCACCCGCTGCGGGTGGAGTTCTGGGGCGACACGGTCGAGGAGATCCGCTGGTTCAAGGTCGCCGACCAACGCTCCCTGGAGATCGCCGACGGTGGGCTCTGGGCACCTCCGTGCCGCGAGCTGCTGCTGACCGATCAGGTGCGGGGGCGGGCGGCCGCGCTCGCCGATCAGCTGCCCGGGGTCGGGGACATGCTGGGCAAGCTCGCCGAGGGGATCGCGGTCGAGGGCATGGAGTCGCTGGCACCTGTGCTGGTCGATGCGATGGAGACTCTGCTCGACGTGCTCCCGGAGCGCACCGGCGTTGTCCTGTTCGACCCGGAGCGGATCCGCTCGCGCGCGCACGATCTCGTGCAGACCAGTGAGGAGTTCCTCGGCGCCAGCTGGGCAGCGGCCGCCGGTGGCGCCACCGCGTCATCCGGTCCGGTCGACCTCCAGGAGGTCCTGGGCGGGGCGTCCTACTGGTCGCTGGGCGACATGCGGGCACGCGCACTCGAGCTGGACCTCAGCTGGTGGACCTTCACAGCCTTCGCCGGTGACGACGAGCTCGCGCAGTTCACCGATGGCAGCGATGACGACGCCGCCCGCGCAATCACCGTCGACTCCAGCCCGGTCGAGGCGTTCCGCAGCGACACCGACGCGGTCGTGGCGGCACTGCGCGGGTGGCTCGCCGACGGCCAGCGGGTCATCGTCTCGCTGGAGGGACCCGGTCTGGCGCGTCGGGTCAGCGAGGTGCTCGCCGAGAGCGACATCCCGCACCGGCTCAGTTCTCCCCTGGAGATGTTGGACCCCGACGTCGTGCAGGTCACCACAGGCAGCGTCGGGCGCGGTTTCGTGCTGCCGGGCGCCAAGCTGGTCCTGGTCGGCGAGGCTGATCTGACCGGCCAGGTCAGCACCGGGGGCACGACCAAGGACATGCGGCGGATGCCGTCGCGCCGGCGGGCGCAGGTCGACCCCTTGCAGCTGCGGCCCGGTGACTTCGTGGTGCACGAGCAGCACGGCGTCGGCCGGTTCGTCGAGATGGCGCAGCGGCAGGTGCAGGGGGCGGTGCGCGAATACCTCGTGCTCGAATACGCCTCGGCCAAGCGAGGTCAGCCCGCCGACCGGTTGTATGTCCCCACCGACCAGCTCGACCAGATCACGAAGTATGTCGGTGGCGAGGCGCCGTCGCTGCACCGCCTGGGCGGTGCTGACTGGCAGAAGACGAAGTCGCGCGCCAAGAAGCACGTCAAGCAGATCGCGGCCGAGCTGATCCGTCTCTACAGCGCGCGGATGGCGACACAGGGCTATGCGTTCGGTCCGGACACTCCGTGGCAGCGCGAGCTCGAGGACGCCTTCGCCTTCGTGGAGACCACCGACCAGCTCTCCAGCGTCGAGGAGGTCAAGGCGGACATGGAGAAGCCGGTCCCGATGGACCGGCTGATCTCCGGTGACGTGGGCTATGGCAAGACGGAGATCGCGGTGCGGGCCGCCTTCAAGGCGATCCAGGACGGCAAGCAGGTCGCGATCCTGGTGCCGACCACGCTGCTGGTGCAGCAGCACTTCGAGACGTTCACCGAGCGCTATGCGCAGTATCCCGTGGTCGTGCGGCCCCTGTCGCGCTTCCAGTCGGACAAGGAGGCCAAGGAGGTCATCAAGGGGCTGGCCGACGGCAGCGTCGACCTGGTGATCGGCACGCACCGCATCCTGTCGACCGCGGTGACCTTCAAGGACCTCGGCCTCGTCGTGATCGACGAGGAGCAGCGCTTCGGTGTCGAGCACAAGGAGCAGCTCAAGGCCCTGCGCACCAACGTCGACGTGCTCGCGATGTCGGCCACCCCGATCCCGCGCACCCTGGAGATGGCGGTCACGGGCATCCGGGAGATGTCGACGCTGGCCACCCCGCCGGAGGAGCGGCACCCGGTCCTGACGTTCGTCGGCGGTTATGACGAGCGGCAGATCGCCGCGGCGATCCGGCGGGAGCTGCTCCGTGACGGGCAGGTCTTCTTCGTGCACAACAAGGTGACCTCGATCGAGCGGGTCGCCAGCCGCATCCGCGAGCTGGTCCCGGAAGCGCGGGTGGCGACTGCCCACGGCCAGATGGGGGAGCACCGGCTGGAGAAGGTGGTGGTCGACTTCTGGGAGGGCAACTTCGACGTGATGGTCTGCACCACGATCGTCGAGACCGGGCTGGACATCTCCAACGCCAACACCCTCATCGTCGACCGGGCGGACCAGTTCGGCCTTTCGCAGCTGCACCAGCTGCGTGGCCGGGTGGGCCGTGGCCGGGAGCGGGCCTACGCCTACTTCACCTATCCGCCCGAGAAGCCGCTGACCGAGACCGCGGTGGAGCGGCTGCAGACCATCGCCACCAACACCGACCTCGGCTCCGGCATGGCCGTGGCGATGAAGGACCTGGAGATCCGGGGCGCGGGCAACCTGCTCGGCGGCGAGCAGTCCGGTCACATTGCCGGCGTCGGGTTCGACCTCTATGTCCGGCTCGTCAGCGATGCCGTCGCCGGCTTCAAGGGTGAGCTGGACGAGACGCCGACGGAGATCAAGATCGAGCTGCCCGTCGACGCGCACCTGCCGCACGAATACATCCCCGGTGAGCGGCTGCGGCTGGAGGCCTACACCAAGCTGGCCAAGGTCACCGACGAGGCCGAGCTGACCGAGATCGAGGCCGAGCTGGTCGACCGCTATGGCGCCCCGCCGCTCCCGGTGCAGACGCTGCTCGAGGTGGCCCGGCTGCGCACGCTGGCCCGCCGCGCGGGCCTGACCGACATCTCGACGCAGGGACAGACGATCCGCTTCGGCCCGGTCGAGCTGCGCGAGAGTCAGCAGCTGCGCCTGAGCCGGCTCTTCCCGGGCACCATCCTCAAGGCGGCCACCAGGACTATCCTGGTGCCAGTGCCCAAGACAGCGCGGGTCGGCGGCAAGGTGCTGCGGGACAAGGAGATCCTGGACTGGGCGAGCGTGCTGATCCGTCAGGTCATGCTCGATGACCTGGCTGCCGTCGCTGCCACCTGAGGGCGGGCGGGTGGCACCCACCCGTGGCGCGTCATACGTCTTCGTCCGTGGCACGATGCAAGACGTGAGCACAGGACTGGGACGTCAGGTGGAGCTGATCCGCCAGCAGGCCGCTGCCTGCGAGCAGCTGGGCTCGCCGTTCTATGCCGTGCTCCTCGAGCGTCTCGCGCAGGAGGTCTCCGAGGGCGGGTCGGGGACCGGTGGCAGCGCCGGTGCCGCCGTGCTTGACGGCCACGAGCTGGACCGAGGGCCGTCGGCGCTGGCACTGCGCCTGATGGCCGCGGTCCACCGGTTGGTCCTCACCGGGGGTGCTCCTGACCTGGCGGCGCACTATCCGAGCGTGGGCGGGACGGGCGACCCGGACGCGGCCTGGCCCGCCTTCCGCCAGGTGCTGGTCGAGCATGTGGAGCAGGTCCGTGCCGGGCTGGCGTCCCCGCCGCAGACCAACGAGGTGGGCCGTTCCGCGGCGCTGTTCGGCGGACTGCTGCAGCTGGTGCCGGACGGTCTGCCCATCCGGCTCTTTGAGATCGGCGCCTCTGCCGGGATGAATCTGTTGGCTGACCACTTCACCTATCACGCCGCTGACGGTGACGCGTGGCCCGCTGAGATGGCGAGCCCGGCGGGCGGCGGGGAGTCGGGGGTTGCTGGGGACGACCACGGGGTGCTGCTCGACCCGGCCTGGGACCGAGTGCCTGAAGGTGCCGCGCCGAGGGTCCGGATCGTGGAGCGTGGTGGCTGCGACCTGAGCCCCATCGATGCCACCACCGAGGACGGTGCCCTGTCGCTGCTGTCCTGCGTGTGGCCCGATCAGAGCGCCAGGCTGGCACGGCTCAGGTCAGCGCTGGTCCTCGCGCGGGAGGAGCCGGTGTCGCTGGTGGCTGCCGGTGCGGGTGACTACGTGGAGTCCCTCGAGCTTCGGGAGGGCACCCGCACGGTGCTGTGGCACTCGGTGATGTGGCAGTACCTCCCGCAGGAGGAGCAGCACCGGGTCAGCGAGCACGTCCAGGCGCTTGGACAGACGGCCACCGAGACGATGCCGTTCACCCACCTGGCGTTCGAGCCGCGCCGCCTCGAAGCGGACGGTCCGCACCGGTTCGTCGTGACGGCGACATCATGGCCCTCAGGGCAGGAACGGGTCCTCGGCGAAGCGCCGCCGCACGGCGTGCCGGTCACCTGGTGGGGATCGGGCGCCTGAGCGTCTCGATCATCCCGGCGGCGGATCAGCCCGCGTGCGACTCGATCGCGGCACCCACGCGGGGGAGCGCGGCGACGACGTTCTCCCTGGCCCGACCGCGCAGCGTGCCATAGACCTTCTTGACCACGCCGTTGGAGGTGCCCGCCACCTGGGCGTCGGTGACGGCGATCAGCGCCTCGGCCGCCTCGTCCTGCCGGGCGACCAGGACATCGGCGAACGAGCGACCCGCGCGCTCCTGCCAGAACGGGTCGAGTGCGTCGGCGAAGCCGGGCAGCAGGCGGTTGACGGCCTTGGCGACAAAACCGTCGGCCAGCTTGGTCACCGCGCCGTAGCCGGTCCTGATCACCCTGCCGCCGAGGCCGGACTTGCTTGCCACCTCGGCATTAACGACACCCACGAGCGTGTCCACGACGGCCGGGCGGCGGGCAGGGTCGAGCAGGATCTGCGGCAGGGAGCTCATGTGCCCAAGCCTAGGCGCCCCTCACGAGCAGTCTGGGCACCGTGATGCGTCGTGTGGGAGGGAAATATCTATCGCACAGCGTCGACAACGGTGCCCAGGTCCGGAGGGGAGGTCAGGTGGTCCAGGCCCGCCAGAGCGCGGCATACTCGCCGTTGAGCGCGACCAGCTCGTCG